>NZ_LIQX01000533.1 GCF_001418475.1 Streptomyces ossamyceticus | reverse complement strand
GCGGGGAACTGCGCGAGCAACCACACACCACCCGCACCCGCCGACGAACCCCGCCACCCCGAGCTACAACGCGCCCCTCAGATCGCCGGCAGCACCCGCACGTCCGCCGCCCGCACGAACGCCACCCGGTGTCCGAACTGGATCTCGTAGTAGACGTCGTCCCCCCTCACGACCCTGTGCCCGGACGTGTCGAAGGAGACCGCGTAGTAGTACTCGCCCTTCAGCCGGTCACCGACCACATAGCGCTGACCCTTGAGGAGCTTGTACGACAGCGGCGACACCGCCTGGGCCGGGACGTCCGTCGGATAGGCCTCCTTCTCCGGGTAGGCCCTGCCGTACACGGGGACCTCCGCGAGATCCTTCCGGGGTGTCACGACCAGCCCGGTCGCTCCGACCGCCGTGGGCTGCGCCGCCGGGTTGTGGAACCACGCCTTCTGCCCGAGGTACCAGATCGCCGTCCACGCGCCACGCCGCTCGGCGACCGCGTACTGCTGGCCGGTGGAGACCCGTGAACCGAGGTCGTTCACATCGATCGTGGAGGGGCTCCCGTCGGGCCGCAGACCGATGTCCTTGATGAGGGGCGCGGCCGTGTCGGGCTCGCTGTACAGGCGTACGGCACTGGAGCCGTGCACCGCGCACGGCTGCCCGCCGCTCACACAGCCGGTGAACTCGGGCCGGTTGTCCGCGTAGTCGGGGAGGATGGTGACGAGACGGCTGTTCCGGCCGGCGGTCGGGCCGAAGGGCCGGCCGAGCAGCTCGAAGTAGTGCTGCCAGTCCCAGTATGGGCCGGGGTCGGTGTGCATGCCCGGGATCGTCGCCGTCGTCGGGCCGGGCACGGTGTCGTGGCCGAGGATGTGCTGGCGGTCCAGCGGAACGCGGTACTTGGCGGCGAGGTACTTCACCAGCCGTGCCGACGTCCGGTACATCGCCTCCGTGTACCAGGCGTCCGGCGAGGCGAGGAAGCCCTCGTGCTCCAGGCCGATCGACTTGGCGTTGACGTACCAGTTGCCTGCGTGCCAGGCCACGTCCTTGTTCTTCACATGCTGGGCGATGTGCCCGTCCGTGGAGCGCAGCGAGTAGTGCCAGGACACATAGGTCGGGTCCTGGACCAGCTTCAACGTGGTGTCCCAGGTGGCCTCGGTGTCGTGGACGACGATGTACCGGATGCTCTGGGACGCCGGCCGGTCGGCCAGGTCGTGGTTGCCGTAGTCCTTGTCGCCGAACTCCTCGTACGGCGCCGCGGCGGCAGGCACCGAGTGCCCGAGGACCGTGTCGTGCGAGTGGATCCCGGCGCCGTACGAGGAGTTCG
>NZ_LIQX01000532.1 GCF_001418475.1 Streptomyces ossamyceticus | reverse complement strand
GGTGACCGTCGGCGGCGAGGATGCCGCCGGCCTTGCGTCCTCGCCGCCGACGGTCACCAGCACATCGTTGGGCCATTTGAGTGATGTGTCGACGCCGGCGGCGCGGGACAGCCCGGTGGCGACGGCGACACCGGCCAGCAGCGGCAGCCAGCCCCACTGGTGGACGGGCACCTCGGTGGGCTTGAGGAGGACGGAGAAGAAGAGGCCGGAGCGGGGCGGTGCCGTCCACTGCCGGTCGAGGCGGCCCCGGCCGGCCGTCTGCTCCTCGGCGACGAGGACGGCGCCCTCCTCGGCGTCCCCCCGGACCGCGAGGTTCACCAGGTCGTGATTGGTGGAGCCGGTGCGCTGCACGACCTCCACATCGCGGTACAGGCCCCCGTGACCGCCGTCCCGCACCAGGCCCCGCCGCAGGGAGGCGGAGTTGAGGGGCGGCCGGCCGAGGTCGGTCCAGCGGGCCGACTTCGGCTCACCCGGTCCGCTGGACGGGTCACCTTGTGCACCTGGTGGGTTCGTCATGCAACCCACCCTAGGTTTGACATCCTCCGCCCCGCGAGAAGGAGACGGATTCCAGCCCTGACGAGCTGAGGTTCACGGGCGCTCGATCACTCTCGTGATGTCACCCCTCCGACGTGTCCCGCCGCGACGCTCCGATCGCACAAGCGGAAGGGGGCAGGAGTGTGGTAAACGCCGCACTGCCGAACGGTAGGCGCAGCACTACGCTACGGATGAGTAACCGCCCCCACTTCTGAGCATCCGCATTCAACGTCACCCTCACGTCCCACTGAGCAGGCAGGGAGCCGCATCCCGATGTCCGAGCCGGAAGAGCCAGCGACCATCGACATCCACACGACCGCGGGGAAGCTCGCGGATCTGCAGCGCCGTATCCACGAGGCGACGCATGCCGGCTCCGAGCGCGCGGTCGAGAAGCAGCACGCCAAGGGCAAACTGACGGCCCGTGAGCGGATCGAGCTGCTCCTCGACGAGGACTCCTTCGTGGAGTTCGACGAGTTCGCCCGCCACCGCTCCACCGACTTCGGCATGGAGCACAACCGCCCTTACGGCGACGGTGTCGTGACCGGCTACGGCACGGTCGACGGCCGCCCGGTCGCCGTGTTCTCGCAGGACTTCACCGTCCTCGGCGGTTCCCTGGGCGAGGTCTTCGGCCAGAAGATCATGAAGGCGATGGACTTCGCCCTGAAGACCGGCTGTCCCGTGATCGGCATCAACGACTCCGGCGGCGCCCGCATCCAGGAGGGCGTCATGGCCCTCGGCATGTACGGCGAGATCTTCCGCCGCAACACCCACGCGTCCGGCGTGATCCCCCAGATCTCCCTGGTCGTCGGCCCCTGCGCGGGCGGCGCGGTCTACTCCCCCGCGATCACCGACTTCACGGTCATGGTCGACCAGACCTCGCACATGTTCATCACCGGCCCCGACGTCATCAAGACGGTCACCGGCGAGGACGTCGGCTTCGAGGAACTGGGCGGCGCCCGCACCCACAACGCGACCTCGGGCGTGGCCCACCACATGGCGGGCGACGAGAAGGACGCCATCGAGTACGTCAAGCAGCTCCTGTCGTACCTGCCCTCGAACAACCTCAGTGAGCCCCCGGCCTTCCCCGAGCAGGCGGACCTCACCGTCACCGACGAGGACCGCGAGCTGGACACCCTCGTCCCGGACAGCGCGAACCAGCCGTACGACATGCACACGGTGATCGAACACGTCCTGGACGACGCCGAGTTCTTCGAGACCCAGGCCCTGTTCGCGCCGAACATCCTCACCGGCTTCGGCCGTGTCGAGGGCCACCCCGTGGGCATCGTCGCCAACCAGCCGCTGCAGTTCGCCGGCTGCCTGGACATCGACGCCTCGGAGAAGGCGGCCCGCTTCGTCCGCACCTGCGACGCCTTCAACGTCCCCGTCCTGACGTTCGTCGACGTCCCCGGCTTCCTCCCGGGCGTCGGCCAGGAGCACGAGGGCATCATCCGCCGCGGCGCCAAGCTCATCTACGCCTACGCCGAGGCCACGGTCCCGCTGATCACGGTCATCACCCGCAAGGCATTCGGCGGCGCCTACGACGTCATGGGCTCCAAGCACCTCGGCGCCGACCTCAACCTCGCCTGGCCGACCGCCCAGATCGCCGTCATGGGCGCCCAGGGCGCGGTCAACATCCTGCACCGCCGCACCATCGCCGCCGCCTCCGAGGAGGAGCGCGAGGAGGTCCGGGCCCGCCTGATCCAGGAGTACGAGGACACCCTCCTCAACCCCTACACGGCCGCCGAACGCGGTTACGTCGACGCCGTGATCACGCCCTCGGACACCCGCCGCCACATCGTCCGCGGTCTGCGCCAGCTCCGCACCAAGCGGGAGTCCCTGCCACCGAAGAAGCACGGCAACATCCCCCTCTAGACCCGACGGGAGCCATCGTGATCAAAGTCGTACGGGGCAACCCGACCCCCGAGGAGCTGGCCGCCGCCCTGGCGGTGGTCCAGGCGCGCGCCGCGGCGGCGGCCACACAGCCGTCCGGCGCGCCCACCCCCCGGGACTCCTGGTCCGACCCGTCCCGCATCGCCGCGCACCGGCTGCCCGCGCCGGGTCCCACGTCCTGGAGCCGGAGCTACTGGCCCGGCTGAGCGGACGGCCGGCCTCAACATGAGTACGCGTACTCAGGCGTCCGGACCACAGCGCCCCGCACCATCGGAGCATGCTGTGGTCCGACCCTGAGAACGAGCCGCCCAAGGAACTCCGAGACACCCAGGACATGCTCCGCCGGCTCAGCATCCTCATGGCCCTGGCCATGGTCCTGGCGATGCTGGTCCTGGGCATCCTCTGAGCGCCGGGCGGCGACGGCCCGGCCGCCCCGCGCGCCCGCCGCTACCCTGACCGCATGACCGAACCGCACCCCCGGCGCCGTCTGGTGCTCGCCTCGCAGTCCCCCGCCCGCCTCAACCTGCTGCGCCAGGCCGGCCTGGACCCCGAGGTGATCGTCAGCGGTGTGGACGAGGACGCCGTCACCGCCCCCACCCCCGCCGAGCTGGCCCTCGCCCTCGCCGAGGCCAAGGCCTCCGTCGTCGCGGCGAAGCCCGAGGTCAAGGGCGCCCTCGTCATCGGCTGCGACTCGGTGCTCGACCTGGACGGCGAAGCCCTCGGCAAGCCCGCCGACGCCGAGGAGGCCACGGCCCGCTGGAAGTCGATGCGCGGCCGCGCCGGCACCCTCCAGACCGGCCACTGCGTCTACGACACCGCCACCGGCCGCTACACCTCCGCGACCGCCTCCACGGTCGTCCACTTCGGCGACCCCACCGACGAGGAGATCGCCGCGTACGTGGCCTCGGGCGAACCCCTCTACGTCGCGGGCGCGTTCACCCTCGACGGCCGCTCGGCCCCGTTCATCGACGGCATCGACGGCGACCACGGCAACGTGATCGGCATCAGCCTTCCCCTGGTGCGCCGTCTGCTGGCCCAACTGGACGTGGCCATCACCGACTTGTGGACCCCCCGAGCCCCGTAGCGGCGGCTCAGGACGCTCCGGCGGCCGGCGGCGCGACGGGCGCGGCCGGCGCGCCCTCCTCGTCCGGGCCCGGCTCCCCGATGCCCGTCTTGCGGTCGTAGGTCATCAGGGTGAGCACCACGAGCGCCAGCACCACCATCATGAAGACGAACGCGCCCCACCCGACCAGCCCCACGGTGAGCGCACCGAGCAGGCCGTGCACCACGGCCACGCTGATGAGCACGACACGCCCGAGCCCGGCAGCGGGCCGGTCCCGTACCGCGACGAGCAGCGCGACGACCCCGCAGAACGCGAAGTAGAGCCCGAAGACGACACCCCCGGCCTTCGAGGACAGGGACATCGCGTCGGGGTCGAGCCCGGCGAGGGACATCTTCTGCCGGTCGACGACGGTGCCGAGGAACCACTGGAGCAGGGCGATCCCCAGCCCCTCCGCGAACAGCACGATCGCCGTGACCACCGCCACCGGTCTGCGGATCACCGCCACCCACCCACTTTCCCTGCCGCGCCGTTCCCACCGGGGCACCGTTACCCCAAGTACGTGTTCAGGACATCGCGAACGCTACTAACGGGTAAACCCGGGGACAAGGGTTCTCACGAGAGCAAAGAAACGTTGGGCCATTAGTAGGGATTCCACAAAGAAACCCAACCGGCCGCAGCGCGGCCGCACAGAGACCTTGACCACAGTGGAGGGCTAGGGTTTTCGGGTGGAGTCCTGCGTGATGCGGTGCGACAAGGGATTTCGCGGGTCGAGCGAGCCTCGATTCACGCTCCGTGTGGGCAAGGTCACCATTGAGGACGGGTCGAAACGCCGTGTCGGCAGTCCCTAAACTCGGCTTGTTTCAAGGAGAGGGAGCCATCGTGCGCAAGGTGTTGATCGCCAACCGAGGCGAAATCGCTGTCCGCGTCGCCCGGGCGTGCCGGGACGCCGGGATCGCGAGCGTGGCCGTGTACGCGGATCCGGACCGGGACGCACTGCATGTGCGTGCCGCGGACGAGGCGTTCGCCCTGGGCGGTGACACCCCCGCCACCAGCTACCTGGACATCTCCAAGGTGCTCCAGGCCGCCAAGGACTCCGGAGCGGACGCGATCCATCCGGGCTACGGCTTCCTCTCGGAGAACGCGGAGTTCGCCCAGGCCGTGCTGGACGCGGACCTGATCTGGATCGGCCCGCCCCCGCAGGCGATCCGTGACCTCGGCGACAAGGTGGCGGCCCGTCACATCGCCCAGCGCGCGGGCGCCCCGCTGGTCGCGGGCACCCCGGACCCGGTGTCGGGCGCCGACGAGGTCGTGGCGTTCGCCGAGGAACACGGTCTGCCCATCGCCATCAAGGCGGCGTTCGGCGGCGGTGGCCGTGGTCTGAAGGTGGCCCGCACCCTGGAAGAGGTGCCGGAGCTGTACGACTCGGCGGTCCGTGAGGCGGTCGCGGCGTTCGGCCGGGGCGAGTGCTTCGTGGAGCGCTACCTGGACAAGCCGCGTCACGTCGAGACCCAGTGCCTGGCGGACAAGCACGGCAACGTGGTCGTCGTCTCGACCCGTGACTGTTCGCTCCAGCGCCGCCACCAGAAGCTGGTCGAGGAGGCTCCGGCGCCGTTCCTGTCGCCCGAGCAGAACGCGGAGCTGTACCGCGCGTCGAAGGCCATCCTGAAGGAGGCCGGTTACGTCGGCGCCGGCACGGTGGAGTTCCTCGTCGGCATGGACGGCACGATCTCCTTCCTGGAGGTCAACACCCGCCTCCAGGTCGAGCACCCGGTCACCGAGGAGGTCACCGGTATCGACCTGGTCCGTGAGATGTTCCGGATCGCCGACGGCGAGGAGTTGGGCTACGACGACCCGCCGCTGCGCGGCCACTCCTTCGAGTTCCGCATCAACGGCGAGGACCCGGGCCGCAACTTCCTCCCGGCCCCCGGAACGGTCACCACGTTCGCCCCGCCGTCCGGCCCCGGTGTCCGTCTGGACGCGGGCGTGGAGTCCGGCAGCGTCATCGGCCCGGCCTGGGACTCCCTCCTCGCCAAGCTGATCGTCACCGGCGCCACCCGGCAGCAGGCCCTCCAGCGTGCCGCGCGCGCCCTGGAGGAGTTCCAGGTCGAGGGCATGGCCACGGCCATCCCGTTCCACCGCGCGGTCGTGAAGGACCCGGCGTTCGCTCCCGAACTCACCGGCTCCACCGACCCGTTCACGGTCCACACCCGCTGGATCGAGACGGAGTTCGTCAACGAGATCAAGCCGTTCGCGGCTCCCGCGGACACCGCCGAGCCCGAGGACGAGACGGACCGCGAGACGATCGTCGTCGAGGTCGGCGGCAAGCGCCTGGAGGTCTCCCTCCCGGCCGCTCTCGGTATGACCCTGGCCCGCACCGGCCTGGCCGCGGGCGCCAAGCCCAAGCGCCGCGCGGCGAAGAAGTCGGGTCCCGCGGCGTCCGGCGACACCCTCGCCTCCCCGATGCAGGGCACGATCGTGAAGGTCGCCGTCGAGGAGGGCCAGGAGGTCAAGGAGGGCGACCTCATCGTCGTCCTGGAGGCCATGAAGATGGAGCAGCCCCTCAACGCCCACCGCTCCGGCACGATCAAGGGCCTGAGCGCGGAGGTCGGCGCCTCCATCACGTCGGGCGCGGCGATCTGCGACATCAAGGACTGAGCACCGGTACGACGAGACGACCCCCGCGCCCGTCAGGGCCGCGGGGGTCGTCTCGTCCCCGCGGCAACTCGCCGGGCCGCCCGAGCTCTTAGGCTGAGGAGACCCCAGCGAGGAGAGCAGGTGAGGCCACGGTGAGCACCACCCCGGCCGGGCCCCCGGCAGGAGCGCGGCCGTCGGCGGCCCGGCCCCCGGCGGGCGTCCGCCCCATGCGGGCAGACGCCCGCCGCAACCACGAGCGCCTCCTCACGGCGGCCCGCCTCGCCTTCGCGGCCCATGGCACGACCGCCTCGCTGGAGGACATCGCCCGCCGCGCGGACGTCGGGATCGGCACGCTGTACCGCCACTTCCCGAACCGGCAGGCCCTCCTCGGCGCGGTCTTCGAGGACGCGGTGCAGGAGCTGCTGGCCCGGGCCCGGGAGCAGCTCGCCGCGCCCCAGCCGTGCACCGCACTGGTCATCTGGCTGCGCGACATCATCACTCGCGCGAGTGAATACCGGGGTCTGGCGAAGGCCCTGATGACGGTGTCGTACGCCGACTCCCGCATCGAGGAGGACGCCTCGGACCTGGCCCGGTGCTGCGCCCCGATCCGCGAGGCGGGCACGGCCCTCCTGACACGGGCGCAGCGGGCTCACGCGGTACGGGACGACGTGTCGATCGGCGATCTGCTCCAGCTCACCCACGCGATCGCGCTGGCGGCCGAGGAAACCCCGGACGACCCGGAGCTGGCCGACCGCCTACTGACCCTGACGCTGCGGGGCCTGAAACCGTAGCGAGGTGGTGAACCGATCACCCCGAAAGGTGGCGGCCCGGCCGACCGGAACCGCGGCAAACGGCCGACCGAAGCGGTGCTGACCCCGACGGGTCGGAGCCGCGCGGCAAACAGCCGACAATAAGCCGTGACGCCCGGCGGACCGGAACCGCGGCAAACGGCCGACCCGAGACCGAAGCGAACCGGCGGGCCGGCACCGCGCGGCAAACGGGCGACCCCAAGCCGTGGTGACCCGACGGGCCGGAACCGCGTCAAACTGCCGACCCGAGACCATGGCGACCCGACAGGCCGGAACCGCGCTGCAAACAGGCGCCCCCAAGCCGTGATGGCCCAACGCGCCGGAACCGCAGCGAACGGGCAACCCGAGACCATGGCGAACCGGCAGGCCGGAACCGCGCGGCGAAAGGGCGGTCCCGGGCGGTGGTGAAGCGGTGGCCCGTGGCCGTGGTGAGCCGGCGGCCCGTGGCCGTGGTGAGCCGGCGGCCCGTGGCCGTGGTGAGCCGGCGGCCCGTGGCCGTGGTGAGCCGGCGGCCGGCGGTGGCGGCGTTCGTGTCCGCGGGGCTCGCCCGGGGCGTCGCCGCCACCACGTTCACCGGCGGCGCAGGTCCGCCACGCGGGCCGCTCGCTCCCTCTCCCGCTCGCCGGTCGACGGCTGCTCCCCCAGCACCGTGGCCGTGCGCAACTGGGGCGCGGTGCCATGGACCTGGTTCCGGCGAGGGCCCGGGAGCGGCATGTCCCGGCGGGACTGGCGTGCCGGTGCGGGATCGCCGCCGGTGGCTCCGCCGCCCGACGCCCCGGCCACGGAGATCTGCACGCCCTGATCGGCCAGGGCCTGCAACTCGGTGACCGCGCGGTCGTCGTGGCCCGGCGGATCGTCGGTGACCAGTCGGGTGATCACATCGGTCGGCACCGTCTGGAACATCGTGTCGGTGCCCAGTTTGGTGTGGTCGGCGAGGACGACGACCTCGGCGGCGGCCTGGACCAGCGCCCGGTCGACGGACGCCGACAGCATGTTGGACGTGGACAGGCCGCGCTCTGCGGTCAGTCCGCTCCCGGAGAGGAAGGCCTTGGAGACACGCAGCCCCTGGAGGGACTGCTCGGCGCCGGAGCCGACCAGGGCGTAGTTGGAACCGCGCAGGGTACCGCCGGTCATCACGACTTCCACACGGTTGGCGTGGGCCAACGCCTGGGCCACCAACAGGGAGTTGGTGACGACGGTCAGCCCGGGGACCCGCGCGAGCCGGCGTGCCAGCTCCTGCGTGGTGGTCCCCGCCCCGACCACGATGGCCTCGCCCTCTTCGACGAGGCTCGCGGCGAGGTCGGCGATGGCCGTCTTCTCGGCGGTCGCGAGATGAGACTTCTGCGGAAAGCCGGACTCCCGCGTGAACCCGCCCGGCAATACCGCACCGCCGTGCCGGCGGTCGAGGAGTCCTTCTGCCTCCAGAGCGCGCACGTCCCGCCGTACGGTCACTTCGGAGGTCTGGACGACGCGGGCGAGCTCACGGAGCGACACGGCTCCATTGGCCCGCACCATTTCGAGGATCAATTGGCGACGTTCTGCAGCGAACACGAAACTGACAGTAACGCCAACGACCATCTGCTTTCAGCAGTTTGCGCCGAATAACAGAAGTTGTTCGCACCGTGGGGCGAGGAGTGATATAGGGGCCATCCGGGACGTAAACGCAACGGGTCCGGACCGCCGACCGGCCCGGACCCGCCCTCGTACCGCCGTGTGACCTCGTCAGACGCCGCCGCCCGCCTTGCGGGTGTGGAGCTGGCGGGCGACCTCGGCGATCGAGCCCGACAGGGACGGGTACACGGTGAACGCGTTCGCGATCTGTTCCACGGTCAGGTTGTTGTCGACCGCGATCGAGATGGGGTGAATCAGTTCCGAAGCGCGCGGGGAGACCACGACGCCGCCGACGACGATACCGGTGCCCGGCCGGCAGAAGATCTTGACGAAGCCGTCGCGGATGCCCTGCATCTTCGCGCGCGGGTTGCGCAGCAGCGGCAGCTTCACGCCGACGGCGTCGATGATCCCGGCGTCGAGGTCGGCCTGGGTGTAGCCGACGGTGGCGATCTCGGGGTCGGTGAAGACGTTGGACGACACGGTCTTCAGATTCAGCGGGGCCACCGCGTCGCCGAGGAAGTGGTACATGGCGATACGACCCTGCATGGCGGCCACGGAGGCGAGGGCGAACACGCCGGTGACGTCACCGGCGGCGTACACACCGGGGGCCGAGGTCCGCGAGACCTTGTCGGTCCAGATGTGCCCGGAGTCCTTGAGCTTGACCCCGGCCTCCTCCAGGCCCATGCCGGCACTGTTCGGGATGGCGCCGACGGCCATCAGGCAGTGGGTGCCGCTGATGACGCGCCCGTCGGCGAGGGTCACCTCGACCCGGTCGCCCACCCGCTTGGCGGACTCGGCCCGGGAGCGCGCCATGACGTTCATGCCCCGCCGCCGGAACACGTCCTCCAGGACGGCGGCGGCGTCGGGGTCCTCGCCCGGCAGCACGCGGTCGCGGCTGGAGACGAGGGTGACGCGCGATCCGAGCGCCTGGTAGGCACCGGCGAACTCGGCGCCCGTCACACCGGACCCGACCACGATCAGCTCTTCGGGCAGTTCATCGAGGTCGTAGACCTGCGTCCAGTTGAGGATCCGCTCCCCGTCGGGCTGCGCGTCGGGCAGCTCGCGCGGGTGGCCGCCGGTGGCGATGAGGACGGCGTCGGCGATCAGGGTCTCCTCGGAGCCGTCCGCGGCGCGGACGACGACCTTGCGCGACCCGTCGAGGTCCTGCTGGCCCTCCAGCCGCCCGCGCCCGCGCATGACCCGCGCGCCGGCGCGTGTCACGGAGGCGGTGATGTCATGCGACTGCGCCAGCGCGAGCCGCTTCACACGCCGGTTGACCTTGCCGAGGTCCACCCCGACGACACGCGCGGGCGTGTCGATGTACGGGGTGTCGTCGGCGACGATGATGCCCAGCTCCTCGTACGACGAGTCGAAGGTGGTCATCACCTCGGCGGTCGCGATGAGCGTCTTCGACGGCACGCAGTCGGTCAGCACCGACGCCCCGCCCAGACCGTCGCAGTCCACGACGGTCACCTCCGCGCCGAGCTGCGCGGCCACCAGCGCCGCCTCATAGCCGCCGGGTCCGCCACCGATGATCACGATCCGAGTCACGTACCCCATTCTCCCGCACGATCCCGAATGCGGCGGAGTCGGGGTCCACGGGCCACGGCGAGGGTGGGGGCAGCGGCTTCGTGGCCTGCTGGGACAGCGGGGGAGCAGGAGGCCGACGGGGACGAGGAGAGAGGCCGAGTACCTGCCGGGGCAGGGACGAGAGGAGGGAGGGAAGGGGCCGAGAGGAGGAGGGACAGAGGACCGGGGAAGAGGTCGAGAGTCGGGAGGGGAAGGGCAGAGGGCGGCCAGGGGCAGTTCCCGAGTTCCCGCCCGTTCCGCGGGGCCGGTTCGCACATGCCGGCCCTCTCGACGACCGGTTCCCAGGGGGTCTGCTCCCCTCGGCGGCCGAACCGCCCAGTTGCCTGTGTGCCCCCGACCGCTCGTTTCACGGTTGCCGAGCGTCGCTCAGGCTGGTCCCGCTGCTGCCCGCACACCCCTCCCGCGACTCCTCTGCCCGGTTCACGAGCCCTCCGCAGACGCACCCGTCGGTGCACGAGCGCTCCCGCGATCGACCCCACCCGTCGAAAGCATGCTTCCCCTCGGCCCCTTCGCCTGACCTCGCCTGTCCCCTCCTCTTGGGGCCTCCCTGAGGCCCCAAGAGGAGGGGACACCAGCGAGCCGGCCGCCGAGAGGAGCCGACCGTTCCGGGACGCCGGCTTGGTGCACTGGTCGGCTCGCGGGTGGTCGGCTCCTCTCGGCGGCCGGCTCGCTGGTGTCCCCTCCTCTTGGGGCCTCAGGG
>NZ_LIQX01000531.1 GCF_001418475.1 Streptomyces ossamyceticus | reverse complement strand
GCCGGGTCCCCGGGGGTGCTGGGGCGGCCGTGCCGGGTACCACGCGGCTAATTAACGCACTGGATAGTTAGTAGCGGTTGGCTACGGATGTTGCGCCCACGTGTCCCGGGTGTCAAGGGGTGGCGTCGAACGAACCTCCCGGCCCGGAGCGGGTCGGGGTGCCGTCGGCGGTGCGTCGTGCGCTGCCGTCGTCGGTCCGTCGCGTGATCTCGTCTCCGGCCCGTCGCGTGGTCCCGTCGTCAGTCCGTCGCGCGGTCCGCCGTCAGATACGCGATCACCATGTCGCCGAGCATCTTGCGGTAGTGCTCGCGCAGGTCGGGGGCGACGAGGTCGCGGCCGAAGAGGGCGCCGAAGGTGTGCCGGTTGGAGACCCGGAAGAAGCAGAAGGAGCTGATCATCGCGTGCAGGTCGACGGCGTCGACATCGGCCGTGAACAGGCCCGACCGCTGCCCCGACTCCAGGATGCGGCGGATCACGTCCAGCGCCGGCGAACCGATCCTGCCCAGCTTCTCGGACGCGGCGATGTGCTCGGCCTCGTGGATGTTCTCGATGCTGACCAGGCGGATGAAGTCCGGATGCCGTTCGTGGTGGTCGAAGGTGACCTCGGCCAGGCGCCGGATGGCGGCGACCGGGTCCAGATGCTCGACGTCCAGCTCCTGCTCCGCCTGCCGGATCACGGAGTACGCCCGCTCCAGCACGGCCGTGAACAGCTGCTCCTTGCCGCCGAAGTAGTAGTAGATCATCCGCTTGGTGGTGCGGGTGCGGGCGGCGATCTCGTCGACCCGGGCTCCCGCGAAGCCGGAACGGGCGAACTCCTTGGTCGCGACGTCGAGGATCTCGGCCTTGGTGCGGGCCGCGTCACGGATGCGCCCGTTCGGTCGTGCCGGTTCTTCGACGCTGGTCATCGCGTTCCTTCGGGCAAGGGGCCAGTGACCGCGATTGTAGAAGAGGGCTTCCCCTGGTCGATCCGGGGTGCTATTACTAACGTACTAGTTCGTACATTAGTGAGTCGCTCAGGAGGCCCCGCCGTGCCCCAGGTCTCGACCCCCGCCCCGACACGGGACGCGTATCTCGTCGGCCTCATCGGCTCCGGTATCGGGCCCTCGCTCAGCCCCGCGCTGCACCAGCGGGAGGCGGACCGGCAGGGGCTGCGGTACCTGTACCGGCTGATCGACATCGACCGTGTCGGGGTCGGCCCCGAGGCGGTGGGGGACCTGGTGCGCGCCGCCCGGGACCTCGGCTTCGACGGGCTGAACATCACCCACCCCTGCAAGCAGCTCGTCATCGACCATCTCGACGCGCTCGCGCCGGGGGCCGCCGCGCTCGGCGCCGTCAACACCGTGGTCTTCGAGGACGGCCGGGCCGTCGGTCACAACACGGACGTCACCGGCTTCGCCGCGTCCTTCGCCCGCGGACTGCCCGACGTCCCGCTGGAGAGGGTCGTGCAGCTGGGCGCCGGCGGCGCCGGCGCGGCCGTCGCCCACGCCATGCTCACCCTCGGTGCGGAGCACGTCACCGTCGTCGACGCGATGGCCGACCGCGCGGCCGGACTCGCCACCGCCCTCGACCGGCACTTCGGCGCGGGACGCGCGGCCGCCGCGACGCCGGACGCGTTGCCGGCGCTGCTCGGCCGGGCCGACGGGGTGGTGCACGCGACGCCGACCGGAATGGCCGCGCACCCCGGCCTGCCCTTCGCCGCGGAGCTGCTGCACCCCGGGCTGTGGGTCGCCGAGGTGGTGTACCGCCCGCTGGAGACGGAGCTGCTGCGCACGGCCCGCGCACTCGGGTGCGCCACGCTGGACGGGGGAGGGATGGCGGTGTTCCAGGCGGCGGACGCGTTCCGCCTGTTCACGGGGAGGGAGGCGGACGCGACCCGCATGCTCGCCGACATCGCCGAGCTGGCCGGTGTCGCGGGGGCCGCGCGGTAACCCGTCGACGCGTCCCTGAGGGGACCGTCCCGGTCCCGTCCCTGAAGGGACTGTCCCGGTCGTCGGCAGCACAGCTGGAATCAGAGGAGCCGCACCATGCGCACAGCCATCGCCACCGTCTCCCTCAGCGGGTCCCTCACCGAGAAGCTCACGGCCGCCGCGCGGGCCGGGTTCGACGGGGTGGAGATCTTCGAGAACGATCTGCTGGCCAGTCCGCTCGCCCCGGAGGAGATCCGGGCCCGGTGCGCGGACCTGGGCCTCACCATCGACCTGTACCAGCCGATGCGGGACATCGAGGCCGTGCCGGCGGACCAGTTCGCGCGGAACCTGCGGCGGGCCCGGCACAAGTTCGAGCTGATGCGGAGGCTCGGCGCCGACACGGTCCTCGTGTGCTCCAGCGTCCATCCGCTCGCCGAGGACGACGACGCCCTCGCCGCCGCCCAACTGCACCGGCTCGCCGACCTCGCCCAGGACTTCGGGATCCGCGTCGCCTACGAGGCGCTGGCCTGGGGACGGCACGTCAGCACGTACGACCACGCCTGGCGCATCGTCGAGGCCGCCGACCACCCCGCGCTCGGCACCTGCCTCGACAGCTTCCACATCCTCGCCCGGGGTTCCGACCCCAAGAACATCGAGGACATACCCGGCGAGAAGATCTTCTTCCTGCAGCTGGCCGACGCCCCGCTGATGGCGATGGACGTGCTCCAGTGGAGCCGTCACTACCGCTGCTTCCCCGGCCAGGGCGGCTTCGACCTCGCGGGCCTCGTCCGGCATGTGCGGGCGGCCGGATACCGGGGTCCCCTGTCCCTGGAGGTCTTCAACGACGTGTTCCGGCAGGCCGAGGCGGGCCCTACCGCCGTCGACGCCCACCGCTCCCTGCTGATGCTCCAGGAGGCGGCGGGGCTGGCCGCACTGCCGGAGCCCGTGGTGCCCACCGGCGTCGCGTTCACCGAACTCGTCACCCCCGACGCCGAGCCCGTGGCCGCCCTGCTCGGCGCCCTCGGCTTCGCCCGCACCGCCCGCCACCGCAGCAAGCCGGTGGACCTGTGGCGGCAGGGCGAGGCACGGGTCCTGGTCAACACCGGCCCGGCGGCCCGCCGCGACGGCACCCAACTCGCCGCGATCGGCCTGGAGTCACCCGACCCGGCGGGCGCCGCCCGCCGCGCGGAGGCCCTGCTCGCCCCGGTCCTGCCCCGCCGCCGCTCCCCGCAGGACGTCGCCCTCGACGCGGTCGCCGCCCCCGACGGCACCGAACTCTTCTTCTGCGCCACCGACCGCCCCGAACTCCCCAGCTGGACCGCCGACTTCCGTCCCGTGCCGCACGCGGAGCCCGCCCGCCACCTGAAGCGTGTGGACCACCTCGCGCTCACCCAGCCCTGGCACCAGTTCGACGAAGCGGCCCTCTTCCACCGGACCGTCCTCGGCCTGCCCGCCCGCGAGAGCGTGGACGTCGCCGACCCCTACGGCCTGTTCCGCAGCCGCCCCGTCAGCAACGCCGACGGCAGCGTCCGGATCGCCCTGAGCGTCGGCCCGGCCCCCACGGACGACGCCGGCCGGGCCCAGCACATCGCCCTCACCACCGACGACGTGGTCGCCGCGGCCCGTGCCTTCCGTGCCGCCGGGGGCCGGCTGCTGGCTGTCCCCGCCAACTACCACGACGACCTGGCCGCCCGCTTCGAGTTCGCCGACGGCGAGCTGGAGACGTACCGCGAACTCGGCATCCTCTACGACCGCGACGCCGACGGCGTCTTCCGCCACTGCTACACCGAGACCGTCGGCCGCGTCTTCTTCGAAATCGTCCAACGCGACGGCGACTACCGGGGCTACGGAGCCCAGAACGCGCCCGTACGCCTCGCCGCCCAGCACGGCCGGCGCCCCGTCGGATGACGCGGTCGAACGACCACCGGACCGGGACGGACGTCCGTCGCTGTCCGCCGAACGATGCAGCGCGGGATCGTCCCGAGGACTGACGAGCCGTTGCCCCCGCTCTTCCTACGATGAAGGCGATCCCCCCGACCGGCCGACCGGCCGCACGCGAGCGTGGTGTGTCCTCGACGGAAAGAGCCCAGCAGTGAGTCCTGCCTCCAAGAACCTGACCGAAGGAACCGCGACCTTCCTCGTCGGCCTGGCCCTGAAGCTGTTCACCGGCGGCGTCGAGATCCCGGTGCTCACCCTCACCAAGGTGGGAGTGGTCCTGATGGCCGTCGGCGGCTGCCTGGTCCTCCTGGGCCTCGTCCAGGCAGGGACGGCGGCCGGCGCTCGACGCTGAAGGGCCGCCGCCCGCTCACTGGCGGCTGACGGTGCGCGTCACGCCCGTCACCACCGTCGTCGCCAGGATCCAGCCCGTGATGACGAGGACGTTCGACAGCCACTGCCCCGCGCCCTCGGGCGCGTAGGCCCGTTCCTGACCGAAGTCGATGATCGGCAGCAGCAGGTCGAGGGTGTAGAAGACCGCGTTGAACCTCGGCGCCTCGTCGGCCTTCAGGGGCCCCGGCGGGTGCAGGGCGTATGCCACCGAGCCCACCGCCAGCAGGGACAGCAGCCAGACGGCCGCGCGCAGCGGACGGAACCCGTACCCCACGGTCGCGTCCTGGACGAGGCCCCACAGTCGCCCGTACCAGGGGAGGGTGGCCCGGCGTCGGCGCTGCTTGGCGAGTTGCACCAGGCGGGCCGCGTCGTCGTCGCCGATGCGGCGGTACGCGGCGGTCAGCTGCTCGTAGGAGTGGGGGATGAACCCGTCGTCGTCCCGCGCCAGCATAGGCAGCCGCCGTGGCGCCGGGAGGTGCGACAGGAGCGAGGTGTAGGTCAGGTCGTTGAGGCGTACCTGTGCGGGCACCACGTCGGGCTCCATGAGCAGGACCTCGATCTGCGAGCGACGGAGGTTGAGGACGCCCTCCATCCGGGGGCCGCCGCGCAGCCACAGTTCGCCGACGACACAACTGCTGGCGCGTAACGCCGTGCCTCCGGGGTGCGCCAGGCGTGCGTACGACAGGTCCAGGCGCCCCGCGACGCGGGCGCCGCGCATCTCGACCCGCCCCCGTACCTGGGCGCGGCGCAGTTCGACGTCGGCCTCGGCGGTGAGGGTCTCGGCGGTGAGCGCGACGCCGTCCGGCCGGTCCAGGCGGGCGTCGTTGAGGTCGACCGATCCGGCGATCCGGGCGCCGGCGAGCCTGACCTCGCCCCGCGCCCGCAGTCCGGGAGCGCACAACTCCTCCCCGATCTCGGCCTGGTTCAGCCGCAGCGCCGGTTCCTCGCCGTCCGGCGCGGTGAACTCGGCCCGCTCCATGAACAGGGTCCCCGAGATCTGCGCCCCCGTCAGCTTCACCGGGCCCCCGAACCGGCAGCCCGTCAGCCGCAGCCCGCCGTCGACCCTGACCCGCGCCGATCGCAGCCCCGGCAGCACGGAGCCGGTGAGGTTGAGATAGGCGAGCTGCGCGCCGGACAGGTCCGGGACCTCCTCGAAGTGGCAGCCACTGAGCCGTACGACGCTGTCGACCGTCGCGTACTTCAGGTCCAGCGTGCCGATGATCCGGGCCCCCGCGATCTTGAGTGCGGCGACTTCGCCCTCCTCGCGGGGCGCGGTGAGGAGCAGCGTCCGAAGGACCGCCGCCCGCACGGTCCTTCCGGGACGCCCGTCGGCCCCGTCCGCGGCCCCGTCGTCGGTGGCCCCGTCCTCGGCGGCGCCGAAGCGCACCGAGACACCGCGGGGAAAGGCATCCCAGACGCGTCGCTCGGCCGGGGTGAGGTCGTCGATCATCATCAACGGGACTCTCACCCGCGGCACTTGTACCTGTCAACCACCCCGTTCCGGCCGGTCAGTGGCCCCAGACACCGTCGTGGGAGCGGTGCGCGTCCGTGAGGCCGTTCACGAAGAACCGGTCGTAGTACTCGTTCTCCACGTGATGGACCTGGAGCCACACGCCCGGCACATGGATGGCGTCCGTGTGCGCGGGGAAGCGGCCGTGGGTGCGCAGGACGTACGCGCAGACGTCACGGGCGCACTCCACGACCCGGTCGTCGTACTCGCCGGCCTCGGTGAGGTACCGCTGCCCGTAGTCCTCCCGGTAGATACGGGCGAAGACATCGCGGTCCGTGTAGACGCCGTCCTTGCCGAACTTCGCGTCGACGATCGTCCGTACGGCCTCGGCCATGGACGGGAACGCGGGCGGGCAGGCCGCGGTGATCAACGGCTCCCCGTCGGGGGAGCGCAGACCCACCGGGTGCGCGCGCACCGTCGCGTACTTCGGCAGGGGGATGTGCCAGCGGAGGATGTCGGCGGGCCGCCAGCGCGGGGTGACGAAGTCGAAGCCGAGCATCCTGCCGTACGCCCGCGAGAACTTGGGGTCGCCGAGGGCGATCTGCGGGTTGACGGACGCGTGGATCCAGGCGCCCAGGCCCATCGCCTCGGCGGTGAGCATCAGGTTCTGCAGCAGCAGATCGGCCTCGATCTGGGTGCGCATGGGGCCGAGGGCGCCGAGCGGCAGCTTCAGATCGCCGTTCAGGAAACCGTTCCTGACCCACTTGCGCACACCGGCCGGGCGGTAGAAGTTGCGGTCGTCGACGAAGGTGGGGCGGGCGCCGTCGGGCTGGGTCAGCAGATACATCAGGGCGTTGACGTACTGGTGGGAGAGGTCCACCACCGGGAACAGCAGGGTCGTACCCGGCAGGTTGGACAGGAAGCGGTTGGAGTCGAGGTACGCGGGGAAGTCCCGCTTGCCCGGCGCGACGTCGAGCCGGTGGTCCAGCACCTTCACCTTCGCCCGGTGCGCCCGTGCCACCAGGGTCTCGGCGTCGAACGGCTCGTCCGGCGCCGGCGGCAGCCTGCGCAGGAAGTAGGTGCCCGAGTCGTTGATGAGGAAGAAGTGGGTGCCCTGGGCGTTGTCCGGGCTCCCGGCGGTGCGGCCCGCCATCGTCAGGTTGGGCTTGGACATGATGGGTGTGCCGTCGTCCGGGTCCTCGAAGGGCCGGTCGGGCATGGTCAGCCCCGTGGTGCCGGTGATCGCGATCAGCACCGCCTCCTCCAGCTCCGTCAGCGGGCGCACGGCGTGGGAGGAGGTGTAGGTCATGGTTCCGGCGGACACCTTGGCGCCCCGGCTGACCCGGTGGGTACGGCGCCGCCACACGGTGTTCAGCAGCGGACGCCGGAAGAGGTCGGCGAGTCCGGGATGGGTGGACGCGGTGAGGCCGGTCGTGCCGGAGTGCTCGTCCCCGCCGGGCAGCCCGGACGGGTTGTCGGTGAAGGTCATGCTGTTCCCCCGTGGTGTGGTTCAGGGTCCGGGGCCGTACGGCACCCCGGGCCGGTGTCACGGCGTCATGGTGAACCGCCGTCGCTCGTGGTGCCGTTGTCCGTCGGCCGCACCGTCCGCCACGGCGCGAACGCGCTCCCCCCGCGCGGGAGCAGCGGCGCCAGCTCCGGGCAGTGGCGCAGGACGACGGAGTTCATGCCGCCCTTCTCGACCCAGTCGATGCCGAGCGGTGTGTAGACCTCCGGCCGGTAGTCGACCGTCAGGAAGCGGTCGCTCTGGAGCCGTCGGCTGGCCATCAGGATGAAGATCCGGAACGCGGTGTCGCTGAACCCGAAGCCCTCCGGCGGGTTCTCCGCGAACAGTCCCACCACGGTGTCGATCTCGTCGACGTCGCGGTACACGTCCTTCAGCCGGGCCAGGGTCTCCGCGTTCTTCGTCAGCTCCTCGAACGAACGGATCCGCGGCTTGTGCAGCCCGGCGCGGAAGTCGTTGTAGCGCGGCACCCCGCGCCGCCGGGTACGGACGAGGTCGACGACCGACAGGTCGATGATCTCCCCGTCGCGCTCGAACCGCTGGAGCGAGCGCGGGAAGTTGTGCAGGGTGATCGCGCCCGGGTGGGCGATACCGAACGAGTACAGGGAGTTCGCGAGGCCCGTCTTGCGGATCTGGGTCTCGGCGGCGCCGCCCTGGATGTCGAGGAAGCCCACCGTCTCCAGACGCCGCCCGAACTGGTGCTCGCGCAACTCGTAGTCGTCCGGGATCAGCGGATGCATGCGGTAGACGGTGACGAAGTCCTCCGTCAGCGAGTACGGCGCCGTGTGGTGGTCCGGCAGCGTCTTCGGGATGCCGGTCAGCGAGTGCGCCTCGAACAGCCACAGCCCCAGCTGGTTGAGCCAGTTCTTCGGCGGGCCCGACCAGTTGGTGTGCAGCGCGACGTCGATCGCCTCGGTGGCGAGGATCGCCGGGGTCCACTCCACCGTGTGGATCTTCGCGATCAGCGCGGAGACCACCAGCCGTGCCGTGTGGTAGATCCGCTCCTCGCTCATCGTCGGGTACTCGGCGCGCAGCGCCGCGCAGACGGCGTTGTGCTCGCGGGCGAACAGCGTGTGCATCGCGCTGAGCCCCATCCACCAGCTCTCGTTGAACCCGGTGAGCGGGATGCCGTTGCCGTTCATCGGCAAGTGGCCTTCCTCCAGCCGGAGTTCGGCACGCCCGTCGGCCTCCCGCAGGAACCGCGCGGTCCGCTCGTCCGCCCCGTACACCTCGGAGCCGTCCCACCAGTGGGAGGCGCTGTTGGCGAACAGGATCGGTGGCTGTCCCGGCCGTTCGATGCCCTCGTTCTCCGCGAAGCGCATCACGTTCTCGGCCGGTCCGGTCGGGGTGTTGTGCCATCCGCCGTGTCCGGGCGGCAGCGGCACCTCCACACTGCGATCGCCGGGCTTGTGGCGGCGGTGGTTGACCCAGTCGTGCACCTGGAACTGGATCCACGCCGCCGCCAGCACATTGAGCGAGGTCGCGGGCACGAAGCTCTCGCGGTGCAGCAGCTGCCGGCTGACCGTGACCGGGTTCGGGACGTCGAAGAGGTCCGGCCGGTGGTCCGGTGCCAGATTGCGGCCGAAGGCGGCACCGACCGCGCCCATCTCCGGCTCGGACAGGTCGTTGTACGTCCCGTCGTACGAACGCTCCGTGCGCAGCCTCTCCGGGATCGGCTCGGGGACGGGCTGCGCCTTGGGAGGCGCCTCGCCCGGCTCGGTGTCGATCAGGTTCAGCCGGCGCAGCACCTTCCGCAGGAACACCAGGTTCAGCAGGCTCAGCGACACCGGCAGCCGGTGCCAGGGGACGTACCGGTTCAGCAGCCCGATCGCGGCTTCCACGGGGCGGCCGAGCAGCCGGTTGCGCAAGGGTTCCGTGGTGACGAATCGCAGCCCGAGACGGTGCGCGCCGCTCGCCCGGTACGCGGCCTTCCGCGCCCGGTTGATGTTCCCCAGTGGCCGGAACGCGTCGGTCGTGTACCAGGGGTTGAAGATCAGGTCCTCGACGCGCCCCGCCGCGGCCCGTGCCTCGGCGCCGTCCAGCTCCTGGCTCGGGATGGTGAGCCGCGCGATCGGCACCGCCGGCGCCACCGCGTCCTTCCACTCCACCGAGGCGTCCTCGACCGGGGTGCGCCGCTCGTCCACGTATCGCTGGACGCACAGGTCGAACGCCACGTCGGCCTGCCCGAGGCGCCGCGCGAACTCGCGGTGCAGGAAGTCGGGGTCCCGTCGGTCGGGCGCGGGCGCCACCGGCGTACCGGGCGCGGGCCGGAGCAGGTACCGTACGGGCCCGGCGTCGCCCCACAGCATCGCCCCGCGGCTCCAATAGGTCTCGTTGGCGAGGGAGTTCACCGAGCGCCGGGTGGCCTCGCGCACGTTCCGCCGCATCCGCCCGGCGGTGCCGAACCCCACCGCCAGCGGCAGCTTCACCAGCAGCCCGAACGCCTTCCGCAGCGGACTGCGCGCCCCTGCCATGGCCTTGGCGAACGCCACGAACTCCCGCGCGTTCGCCGCGTGCGACACCGGGAAGCTGGTGGCCAGCAGGTCGTGGCTCTCGTCGTCCGACACCCGTACGCGTATCGCCGCGCCCCGCAGGTCCGGGGAGCCGTCGCCCTGCCGGATGCCGCTGGCGTTCGAGAGCCTGACCACCGCCGGGTACTCGGCGCCGGGCTGCGCGAAGCCGACGCGCAGGGCCGCCGGGAGGTCGTCGTGGAAACGCAGCCGGGCGTTCTCGACGGCCACCGGTGCCTTCGCGTGGAACGCCCGCGCGATCCCGCCGCCCCCGGCCCGCCGGTTCCTGACCTGGACCTCCATCAGCTCGCGGGCCAGCCGCTCGAACACGAGCCGCTCGGCCTCCGGGCTGCCGCCTTCGTACCGCTCGTATCGCTCGTACCGCTGTTCGTGCTGCCCGGTCTCGGCCATCGGTCGCTTCCTTCGTGCGGACGCGTACACATGCGTACGGGATGCATACGGGACAGGGGCCGCACGCTACCGGCGGCGCCCGATGGCCACAGCGATAGTTCACGCCATGTGCGCATCTAAGTACAATATGGAGGACAGTCGTATTTGGCATGTCATGGCAGCATTCGAACGCGCGTCCGGCGGGTCCGGCGGGGCGATGGTGCGGCAGGGCGCGGCGAAACCTCGTCGCCGCGTGTCCGGGCCCGGCGGTAGGGTCGCGCGCATGTCGGAGGGGCTGAAGTCGATCGACCGGGCTGAGCTGGAAGCGGTCGACTGGGCGGGGTTGCGGCACAACTACGGAACCGCCGAGGACGTGCCGGATCTGCTGCGGCGATGCGCGGGACCTGACCCGGACGACGCGGAGGACGCCGCGTTCGACCTGCTCAACCACCTCTACCACCAGGGGGGTTGGGTCTGCCCGGCCGCGCCGGCCGCGCTCCCCTTCGTACTGCGCCTGGCCGCCGCCCCGCAGGTGACGCCCCGTCGCACGCTGCTGGAACTGGTGGGGCGTCTGGCCGCCGAGGCCGGAAGGGTCGAGGCGCGGTTCCTCGACGTCCACTGGTCCGCTGCCTGGGAACGGCATCTGCCCGATGTGCTCGCCCTGCTGGCCGACCCCGAACCGGAGATCCGGCGGGCCGCCGCCGACGTCATCGGTGTCTGCGCCGACCCCGGCGAAGGCGCCCTTCCCGCACTCCTGAGCCGCTGGCACGCCGAGAACGACCCGGTGACCCGCCTCGACCTGGTCCTCGCACTCGGCAACGCGACCCGTCGCGGGCCGTCCGGCGCCCCGTCCGACGAGGCCTCCCCTCGGACCGGCGAGGCCGCGACCCCGTCCGACGGGGCCGCCACCCTCCTGGAGGCGCTGCTCGCCGCTCCGGAGCCGCAGCTGCGCCTGGCGGCGGTGCTCGCGCTCGGTGACCGTACGCGGGCCTCCGCGACTGCCCCCGCGGAGGGGCGGCTGGAGAT
>NZ_LIQX01000530.1 GCF_001418475.1 Streptomyces ossamyceticus | reverse complement strand
GGCCCGCACCGCCCCCGCCGCGCTGCGCGGCCCGCTGACCGTGCGGCTCGACGACCCCGCCCGCGTCTGGCTCGACCGGGCCCTCGCCGAGGCCGCCGACCATCCCGGAACCCACGGCCCCATCTCCGTGTGGGAGCTGCGCCTCGCCGAGGCGGGCCGCCGCTGCGGCGCAGAGCACGCCGACGCCGTCCGCGTCCTGATCCTGCACGCGGCCCGCGCCGACACCGCCGCGCTCGACCGGGTCTACCGGCAGGGCACCGCCGACGAACGCCGGGCCGTGCTGCACGCCCTGCCCCACCTGGTGCCCGGCCCCGACGCGCTGCACCTCGTCGAGGACGCCCTGCGCACCAACGACACCCGCCTCGTCGCCGCCGCCCTCGGCCCCTACGGGGCCCGCCACCTCGGCCCGCACGACTGGCGGCACGCCGTCCTCAAGTGCCTGTTCACCGGCGTACCCGTCGACGAGATCACCGACCTGGCCCGTCGCGCCCACGGCGACACGGAACTGGCCCGCATGCTCGGCGCGTTCGCCGACGAACGCACCGCCGCGGGCCGTCCCGTGCCCGGGGACCTGTACCGCGTCCTGGCCCTGACCGCGCCCCCACCGGCCGACGGGACCGGCACCGACGGCAAGGAGACCTGATGCGCATCTTCGACCCCCACATCCACATGACGTCCCGCACCACCGACGACTACGAGGCGATGCACGAGGCGGGCGTCCGCGCGGTCGTGGAACCGGCCTTCTGGCTGGGGCAGCCCCGCACGTCCCCGGCCACCTTCCTCGACTACTTCGACTCGCTGCTCGGCTGGGAGCCGTTCCGGGCCGCCCAGTACGGCATCGCCCACCACTGCGCGATCGCCCTCAACCCCAAGGAGGCCAACGACCCGAACTGCACCCCCGTCCTGGACCACCTGCCCCGCTACCTCCTCAAGGACCGCGTCGTGGCCGTCGGCGAGATCGGCTACGACTCCATGACCCCCGCCGAGGACCTCGCCCTGGAGCACCAGCTCCAGCTCGCCGCCGACCACGGCCTGCCCGCCCTGGTGCACACCCCGCACCGCGACAAGCTCGCCGGACTGCGCCGCACCGTCGAGGTGGTACGCGCCTCCGAGCTGCCGCCCGAGCGGGTGCTGCTGGACCACCTCAACGAGACCACCGTCAAGGAGGCCAAGGACAGCGGCTCCTGGCTCGGCTTCTCCGTCTACCCCGACACCAAGATGGACGAGGAGCGCATGGTCGCCGTCATCAAGGCGTTCGGCACGGAGAAGGTGCTGGTCAACTCCGCCGCCGACTGGGGCAGAAGCGACCCCCTGAAGACCCGCCGGGTCGCCGACGCCCTGCTCGCCGCCGGGTTCGACGAGGACGACGTGGACCTCGTGCTGTGGCGCAACCCGGTCGCCTTCTACGGGCTCAGCGGCCGTCTCGACCTCGACACCGCCCCGACCGACGCCACCCACGAGGGCAACAGCATCCTGCGCGGCGGGGAGTGACCCATGCGCTTCCGCCACCCCGACGGATCCACCGTCCACCTCGCCTACTGCACCAATGTGCACCCGGCCGAGACTCTCGACGGTGTCCTCGCCCAGCTGCGCGACCACTGCGAGCCCGTCCGGCGGCGCCTCGGCCGTGACCGCCTCGGCATCGGCCTGTGGCTCGCCAAGGACGCCGCCGACGCCCTGACCACGGACCCCTCCGCCCTGCGCGGGCTGCGCACCGCACTCGACCGGCGCGGCCTCGAAGTCGTCACCCTCAACGGATTCCCGTACCAGGGCTTCGGCGCGGAGCAGGTCAAGTACCGCGTCTACAAGCCGGACTGGGCCGACCCCGAGCGCCTCGACCACACCACCGCCCTGGCCCGGGTCCTCGCCGCGCTCCTCCCCGACGACGTCACCGAGGGCACCGTCTCGACGCTCCCGCTGGCCTGGCGCACCGCCTACGACGACACGCGCGCCGACGCCGCCCACGCGGCCCTGCGCACCCTCGGCGAACGCCTCGACGCCGTCGCCGAGCTGACCGGCCGCTCGATCCGCGTCGGACTGGAACCCGAACCCGGCTGCACGGTCGAGACCACCGCCGACGCCGTCGGTCCGCTCACCGCGGTCGGCCACGACCGCATCGGCGTCTGCGTCGACACCTGCCATCTCGCCACCTCCTTCGAGGACCCGCACACCGCCCTGGACGCGCTCGTCCGGGCCCGCGTCCCCGTCGTGAAGTCGCAGCTCTCGGCCGCCCTGCACGCCGAGCACCCCCACCTCCCCGAGGTCCGCGAGGCGCTCGCCGCCTTCGACGAACCCCGCTTCCTGCACCAGACCCGCACGGCGACCGCCGCCGGTCTGCGCGGCACCGACGACCTCGGCGAGGCCCTCACCGGTGACGCCGTCCCCGACGCCTCCCCGTGGCGCGCCCACTTCCACG
>NZ_LIQX01000053.1 GCF_001418475.1 Streptomyces ossamyceticus | reverse complement strand
AGTGGCCGCCTTCTTCCTGGAGCGCGTGTGCAAGCTCCCGGAGGACGACGACACCAACGGGGGCGCGGCGCGGGCCGCCTGACCCCTCGATGCCGTGACGACCTGAGCGAGAGCCCCTGGCACGGGGTAGTGGGGGCTCTCGCTCAGGCTGTTCGGGGGTGGGTCAGGCCGTCTGGGCGGTTCTTTCGTTGAGGTCGTGGTCGAGGCCGGCGCAGGACGCGGGGGAGGGCGAGGCTGACGAAGCCCTCGGCCTGCATGGCGGCCAGGCCGATGCGGGGCAGGTCGCGCGAGGTGGCGTAGACGACGAAGCGGGGCTCCCAGCGTGGGCGGAACTTGGCGTTGAACTTGTACAGCGACTCGATCTGGAACCAGCGGGAGAGGAAGACGAGCAGGCCGCGCCAGGCGCGCAGGACGGGGCCGGCGCCGATCTTCTCGCCGCGGGCCAGGGCGGCGCGGAACATCGCGAAGTTCAGGGAGACACGCTGGACGCCCAGACGGGGGGCCGCTTCGAGGGCCGCGACGATGAGGAGTTCGTTCATGCCGGGGTCGGCGGAGCGGTCGCGGCGCATCAGGTCGAGGGAGGCGCCGTCGGGGCCCCAGGGCACGAAGTGGAGTACGGCCTTCAGGTCGCCGTAGGGGCCGGGAGTCTCGTCGCCCTTGTGTGCGGTGGCGATCAGGCAGTCGCCGTCGTCCGGGTCGCCGATGCGGCCGAGGGCCATGGAGAAGCCGCGCTCGGTGTCGGTGCCCCGCCAGTCCTCGGCGGCGCGGCGGATGCGGTCCAGCTCGGCCGCCCCCAGGTCACGGACGCGCCGTACGCGGGTTTCGTAACCCAGGCGCTCGATGCGCTTCACCATTTGACGCACGTTGCGCATCGCGCGTCCGGCGAGGGAGAAATCCGCGACGTCCACCACCGCCTCGTCGCCCAGTTCGAGGGCGTCGAGGCCGGTCTCGCGGGTCCACACCTCGGCGCCGGTCTCGGAGCAGCCCATGACGGCGGGGGTCCAGGAATGGGCCTTGGCCTCGTCCATGAAGCGTTCGATGGCGCCGGGCCAGGCCTCGACGTCGCCGATCGGGTCGCCGCTGGCGAGCATCACGCCGGAGACGACCCGGTAGGTCACCGCCGCCTTGCCGCTCGGTGAGAACACGACCGCCTTGTCGCGGCGGAGCGCGAAGTGGCCGAGGGAGTCACGGCCGCCGTGCCGGGTCAGCAGGGCGCGCAACCGGGACTCGTCGTCGGAGGTGAGACGGGCCGCCGGGTGCTCGGGGCGGAAGGCGAGGTAGATGGTGGTGATGGCGGTCAGCAGGCCGAGGGCGCCGAGCGAGTAGGCGACCGTCCAGGAGGTGTTGCCGGCGTAGACGATCGGTCCCTCGAAGCCGAAGAGGCCGTAGATGACGTGCTCGAGCCGGTCGGCGAGGCTCGGGTCGCCCACCATGTGCTGGGCGTGCGCGCTGACGACGAGCAGGCCGAGGAGGATCGAACCGGTGCCCATCAGCATGAAGTTGGCGAGTGCCCGCCAGCGGCTGGTGGGGTCGGGCAGGGCGCGGAACTCGTCGCGGTGGCGCAGCAGCGGGACGAGCAGCGCCAGGGAGATGAGGACGCCGACGATCGAGTGCCGGTAGGTGAACTGCGCGATGGCCCCGGCCGGCAGGAGCACGACGGCCGCGCGCCAGGCCCGGCGCTTGCGCCGCCGCAGTCCGTGGGCGAGGAGCAGCAGGAGGACCCCCGCGCTCAGCGACATCGCCGCGGCGAACGGGCCGAGGGCGCCCGGCAGCACCTCCGCCAGCGCGTGCATACGGCTGTGCCGGAACCGGGGGAACACGCCGGCGGCGATGTCCACGAGTCCGACGAGCGTGCAGGCCCTGGTGACCAGCGCGGGCACCGCCTCGGGGCGCGGCCCGCGCAGCAGGTCGCGTGCGCGCCGAGCGGCGCTCAGCGGGTTCCGGCCCGAACGGACCGGAACCCCACCCGACATTTCCCCATCTGTCCTGACAGACATCGCATCCCGTAGTTCCGCGAGAGATCTTGGACCCGGTGCCTTTCCGGCATCCGGCGACATTGCGCCCTCTAGGACGTCGGCTCGGCCACGTCGGTTCACTCTCCATCGGAAAGCTGAACCAAAGGGCAGGGAAAGACAGGGAAAGAAAGAACGGCGGGGGACAACCCGATGGGTCTTACGAGCAACAAGGTGCTGGTGCTGGCGGTGACGTCCGCCGTGCTGCTGTTCGTCGGCACGGTGTGGCTGTGGCCGAGGCTGGCACGGCGGGGCTGGCGGCCCGTGTGCGGACGGATCGGGGTGCTGCTGGCCACGCAGGTCGCCGTCTTCGCGGCGGTCGGCCTGACCGCGAACCAGGCCTTCGGGTTCTACGCCAGCTGGGCCGACCTCTTCGGCCGGGACACCGCGCAGGGTGTGGTCGTCGACCACGACGACGCCGAGACCGGGGGCCCGTTGCGGGTCCTCGACACCCGGCCGGTGAACGTGACGGGCGGCGGGCGGCCCGAGGTCGGCGGGCAGATCCAGAAGGTCGAGATCGTCGGCCGTACCTCACGGATCGCCAGCCCTGCGTACGTCTATCTGCCGCCGGAGTACTTCCAGCCCCGGTACCGCACCCGCAGTTTCCCGGCGGCCGTCGTCCTCACCGGCTACCCGGGCACCGCCGAGGCGCTCATCAAGGGCCTGCGCTTCCCGCAGACCGCCCACACACTGGCCCGCGAGGGCAAGGCGCAGCCGATGATCCTGGTCATGATGCGCCCGACCGTGGCGCCGCCGCGCGACACCGAGTGCGTGGACGTCCCGGGCGGCCCGCAGGCCGAGACGTTCTTCGCGCGGGACCTGCCGGACGCGGTCGGCCACCACTACAGGGTCGGCAGGAAGCCAGGCAGTTGGGGCGTCATCGGCGACTCGACCGGCGGGTACTGCGCGCTGAAACTCGCCGTCCATCACCCGGGGACGTACGCCGCCGGCGCGGGACTCTCGCCGTACTACAAGGCGCCGATCGACCCGACCACCGGTGATCTCTTCCGGGGGAACAAGACGCTGCGGAACGAGGCCGATCTGTTCTGGTACCTCAAGCACCGGCCGGCGCCCGACACCTCCCTTCTCGTCACCAGCAGCAAACAGGGAGAGGTCAACTACAAGGCCACGCTGGACTTCATCGCGTTGGCCGAGGAGAAGCAGCCGACGCGGATCTCGTCGGTCATCCTCGACAGCGGTGGGCACAACTTCAACACCTGGCGGCGGGAGATTCCGGCGACCCTGCAGTGGATCAGCGGACGGCTCAGTGACCGGTGAGGGACCGGTGAGGGGCGGGGTCCGGGCCGGTCGGCAATTCTGTGGGATCGCTGGGATGGGTGGGATCCCTGGGATCGGTGGAATCCGTGGAATTGCGCGGGTGGCGAATGAGCGTGATGTGGCCAAGGCGTATCTGGAATGACGGGAGTTGATCGAGTAGAGGAGCCGCCGGTGAGCGCAATGGTGCCCCGGTGGTGAGGGAGCTTGTGAGGGCTTGTGAGAGGTGAGAGGGGCGGCTGAGTTTTTACGGCCCGGGGCACCATGATTCGCCTACGCGCGGTAAGTTTCTGGCCATGCCACGTGGACGTCACCGCCATTCACCGCCTCTGCACAGGCTGCTGCCCCCCACGGCGATCGCAGGCGTCTCGCTCGTCTGCGCCCTCGGGCCCTGGGTGTTCTCCGGGCCGGCGGTGCTCCGGGTCCTCGCGGCGCTCGCCGCGGCCACCGCGGCCGTGGGCGCCGCGGTCATGCGCCGCTGGGACGTCGAGGCGGGCAAGCGCGTCGCCGACCTCACGCGCGCGCGGGCGAGCGACGAATGGCGCCACGAGGAGCGGGTCGCGGAACTGGAGACGGACCTCGAGGAGTCCCGCGAGCTGCGCACCAAGCTGGAGCACAAGCTGCGCGCCAAGCGGGCCGAGTTGGCGAACCTCCGCAACGAACACGCCGCGCTGTTGCGCCGGTACGCCACCGCCGAGACCGAGCGGGCCAGCGCCCTGGAGGGCCGCCGCCTGCTGGAGATCGAGACGACCGCCCCGGAGGGCGCGCGGGAACTGACGGCCGGTGGCGAGGACGCGGAGAGCACGGGGGACGCGTCCGCCGCGGCGGGTGCGGGGGCCTCGTCCGGTACGGCCGGTGAGGGGGCCGCGTCCGGGATCGTGGGTGCGGCTCGGGGCCGTGCCGCCGCGCAGGCTTCGCCGGTGTCGCCGCAGGGGATTCCCGCGGCGGGCGCTCCCTGGGGGGCGCGCGGGGCCGGAGCGGATGCCGAGGGCGACGGCGATGACGTCGACGACTTCGACGACGTCGAGGACGTGGCGGGCGCGGCGGGCGTCGAGAGCGCTGAGGACGTGGCGGGCGACGGCGGGAAGCCTGCGGCCGGGGTGTTCTCCCCGGCCGGCTCCGCGCTGTGGCTGCGGGCGAACTCGGCGCTGGAGCGGATCATCACCCAGCGGGGTGTGGCGAAGGGCGCGGGGCGGGTCCCGGGCGCGGATGTCGCCGGGGCCGAGGCGGACGCCGGGGTCGTGGCGGACACCGGGGTCGTGGCTGTGGCGGCGGAGGCCGAGGACCAGGACGGGACCGAGGGCCAGGACCGGGCCGAGGACGGCGTGTCGGCTGGGGCGGAGAGCGGTTCCGATGTGGCCGACGCCGACGCCGACGCCGACGCCGACGAAGTCGCGGCTGAGACTGAGGCCGGCGGCGAAGGTGACGGCGTGGCGGAGGCCGAGGCGGACGGTGCCGAGGCACAGGGCCGGCGGGAGGCCGAGGACGCGGACCAGGCCGCGGCTCGCGCTGAGGCTGTCGTCGAGTCCGTCGAGTCCGTCGAGGCCGGGCAGCCGGGGGAGCCAGGGGAATCCGGCGGCTCGGGCGATGAGCGTGCGTCCGGTGGCGTGTCCGTGGGCGAGCCCGTTCGGGCGCTGTCCGTGAAGGACGGTTCCGGCAAGGGCGGTTCGCCGGAGGACGATCCGGACGGGCCGAACGGCGGTGGTACCCGGCAGGGACGTTCCGCTGAGGGTGACGCGGCGGAGCGGGTTCCGGTCGTGACCGCCGAGGAGGACGATCCGGCGGGGAAGCCCGGGGCGGTCGACGAGCATGAGCACGCGGCCGCCCAGCCCGTACCGGCGGCGGCTCCCGTTCCGGCCGCACCGGTTCCCGCCCAGTCGGAGTCGTCGCCGGAGCCCGTGCTGCCCGCGCTGCCCGCGGTGCGGCCGGCCGGTCACTTCACGGTGCCGACCGCCGTCGCCGTCGTCCCGGCGGCGCCGCAGCGGCGGACGGCCGTCGAGGGCGGGTTCGACTTCTTCGGTACGCAGAAGGAGGCGGACGTGATCGAGGCCGTGCAGAACGAGGACCTCGCCGACGTGGTCGGGCAGGAGGCGCTCGCGCTGCACAAGGCCGAGTCCGAGGCGCAGTTCAAGCGCATGGACGAGGCGGCCCGCGGGATCGGCCAGGTCATCGACCTCACGGCCCACGACGAGACGGAGCAGATCGACCTCCAGGGGTTGCGGACGGCGGCGTCCTGACGCCACCGGGTCCAACACTGCCTGGTCACACCGGTCGACATCGGTCAATACCGGCCGAAATCCCGAGGCCGCCCACGCCACGCGTCGGGCGGCCTCGGTGTTCCCGGCGTTGGTGGTCCGTCCCGGAGTCCTACGCCATCCACCTGTCCGGCAGCGCCTCCCGGCGTCCCGTTCGGGAGCGTTCGGCCTGGGCGTGCAGGAGCGCGGCCGCCTCGGTGGCGTCGCGGAGGCGGGCGGTCACCGTCTTGTTCGCGCCGGTGTCGACATGGACGTCGGCGACGTGCTTGAACCGCTCCCAGGGCCCCTGCGCCAGTCGTACGCTCTGGACCTTGGCGTGCGGCACCAGGGCCAGCTGTCTGCGGAGCAGCCCTTGCCGGGCGGCGAACACCGTGTCGGTGACGGCGAGCCCGTACCCCTTCCACCACAGCGGCACGCACCACCGCGCCCGTGCCGGCGGCCGTGCGAGCGCCGCCGTGTCCGGCACGTGCGCCCCCGGCAGCACCCGGGCGATCACCGACTCGGCGACCTCGCGCGGGGCGACCGGGATGAGCACGGAGTTGGAGGACCCGGCCACGTCCAGCTCGACCCGTACCCATCCGCGCCGCCGCCACAGCAGCGGTTCCACGATGCGTACGGTCTGCACACGGCCGGGCGGCACCGTCTCATGGGTGCGGTCGAGGAGCCCGTGGTCGATGCGGAGGCCGTCCGGGGACTCGCCCACCGTCCAGTCGTACTCGCCGACGAACCGGCCCACACTGCTCGCCCCGGCCGCGCCGAGCAGCGGCAGCGCGGTCGCGAGGACCGTCCACAGGCTCTCCGTGGCGATCCACAGCACCGAGGGCACGACAACCGCCGCCAGCAGGGTCCCCCAGGTGGCGCCGGTGAGCACCAGGGAGACGGCCAGGACGCCCGGCGGGACCTTCAGCAGCTGCCGTTCCGGCGCCTCGCCCACGTCCTGCGCGGTGTCGGGGGCGAACCCGGCGGCGCGGGCGAGGAGTTCGGCGCGCAGTGCGCGGGCGGTGCCCTCGCCGAGGTACGCCAGCTCGTCCTTCTTGTCGGTCCCGACGACATCGAGTCTGAGCTTCGCGACGCCCGCGATCCGGGCCAGCAGGGGGCGGGTGAGGTCGACGGCCTGGATGCGTTCGAGACGGATGTGCGCGGTCCGGCGGAACAGCAGGCCGGTACGGATGCGCAGTTCGCTCTCGGTCACCGCGAAGTGGGTGAACCACCAGGTCAGGAAGCCGTACAGGGCGGCTGCCGGCACCAGCACGGCCAGCCCGATCAGGAGGGTGGACGGGTCCAGCCGGGTGAGCTGCCGCTGTGCCCCGTCGGGATCGTGCACCGCCCAGCCGATGACCACCGCCACCGGCGCCCAGGCCCGCCGCAACGGCGTCACGGGATGCAGCCGCTGCTCCACGACGGCCACCGGCCCGCCGGAGATCTCCCCGTCCAGGTCGACCCGCTGCTCGGCAGCGGCGGCCGGCAGGTCCTCGGCAGCCGATCGCGGGTCCGCCGCGCCCCGATCCTCCGCAGCCGCCTGATGTTCCGCCGCTGTCCGCTGTTCCGCCGCCGTCCCCTGCTCGGCCGCCGTCCCCTGTTCCGCCGCCGTCCCCTGCTCGGCCGCCGTCCGCGGTTCCGGTGTCGTGTTCCTCGTGGTGCTCATGGCGTCGTCGGCGCCCGGGATCGGCACGGTCACAGCCCCGCCGATCGGGCCTCGCCCAGCTGGGTCAGCCGGTCACGGAGGCGTTCCGCCTCCTCCGGGTCGAGGCCGGGGATGCGGGCGTCGGTGGCGGCCGCGGCCGTGTGGAGCTGCACGCTCGCCAGCCCGAAGTGCCGTTCCACCGGCCCGGACGTCACCTCGACCAACTGCATGCGCCCGTACGGCACGACGGTCTCCTCACGCCACAGCACCCCCCGGCTGATCAGCAGGTCGTCGGCTCGTTCGGCGTACCGCCAGGAGCGCCAGTTGCGCCCCAGCATCGGCCAGCCCCACAGCAGCAGGCCCAGCGGCAGCAGCGCGAACGCCGCCCAGCCGGGCCCCGCCAGCCAGCCCAGCAGCACGCCCGTACCGATGGCGATCGGGCCCAGCCACACCACCAGCAGCAGTCGTCTCATCCGAAGCAGCCCGCGCGGCAGTCCCGTCCACACCGGCTCACCCTGCGCCCGCTCGGCGCCGTCCTCCACGGTCCCCGTCTCCATTCCGCCAGCGTACGTACGACAGACTGTGTCCATGACTCCTCCGACGGAGACCAGACAGACGACGGTCGGTATCGGCGGCGCCGCCGAGAGCACGGACATGGTGCTGAACATCGGACCGCAGCACCCGTCCACGCACGGTGTGCTGCGCCTGCGGCTCGTCCTCGACGGCGAGCGCATCACGCACGCGGAGCCGGTGATCGGCTATATGCACCGTGGCGCGGAGAAGCTGTTCGAGGCGCGCGACTACCGCCAGATCATCATGCTCGCCAACCGCCACGACTGGCTCTCCGCCTTCTCGAACGAGCTGGGCGTCGTCCTCGGCGTCGAACGCATGCTCGGCATGGAGGTTCCGGAGCGGGCGGTCTGGATGCGTACGCTCCTCGCCGAGCTGAACCGGGTCCTGAACCATCTGATGTTCCTCGGCTCGTACCCGCTGGAGCTCGGCGGCATCACCGCGGTGTTCTACGCGTTCCGGGAACGCGAGGAGCTCCAGAACGTCATGGAGGAGATCTCCGGCGGACGCATGCACTACATGTTCAACCGCGTCGGCGGCCTCAAGGAGGACCTCCCGGCCGGCTGGACCGCACGCGCGCGTGCCGCCGTCGCCGACGTCCGCTCCCGCATGGGCGTCTTCGACGACCTCGTCCTCGGCAACGAGATCTTCCGGGGCCGCACGCGGGACGTGGGCGTGCTGTCCAAGGAGGCCGTGCACGCGTACGGGGTGAGCGGGCCCATCGCCCGCGCGTCCGGTGTCGACTTCGACCTGCGGCGCGACGAGCCGTACCTGGCGTACGGGGAGCTCCAGGACGTCCTCAAGGTCGTCACCCGCGACGAGGGCGACTGCCTCGCCCGCTTCGAGTGCCTGCTGGAGCAGACCCATGTCTCCCTCGCCCTCGCCGACGCCTGCCTGGACCGGCTCGCAGAGCTGCCGCCCGGGCCGATCAACCAGCGCCTGCCCAAGGTCCTCAAGGCGCCCGAGGGCCACACCTACGCCTGGACCGAGAACCCCCTCGGCATCAACGGCTACTACCTCGTCAGCAAGGGCGAGAAGACGCCGTACCGGCTGAAGCTGCGCTCGGCGTCCTACAACAACATCCAGGCCCTCACCGAGCTGCTGCCGGGGACCCTGGTGGCCGACATGGTGGCGATCCTCGGCTCGATGTTCTTCGTGGTGGGGGACATCGACAAGTAGGTCGGCGAGTGCATCGGCGAGTGGGTCGACGAGTACGTCGGCGAGCGCATCGGCGAGTACATCGACACGAGGGCGTAGCGGTTACTCCCTGCCGTGCTCCGTGTCGTTCTCGCCCTCGCCCTCGCCCTCGCCCTCGCACCCGCCCTCCCCGAGCGGGTGGGGGATCTGGTGGGGGATTCCCACCGGCTGGACCAGCCAGCAGAAATCGCCGAGGCCGCCCGGTGCGGTGAGTTCGGCGGCCTCGCCGGCGCCCGCGAGGGCGCGCACGTAGGCGGTGGGGTCCGTCGTCGCCAGGGACAGCGGCGGGCGCCCGGCGGTGACGCCGAGGGCCCGCAGCGCGTCCCGCTGGGTCAGCAGCCGCGCGCCCGGCAGCGCGCAGGCGTCCAGGGCGACGTGGGCGGTGATGTCGCGGGAGCCGTCCGGTACGGGCGCCGTCTCCCGGCCCTCCCGGAAACCGGTGAGCGTCCCGAAGGGCGGCCGGGCGTCCGCGAGGTGCGCGTAGTCGACGGCGACCGCCAGCCCTCGTTCGACGCCCGCGACAGCCGTGGCCCAGGCACGGTCCCGGGGCAGCCCGATCTCGGCCCGCAGTCCCTCCTCCCCGGCCAGGGGCCACCATCGCTCCAGCCAGGCCGCCTCCTCGCCGCCGACCGGCCCCCCGAGCCGTTCCCGGCCGTCCGCGCGGACGAGGACCAGCCGGGGCGTGCCCGCCGCGTCCACCTCCACGACGTCCACCGGCACGTTGTCCAGCCACTCGTTGGCGAACAGCAGCCCGGTGATCCGCTCCGGCGGCTCCGCGCACCACTCGATGCGGTGATCGAGGCCGTCCGGCCGGTCGGCGATCTCGACGGCGTACGCGCGCGTGCGGGCCGCCACCTCCGAGGGGAGCGCCGCCAGAACCCCGGCGCTCAGCTCGCCGCGCCCCGCGCCCATGTCCACGAACCCCAGTTCGAGGGGGTGCCCCAGCGTCTTGTCGGCCCGGCACAGCAGCCGCGCCACGGCGCCCGCGTAGAGCGCGGACGCGTGCACGGAGGTCCGGAAGTGCCCGGCGGGCCCCTCCGGACGCCGGTAGAAGCCGTGGGCCCCGTAGAGGGCCTCCTCGGTGGCGGCACGCCATGGCAGCCAGGGGCCCGGCCCGCCGGGGGCGGGCGGCCGTGACCCGTGCGGATCCGGCGCGGCGGAGCGGCCGGCCTCCGCCGACCCGCGGTCGTCAACCACGCCACCCTCCCGAAGTCCTGGTGATCCCTCGCCGCCTGAGGTTATGCCGCCTCCACCTTGGGGAGTACTTGGCCCTGTCATGGATCGATCCTCCGGTTGACCCCGCTGTGCCGCGCGCTTCCCTACGCTGGGTTACGTGCAGCGCCTCTATGACTTCCTCCGCAGGCACCCGACTTGGGTCGACGCCTTCTGGGCCTTCGTCCTGCTCGGGATGTCCGTGCTGGGCGGCCCGATCCACTCCGACTACACGGTGGGGGTGACCGACACCGCCTTCGTGCCGATCACCCTGGCCCTGTGCCTGTCGGTCGCCCTGCGCCGGCGTATGCCGGAGAGGATGCTGGTGCTGGCCGCCCTCGCGGGCCTCGCACAGTTGATCTTCGACGTGCCCATGATCCCGGCCGACTTCGCGATGCTGGTGGTCATCTACACGGTCGCGGCGGACGGCGCCCGCTGGGCCTCCCGGTTCGCCCTGGCCGGTGGGCTGTGCGCGGCGCCGCTGGCGCAGATGCGGTGGAACGACGCGCAGACGGGGATGCTGGGCAACGCCGTGCTCGCGATCATCCTGACGGTGCCGTTCGCCCTCGCCTGGGTGCTCGGCGACTCGCTGCGCACCCGCCGGGCGTACTTCGCTCAGCTGGAGGAGCGCGCCGCCCGCCTGGAGAAGGAGCGCGAGGCGCAGGCCAAGGTCGCGGTCGCCGCCGAGCGCGCCCGGATCGCCCGGGAGCTGCACGACGTCGTCGCGCACAACGTGTCGGTGATGGTCGTCCAGGCCGACGGCGCCGCCTACGTCCTTGACGCCGCCCCCGACCAGGCGAAGAAGGCCCTGGAGACCATCTCCTCCACCGGCCGCCAGGCCCTCGCCGAGATGCGCCGCCTGCTGGGCGTCCTGCGCACCGGCGAGCACCAGGAGGTCGGCGAGTACGTGCCGCAGCCGGACGTCGAGCAGATCGACGACCTTGTGGAGCAGTGCCGTACCGCGGGTCTGCCCGTCGACTTCAAGATCGAGGGCACCCCGCGCCCGCTGCCCAGCGGTGTGGAACTGACGGCGTACCGCATCGTCCAGGAGGCGCTGACCAACACCCGCAAGCACGGCGGCCCGAACGCGGGTGCGAGCGTCCGGCTGGTGTACTTCGACGACGGGCTCGGTCTGCTCGTCGAGGACGACGGCAAGGGCGCCCCGCACGAGCTGTACGAGGAGGGCGGCGTCGACGGTCAGGGGCACGGGCTGATCGGGATGCGTGAGCGCGTCGGTATGGTCGGCGGCACGCTCGACGCGGGTCCCCGGCCCGGTGGCGGCTTCCGTATCAGCGCCCTCCTGCCGCTCAAGCCCGCACACTGACATGGCCGTGCCACCGGCTGACACCTGTCACGGACGGCACCGGACGACACCCCACGGACACGGAAGAGGACCCCGATGGCGATCCGCGTAATGCTCGTCGACGACCAGGTGCTGCTGCGCACCGGGTTCCGGATGGTGCTGGCGGCCCAGCCGGACATGGAGGTCGTGGCCGAGGCGGGCGACGGCGTCGAGGCCCTCCAGGTGGTGCGGTCGACGGACGTGGACGTGGTCCTCATGGACGTCCGGATGCCGAAGCTGGACGGCGTCGAGGCGACCCGCCGGATCTGCGCCGAGCCGAACCCGCCGAAGGTGCTCATCCTGACCACCTTCGACCTCGACGAGTACGCGTTCTCCGGGCTGAAGGCGGGCGCCTCCGGCTTCATGCTCAAGGACGTGCCGCCCGGTGAGCTGCTGGCCGCGATCCGGTCCGTGCACAGCGGCGACGCCGTCGTGGCGCCCTCCACCACCCGGCGGCTGCTCGACCGGTTCGCGCCGATGCTGCCGGGTGCCGCCGATCCCGAGCACAAGGAGCTGGAACGGCTCACCGACCGCGAGCGCGAGGTGATGATCCTCGTCGCGCAGGGCCTGTCCAATGGTGAGATCGCCGCCCGTCTCGTCCTGTCCGAGGCCACGGTCAAGACCCACGTCGGCCGCATCCTCACCAAGCTGGGCCTGCGCGACCGCGTCCAGGTCGTCGTCCTCGCCTACGAGACGGGGCTGGTGCGGGCCGGCGGCCACGGCTGACCGAACACCGACGGCCTTTGCGCACCCGCCTGCGCCAGGCCCCCCTCGGCGTACGGCACATGCCGTTCGACCGAGGGGGGCTGCTGCCGCCCCCTGCGGACGGCCCACCGGGGCGGCCCCCGGCGTTCGTCAGGCGCCCGGCCCCCGTCCACGACCGGGCTCCGGCCCCGGACGGTTGCGCAGGTGCGGCGGTGGCACGGCAGGGCCGGGGGCCGCGGGTCGGTTCTGGCCCGGTGCCGTCCGGGGGGTCGAGCGGGAGCGGGCCGCCGCGCCGACGGCACGCTGGGCATCGCCCGGGCCGGCCGCCCCAGTCGCCCCGGCCGTCACAGTCGCCCCGGCCGTCCCGTTCGTCCCTCCGGTCGAGGGCGGCCCCTGCCGCTGTTCGCGCTCGGCGGCGGTGTGCCGGGCCAGGTGGCTGCCCTGGAGGGCGGTCGCCATGAAACCGGCGGCGACATTGCCGCTCTCCGGCGGAGTGGTCTTGTCGTTGAGGACCGCGAGCCGTGCCGTGTCCTCGCGGCCGAAGACATGGGTGGGAAGCATGCGCGAGGCGGCCCCCGTCACATCGCACGCGTGGCGCTGCCCGTGCGCCTCGAACTCGAGGCGGTAGCCGAGGTACTGGCGGTCCTTGTCGAAGCGCAGCTCCCCGCGGACCTCCCCACCCGCCGACCGTGCCCACGACTCGACGGAGTCCACGGAGTGCGGCAGACGGGAGACCCGCCCCAGGCACGCCACATAGGCGTCGCCCTCCACCCCGAGCGACCTGCCCGAACTGTCCAGCGCCGCGAGACGGACCCGGCCGTCCGGGGCGGTCACCGTGCCGACCGCCCCGAGATACCGGCCGGAGAACGTCACGAGGCGGCCGTCGCCGCCGTACTCGGCGTCGTGCTTGGCGCGCAGCGCCGTGTACTGGGCGTCGTTGTGCAGCACGAACGGCGCGTCCTTGCCCACCATGAAGACCCGGCTGTCGGGGCGGGCCTGCAGGATGATCTCGGCGTTGGCGATGGCGGCGCCGCCGACTCCGGCGATGACCCAGTCCCTGGCGACGGAGGGGTCGTAGTCACCGTCGCCCACCTCGTCGCCCATCAGGACGCGTCCGGGCGCCGCGGCACGGGCCTCCTCCCACGCGGCCGTCGCCCGCAGGGTCTCCATCGCCCCGGCCACCCGGGGGTCTCCGGCCGCCGCGAGGCCTCCGGTGACTCCCGCGTCGGCGAGCACCGCGAGGGAGGCGGCGGCCCGGTCCTGGCCCTCGGGCAGGGAGAGCAGCCGGTCGCGGGCCGCGGTCGCCTCCGGGGCGCCGAGAGCGGCGAGGCCGTCGGCCAGGTGCTCGGTCGCCTCGGGCACGGTCGGCACCTGCCGGTCGGCCCCCGGCACGATCTCCGGTGGGATACCGGTCGCGATGAGCGGGGAACCCTTGACCTCCACCGTCACCGGGTCGGATCCGTCCGCCGGGCTGATCTCGGCGAGGAGCCGGCCCTCGGCGCCGACACGGAGCTCCGCCCGCCCGTCGACGAGCGGACCGCGGACGGCGGCGGTGTCCTCCCAGAGCTGCAGCGCGGGCAGCGGCACGCGCTGCCGCGGGTCGGCGAACTGGTACGGGTCGCCCATGCCGCTCTGCCGCAGATGCCGTACCTGGTCGGCGGATTGGACGATCGCCTCGATGGGGTCGACGTGCCAGCGTCCCCTCGCGTCCACGAGCAGCATGTCCGGGGAGCGCGCCGCGAGGGCCGCGCCCCCTCCGATCATGAGCTCGTACTGCGGGTGCCTGCCCTCGGGCAGGGCCGCCTGCCGGGCGCGCAGCTCCTCCAGCGTGCGGCCGCTGAGCGACGTACGCCGCTCGGCTGCCTCCGCCGCTGCCCGGTCCAGTTCCGCCCGCGGCACGGGCGAGCCGTCGGGCCGCAGACCCGGCATGGTGAATCCCGGCGGAACCACCGGGGCAGCCCCCTCGGCGGCCCGCGCCGCCCGCGCCTCGACGACCGCGCGGGCGTCGGCGGAGCCCAGCCGCTCCACCGGCTGCGCGAGTTCCGCCATGGCCTCGCGCGCCCCCGCCCGCAGCAGGGGCCGTACGACGTCCTGGCGGATGTCGGCCGCGTACAGCTCGATCGCGTGACTCGCGTCCGTGGCCGGCGACCTGGGCCGCAGCCCCGACTCGTCGACCAGCTCCGAGAACCGGTGACGGGCGTCGAGGCGCTCCGCCGCGCCCAGGTCCGCGTCGTTCATGCGGGCCGCCAGGTAGTTGAACTCCTCGGCCCGGCCCCGGTCCGCGTCGGACAGCTCCGGATGCGCCGGCAGCGTCGCGCCGGGGGCCAGCAGACTGTCCAGGGGCACCCGTGCGCCGACGGTGGCCCGGTCCCGCACCGCCAGCAGCTCCCCGACCTCACGGGAGAGCACCTGCCCGGCCAGCTCCGGGCGCAGGGTGTCGGCGAGCTGCACGACGTACCGGTCGGTCGTGGTGTTGGTGAAGGTGCGCGCCAGCAGCGGTTGCGGCAGGGCCGCCGTGTCCAGGCGTAGTTCGATTCTGTCGCCGGCCGTGGTGCCGAGCTCGAAGAAGCGCCGGCCGTCCTGCTCGACCGCGGACACACCGGTCGACAGGCCGGGGCGTATGTCCCGCAGCACCGCGGGCAACGCGGCCTCGGCCTCAGCGAGCAGCCGCCGCTCCGCACCCGTTTCCACTGCATCCCCCCTGATCAGCGCCATGACTCACGTAGGATGATGGCATGTTGATCGCCCGTTCGGCTCAAGAAGCGCACCTGTACATGGACCTGCGTGCCTGTGCGTGCGGGGCGGCAGGGTTCGACCGGCAGCACCGGCTGGAGGAGCGGGACGGGGCACTCGTCAGCGTCTACGAGGGGGTCTGCGCCGCGTGCGGGACGACCCGCGTGTTCGAGTTCACGCTGTCCGACGACCGGCCGCAGGAGCCGCCCGCGTTCGGCGGCGCCGAGCCCTCGCGCATCCTCGACCCCGGCGAGTTCCTGTGGGTCGCCGACCAGGTGTCGACCGAGTCCGGGCTGCGGCTGCTGAGCGCGCCGCTCGCCGACCACCGGGCGATCGGAGCGGCCACCGCGTATGCGATCGCCGCGCTGGAGGAGGTCGCCAAGTTCCTTCCGGAGCACGCCGACCGCGTCCCCGAGGACAGGTTCACCTCGCGGCTCGGACAGGAGATGTACGCGAAGGACCCCACCCGGTTCACCCGCCAGGACATCACCGCCGCGCTGGAGCTGAAGCGCCGGATCGCCGCGGGCACACGGCAGTTCGGCAGCCAGCAGGGCTGAGACCGGCCCGCAGGGCGAGGTCGGCCGGGATCCGGCCCCGCAGGGCCGGGGTCAACCGCGGTCCGGCCCCGGCAGGTTCCCGGCCGGGGTCGTTCAGGTCGTCGCCTCCTCCAGCAGGAGCGCCATGACGCCCACGAGTGTGGCGCTGCTGACGATCTCGCGTCGGCCGATCATGCCGGGGACGTCGGCCAGCGGAATCCAGGCCAGCTCGTCCGACTCGTTGCGCTCCGTGGGCTCACCGATGTGCCGGGCGTCGTCGGTACGGAACACGAAGTGCCGTGAGTCCGTGATCCCGGCCGCCGGCTGCGCGTGGATCAGCTCCCGCACCGTGCCCGGACGCCATCCCGTCTCCTCCTCCAACTCGCGGGCGGCCGCTGCCTCCGGGCTCTCGCCGTCCTCGACAAGCCCCATGGGCAGCTCCCAGGCCCAGGTGTCGGTGACGAAGCGGTGCCGCCACATCATCAGCACGCGCCGGTCGTCCACGGCCGCCGTCACGGCGACATCGCGCAGTCTCACGACGTGGTAGTCGCCGCGGGTGCCGTCCGGCTGGGTCACGTCCAGCGATCTCAGCCGCACCCAGGGGGTGTCGTGCAGCGTGTGCTCGCCGTGAACGGTCCATCGCATGGTGCGCCTGCTCTCCTCGGTCGCGGTTGCCGGAGGCGGGGCCCGGCGCGGGTCGCCCACCTGTTCGGCCAGGGGGTGTTGTGAAAGTCCCGCACAGCACCCCCTGGATCATCCCGTCTACCGCAGGACCCCTTCCAGGAAGTCGCTGCCGAGACGGGCCACCACCGCCACGTCCAGCTGGTGCAGGACGTACCGGCCGCGGCGACGGGTCGTCAGGAGGTCCGCCTTCTTCAGGACGGCGAGATGCCGGGATATCTCCGGTGCCGTCATGCCCAGCATCTGCGCCAGCTCGCCCGTGGTGTACGCGCTGCGGGCGAGGTTGCGGCACAGGCGCATCCGGACGGGGTGCGACAGGGCGGTCATGCGCAGGGCGAGCTGCTCGACCGACGGTGGCGCGGCGGGCTCGGCGGCACCGACCGGGTACTGGAGGACCGGCTGCCAGCCGAACCGGTGCAGGACGGTGAGGTGGGGCCGGCCCAGACTGGTCGGCACCAGGAGGAGCCCCCCGTCCTCCGTGGCCGTCCGGCTCTCGACCAGCTTGTCCACGGTGATCCGGGCCGCCGCCTCGTCGTGGGCGATCGACGGGGACACGGCTCCCAGCGCCTCGGCCAGGCCCTTGTGCCGCAGCAGCTCCGTCTTGTGGCGGGCATCCCCGGCGAGGGTGTGGCGCAGCCGGGACCACGTCTCGGCGAAGAACGCCTCGTCGCAGTCCTCCAGGAACTGCCGCAGCCAGGCCCGCACGGCCGGCGGGTCCGCCAGCAGCCGCTGCGCGAACCGCACCTGCCGCGGCCCCCGCGCGGCGGCCAGCTCCAGGGCGATCCGGCGGGTCTCCGGGTCGGACAGCACGTCCCGCTTCCGCGAGTCGTAACCGGGTGTGCAGACGAACTCGACTCCCGCGTCCACGAACTGGTCGTCCGTCAGCTTGTCGAGCAGGTCCAGCTCCTCGGCGAGCGTCCCGCCGGGGAGCGTGTCCCGGCCGGGGACGCCGGCGAACGGCATGAACAGGTCCGAGAACGTCGTACGCCAGAGGAAGTCCGCCTCGCACATCCGGTCGGCGAGATGCGGATGGAGCCGGGCGGTCACCCCCGTCACCCAGCCCTGTGACCCCGGATGGTGCCCCGGCTCGGCCAGCACGTGCAGCGCCATGCCGAGCTCGGCCAGGGGAGAGGGGACGAAGGCCACCCGCTCCGGCCGCAGCCCGGTGATGTCGATGCGCACGCTCATGACCACATGGTGCACCCGACCACTGACAACGCCCCCGGCGCGGGCCGCCCGAGCGAGCAGGGCCCTGACCGGCTACGCCCGAGCACCGTCCGCACCCGCTCATGGCCCGAGCACCGTCCGCACCCGCTCATGAGCTGAGCACCGTCCCCACCCGCTGAGGCCTGAGCACTGGCCTCACCCTCAGGCCCCGAGCACCGTCCCCACCCGCTCGACGAAGTCCGCCGCCGCCCGCCGTACGTCCTGCTCCGTCCACTCCAGGCCCGCGGCCCCCACCGCCACCTCGGTGACGGCCAGTCCCGGCCCGCCCCTGTCCCAGGCGCGGGCGAACAGCAGCGTCTTCGTCTCCTCGCCCTGCCGGACCGCCGCCTCCGCGACGACGTCGACGTCGTACGGGAGCCACACCTGGAACTCCTGGGTGTGCGGAACCTCCGGGTGCACCCGCGCCCACGGCACCCCCGCCTCGGCGAAGCCCTCGCGCAGCGCGGCGGCCACCACGCGCGCGTGACGGACGTAATCCGGCAGCCGGGGCAGCTCCCGCGCCAGCCCCACGAGGGCCGACAGGGCGGTCGGGAACTGCTGGAAGACGTTGCCGCCGTACCGGTGCCGCCAGGTCCTCAGATCGTCGACCAGCGTCCTGGGACCGGCGATCGCGGCACCGCCGTAGGCGTCGAGGGACTTGTAGTACGAGACGTAGACGCTGTCGGCGAGGGCCGCGATCTCGTCCACGGGGCGGCCGAAGTGCGTGGCGGACTCCCACAGACGGGCCCCGTCGAAGTGGACCACCGCGTCGCGTTCGCGTGCCGCCTCGGTGAGCGCCGTCAGCTCCTCCCAGGAGGGCAGCACGAAGCCGGCGTCCCTGAGGGGCAGTTCGAGCATGAGCGTCCCGAAAGGCTCGGCCAGACCGCTGACCTCGTCGGCGGTCGGCTGCCGGGCCTCGCTCGTCAGCCGGACCGGGCGCAGCCCGCTGAGCTGGCTGAGCGCGTTCCGTTCGTGCACCTCGGGGTGGGACAGCGCGTGCAGGGCGACGGCCGGGTTCCCGGTCCGGCCCGCCCAGCAGCGCAGGGCCACCTGCTGGGCCATCGTGCCGGTCGGGAAGAAGGCTGCGGCCTCCATGCCGAGCAGTGCGGCCGTCCGCTCCTCCAGGGCCTCGACGACCCCGTTGCCGTAGATGTCCGCCGACTCGTCCAGGTCGTACACGTCCCCGGCCGCCTCCAGCACGGCCAGTCGCTCCCGGACCGTCCCCAGGGCACCCGACCGCGACAGCACGCGGTCCGCCGCGCGGTGCGCGATCCGGCGGCGCCGGTACCGCGACGCTGCCACGGACTCGCCGCCTGCCGCGCCGGACTCCTCGCCTGCCGCGCCCGCCTCGTCCTCTTCGCCCGCCACGGGCCCCTCCATGGAGTCCGCCCCGCCGTGCGCGTGTGCCGTCTCGTTCTCCGCCGCGTCCGTCATCCCTGGATCATCCCGCGCTCCGCCCGTCGGGCACACGGATTTTCACACCGCCATGACCTGCGGGCATACCGTGCGGAAACCCACAGCCTGTGGACAACCGATCGACCCTCGAACCAATCGCGTTAACATGACGAGAAATCGTCCGGTACCCGGAGCGGACTGGAACGGGAAGGCCACCGCGAGTGAGTACATTCCAGCAACCAGAGCCGAAGGACCGCCCCGCGCGGCTCACCGTCGGCGTCGTGGGCGCCGGCCGGGTCGGCCCGGCGCTGGCCGCGTCGCTGAAGCTCGCGGGACACCGCCCGGTGGCCGTGTCGGGCGTCTCCGACGCCTCCCGGCGACGCGCCGCCGAGCTGCTGCCCGACGTGCCGCTGATGCCCCCGGCCGACGTCCTGCGCCACGCCGACCTGGTCCTGCTGACCGTCCCCGACGACGCCCTGCCGGGCCTCGTGGAGGGCCTCGCCGACACCGGTTCCGTCCGGCCCGGGCAACTGCTGGTGCACACCTCCGGACGGTACGGCGCGAAGGTGCTGGACCCGGCGCTGCGGGCCGGTGCGCTGCCCCTCGCGCTGCACCCCGCGATGACGTTCACCGGGACCGCCGTGGACGTGCAGCGGCTCGCCGGGTGCTCCTTCGGGGTCACGGCGCCCGAGGAGCTGCGGCTGGCCGCCGAGGCGCTGGTGATCGAGATGGGCGGGGAGCCCGAGTGGATCGTCGAGGCGAACCGCCCGCTCTACCACGCTGCCCTCGCCCTCGGCGCCAACCACCTGGTCACCCTGGTCGCCCAGTCCATGGAACTGCTGCGCACGGCCGGCGTCACGGCCCCCGACCGCATGCTCGGCCCGCTCCTCGGCGCCGCCCTGGACAACGCCCTGCGGTCCGGGGACGCGGCCCTCACCGGCCCCGTCGCGCGCGGCGACGCGGGCACGGTCGCCGCGCACATCGCCGAGCTGCGCGCGCACGCCCCCGCCACCGTGGCCGGGTATCTGGCGATGGCCCGCGCCACCGCCGACCGGGCCCTCGCCCACGGCCTGCTCAAGCCGGAGCTCGCCGAGGACCTCCTCGGGGTACTCGCGAACGGAGCGGGCGGGACCACCGGGACCGAAGGGAACGCCGGATGACCACCACCGTGCTGCGCACCGCCGACGAACTGCACGCACGCACGCGTGCGGGCCGCCGCGCCGTCGTGATGACCATGGGCGCCCTGCACGAGGGCCACGCCACGCTGGTCCGCACCGCCCGCGAGATCGCCGGCGCCGAGGGCGAGGTCGTCGTCACCGTCTTCGTGAACCCCCTCCAGTTCGGCGCGGGCGAGGACCTCGACCGGTATCCGCGCACCCTGGACGCCGACGTCAAGCTCGCCGAACAGTCCGGTGCCGACGTCGTGTTCGCCCCTGCCGTCGACGAGGTCTACCCGGGCGGCGAACCCCAGGTCCGCGTCACCGCCGGCCCCATGGGGGAACGCTGGGAGGGCGCCTCCCGCCCCGGCCATTTCGACGGCATGCTCACCGTCGTCGCCAAGCTGCTCCACCTGACCCGCCCCGACGTGGCGCTCTACGGCCAGAAGGACGCCCAGCAGCTCGCCCTGATCCGCCGCATGGTCCAGGACCTCAACTTCGGCGTGGACGTCGTCGCCGTCCCCACCGTCCGCGAACCCGACGGGCTGGCCCTCTCCAGCCGCAACCGCTACCTGTCCGCCCAGGAACGCCGCACCGCCCTCGCCCTCTCCCAGGCCCTGTTCGCGGGCCGGGACCGGCACGCCGCGCAGGAGGCGCTCCGCGCGCGTGCCCGGGAAGTGCCCGCCACGCGTGCGCGTGCCGAGGCCCTCAGCGCGCTCGGCGAGTCCCGCGCGGCCGCCGACGCCCATGCCATGGCCAAGGCCGCGCCCGGCGGCCCCGCCGCCGTACGCGCCGCCGCCCGGCTGGTCCTCGACGAGGCCCTGCGCATGAAGCCACCGCTGGAACTGGACTACCTGGCCCTGGTGGACCCGTCCGACTTCACCGACATCCCCGACGACTTCACCGGCGAAGCCGTCCTCGCCGTCGCGGCCCGGGTGGGGACGACCCGGTTGATCGACAACATCCCGCTGACCTTCGGAGCCGCCTCGTGAGCAGCACAGGCATACGCCCGCCCGTCGCCCACCACCGCCCTCGACCGGGAGCGCTTCGCGCTCGCCCCCACCTGCCTGCCCCCGCACCGGGCTGGTCCATCTCCGCCGACGTCGTCGTCGTCGGCTCCGGCGTCGCCGGCCTCACCGCCGCGTTGCGTTGCGAGGCCGCCGGCCTGGCCACGGTCGTCGTCACCAAGGCCCGCCTCGACGACGGCTCCACCCGCTGGGCCCAGGGCGGCATCGCCGCCGCCCTCGGCGAGGGCGACACCCCCGAACAGCACCTGGACGACACCCTCGTCGCGGGCGCCGGCCTGTGCGACGAGGACGCCGTACGCCTCCTCGTCACCGAGGGCCCCGACGCCGTGCGCCGCCTCATCGCGACCGGCGCCCACTTCGACGAGTCCGAGGAAGGCGGCCTGGAGCTGACCCGCGAGGGCGGCCACCACCGCCGCCGCATCGCCCACGCGGGCGGCGACGCCACCGGCGCGGAGATCTCCCGGGCCCTCGTCGAGGCGGTACGCGCGCGTGGCCTGCGCACGGTCGAGAACGCGCTCGTCCTGGACCTCCTGACGGACGCCGAGGGCCGCACCGCCGGTGTCACCCTGCACGTCATGGGGGAGGGCCAGCACGACGGCGTGGGAGCCGTCCACGCCCCCGCCGTGGTCCTCGCCACCGGCGGCATGGGCCAGGTCTTCTCCGCCACCACCAACCCGTCGGTGTCCACCGGCGACGGCGTGGCCCTCGCCCTGCGCGCGGGCGCCGAGGTCTCCGACCTCGAATTCGTGCAGTTCCACCCCACCGTGCTGTTCCTCGGCGCGGACGCGGAGGGCCAGCAGCCGCTGGTGTCCGAGGCCGTGCGCGGCGAGGGCGCCCACCTGGTCGACGCCGGCGGCACCCGTTTCATGCTCGGACAGCACGAGCTGGCCGAACTCGCGCCCCGCGACATCGTCGCCAAGGGCATCATGCGCCGGATGCAGGAGCAGGGCGCCGAGCACATGTACCTGGACGCCCGCCACTTCGGCGCCGACATGTGGGAGCACCGCTTCCCCACGATCCTCGCCGCCTGCCGCGCCAATGGCCTCGACCCCGTCACCGAGCCCATCCCGGTCGCCCCGGCCGCCCACTACGCCTCCGGCGGCGTCCGCACCGACTCCCACGGCCGGACGACCGTTCCCGGCCTGTACGCCTGCGGCGAGGTCGCCTGCACCGGCGTCCACGGCGCCAACCGGCTCGCCTCGAACTCCCTCCTGGAGGGCCTGGTCTACGCCGAGCGCATCGTCGCCGACATCGCCGCGGCCCACGCCGAGAACGGCCTCCACGCGCGCGTGCCCCAGCCCGTCCCGTACGCGGAGCAGCCCGCGCACCCGCTGCTCGCCCCGGAGACACGGTTCGCGATCCAGCGGATCATGACCGAGGGCGCCGGCGTCCTGCGCTCCGAGGCCTCCCTGGCGACCGCCGCCGAGGCCCTGGACCGGCTGCACGCGGAGGCCCGTGACGCGCTCGCCGAGAACGGCAAGACGGCCGAGCCCGGCGTCGACACCTGGGAGACCACCAACCTGCTGTGCGTGGCCCGCGTCCTGGTCGCCGCCGCCCGGCTGCGCGAGGAGACCCGCGGCTGCCACTGGCGCGAGGACCACGCCGACCGCGACGACACCGACTGGCGCCGCCACATCGTCGTACGGCTCCACCCGGACCGCACGCTCGCTCTACACACCACGGATACCGCAGACTTCCCCCCGACCCTCCCCCAAGCTCTCGGCGGCGCTCGAGCAGGGGGCGCCCCCATGCATCACCAGGAGCAGTGACAGACGTGAGCACCCCCGAACTTCCCCTCGCCTCCGCAGGCGGCTGCGGCGACGGCTGCGCGTGCGGCGCCGACGACGGCCTCACGGGCGAGGAGTACCTGGAGTGCGGGCTCGACCCCGCGCTCGCCCAGCTTCTGGCCGACGCCGGACTCGACCCCGTCGAGGTCGAGGACATCGCCAACGTCGCCATCCAGGAGGACCTCGACCACGGCGTCGACGTCACCACCGTCGCCACGATCCCCGAGGACGCGCGTGCCACCGCCGACTTCACCGCCCGCGAGGGCGGCGTCGTGGCGGGCCTCAGGGTCGCCGAGGCGGTCCTGTCGGTGGCCTGCTCCGACGAGTTCGAGGTCGAGCGCCACGTCGACGACGGTGACCGCGTGGAGGCCGGGCAGAAGCTCCTCAGCGTCACCGGCGCCACCCGCGACCTCCTCACCGCCGAACGCAGCGCCCTGAACCTCCTGTGCCGCCTCTCCGGCATCGCGACCGCCACGCGCGCGTGGGCGGACGCCCTGGAGGGCACCAAGGCCAAGGTCCGCGACACCCGGAAGACGACGCCGGGGCTGCGCTCCCTGGAGAAGTTCGCCGTCCGCTGCGGCGGCGGCGTCAACCACCGCATGTCGCTGTCCGACGCGGCCCTCGTCAAGGACAACCACGTGGTCGCCGCCGGCGGGGTCGCGCAGGCCTTCAAGGCCGTCCGCGAGATGTTCCCCGAGGTGCCCATCGAGGTCGAGGTCGACACCCTCCACCAGCTCCGCGAGGTCGTCGACGCGGGCGCCGACCTGATCCTCCTGGACAACTTCACGCCCCTGGAGTGCGAGGAGGCCGTCGCCCTCGTCGCCGGCCGCGCGCTGCTGGAGGCCTCCGGCCGCCTCACCCTCACGGGCGCCAGGGCGTACGCGGACACCGGCGTCGACTTCCTGGCCGTCGGGGCCCTGACCCACTCGTCCCCGATCCTGGACATCGGCCTCGACCTGCGCGCGGCCGAGTAGGGACGGGGACCGGTCATGCTGCTGACGATCGACGTGGGCAACACCCACACCGTCCTCGGACTGTTCGACGGCGAGGACATCGTCGAACACTGGCGCATCTCCACGGACTCGCGCCGCACCGCCGACGAACTCGCCGTCCTCCTCCAGGGACTCATGGGCATGCACCCGCTCCTCGGCGAGGAACTCGGCGACGGCATCGACGGCATCGCGATCTGCGCGACGGTCCCCTCGGTGCTGCACGAACTGCGCGAGGTGACCCGGCGCTACTACGGGGACGTCCCGGCCGTCCTCGTCGAGCCCGGCGTGAAGACCGGCGTGCCGATCCTCACCGACAACCCCAAGGAGGTCGGCGCCGACCGCATCATCAACGCGGTCGCCGCGGTCGAGCTGTACGGCGGTCCCGCGATCGTCGTCGACTTCGGTACGGCGACGACGTTCGACGCGGTCAGCGCGCGCGGCGAGTACGTCGGCGGCGTCATCGCCCCCGGCATCGAGATCTCCGTCGACGCGCTCGGCGTCAAGGGCGCGCAGCTCCGCAAGATCGAGGTCGCCCGGCCACGCAGCGTGATCGGCAAGAACACGGTCGAGGCGATGCAGGCGGGCATCGTCTACGGGTTCGCCGGGCAGGTCGACGGCGTGGTGAGCCGCATGGTCCGCGAGCTGGCGGACGACCCCGAAGAGGTGACGGTGATCGCCACGGGTGGGTTGGCGCCGATGGTGCTGGGCGAGTCCTCGGTGATCGACGAGCACGAGCCGTGGTTGACGCTGATCGGGCTGCGGCTGGTGTACGAGCGGAACGTGTCGCGTCTTTGAGGGCGCCGTGTAGCTCGGGGCCGGGGGCGTTGGCGGCCGCGGCTCCGTCGTGGTTTCTCGCGCAGTTCCCCGCGCCCCTGCAAGAGCGGGGGCCTGCGGCCCCGTGCTCTTCCGATGAAGGCCGGGCCGCAAACCCATGCCCTCAGAGGCGTGGGGAACTGCGCGACCGGCCCCACCCATCCGCAGCCGCCACACCGACCCGTACCCCCGGACCCGGAAGGCGACCCCCGTTCAAGATCCCCCCACGCGGGTGGTCCCCCGCGCCACGCGCCCCACGCGGGCCTCTTTTGTCTGATTAGCGCGTATCGTCGCCGCATGCCCACGCCCCACGGAACCCGCGGCGGCATGGCGTTCGGCGCTGAGGAGCTGCGTGTGCTCCGTCGTGCCCTCGCCCTCGCCCTGAACCCCAGTCCCGCCTCGGCGGAGGACGTCCAGGACTGCCTTCGGCTCGCCGAGTCCGTCGACGAGGCGACCCGCGAGGACGCCCGCCGGAGGGCCTTCCTGCTGGCCGACCTCGCCCGCTACCGCGCCGCGCTCCCCGGCACGCTCACGGGCTACGCGGCCCTGCTGGAGGAGGCCCTGGACACCGGGTACCGCCCCCAGCCGGACGACCTCGCGGCGCTGCGCGCCCTGCGCGGCACCCCCGCGGCGGCGGCGCTGCTGGACCGCTGCCGCTCGCTCGTGGAGCGGGACGTGCGCGCCCGCTTCGCGGGGTGCACGGCGCGGACGGTGGTCGTCCCGGCCTCCCGCTCCGGCGCCGCAGCCCACGCGCGCGGCGGGCTCACCGCCCTGCCCGGCGGCCTGTCCGCGCGGGCGGCACACGCGCGTGCGGCCGGGGAGGAGCCCGCCGGGCAGCCTCCGAAGCCGGCCAGGCCCGCCCGTCCCGCGCAGCCCGCCGACAAGCCGGGCCCCGTGCCCCGGCCGGGGCGCGTCGGGCCGGGGCACGGGGCCCGGCTTGTCGGCGGGCTTCGCGGGACGGGCGGGCCTGGCCGGCTTCGGAGGCTGCCCGGCGGCCTGTCCGCGCGGGCGGCAGACGCGCGT
>NZ_LIQX01000529.1:318-5671 GCF_001418475.1 Streptomyces ossamyceticus | reverse complement strand
CCCCGCACCCCGCACCCCGCACGCCACGGTCTTCACCGGTGCTCGGTACAGCGATCCCTCAGGGCCTCAGTTCGCGTGGAAGCGGGCCGGGGCCTTGGTCGGGTTGCCACCGCTGGGGAGCTTCTGGTTGGGGCAGCCGCTCAGCACCCGCTTCATCGCGGACTGTTCGGCCGAGGTGACCCATAGCTCGTACTTCTTCTTCACGGCGACCTGCGCTGCCACATATGTGCACCGGTAGGCCTTGTTGGGCGGGAGCCAGGTGGCCGCGTCGCCGTCGCCCTTGCCCCGGTTGGTGCCCGCGTCGACCGCGAGGAGGTTGAGCGGGTCGTTGGCCAAAGCTATGCGCTTGCTGTCGTCCCACTTCTGGGCGCCCTTCTGCCAGGCGTCGGACAGGGCCACGATGTGGTCTATGTCGATCTGGCTGCGGCCCCGCACGAAGGACACGTCCTTGCCGGTGTACGGGTCCGGGTCGAGCACACCGGAGGCCACCCGGCAGTCCCCGTCCCGGAACTTCACGTCCTCCAGGTCGCGCTGGAGTATGTCGTCCCGGGTGTCGCAGTCATTGGAATCGGTGTCGGCCCAGGGGCTACCGAACTCCTCCCGGTCGTAACCGGTCTTCGGCGCACGGCCCTTGACGGTCAGGGACTCCGCCGCCGCCAGGGCGGGGCCTCCCCCGCCCGGGTTGTCCGCCGGCCCCGCCGAACCCTTCGTACCCGGTTCACAGCCGCTGACGGCGGCGACCAGTACCAGGGTGGCGACGGCCACCCCACCCCTCAGACGCACCACGCGACCCTCCTCACTGCCTTGCTGGTTGCTTCGGTCCGGTTGCCCTGCCTGGGTTCCCTGCCCACTCCGGCCGACACCGTAGCCTCCACGGGTAAGGGCCAGATCGGCAGGCGCCGGCTCCGGGCTCACACCTTGCCTATCCCCAGAGTCGTCTCCGACGGCAGCAGACCCGAGCCGATCGCGGCGACCCAGAACTCGCCCAGCAGGTCGGCGAGTCGCGCGGTGTCCGCCGGGCCGAGGAACTGCCAGGGCTCGGCGGCCAGTCGGTCGGTGTGCCGCTCGACCTCCTGGCGCAGGCTCCGGCCGGCTTCCGTGGCCGTACCGTCGACGTCGACCAGTCCGCGTGCGGCCAGGCGATCGCGGGCGGCCGACCACTCGGCCGGGGTCCAGCCTCGGCTCTCGAAGCGTGCCACCGATGCCGCGCCTATCGCCGCGAAGGAGACGAGTGATTCGGTGGGGTCGAGGTCCGCGATCAGCAGGGCCGCGAGGTGACCGTCCCCCCGATGCTCGCGCAGGATCGTCGCCGCCCGCCAGAGCTGGAGGTGCGCGGGCTCGGGCCAGGGCAGTTCGGCGTTGGCGGCGGCCAGCGGCCGGCCCGCGGTACTCACGGACTCGGCGGCACGGCGGGCCAGGGCGGCGGCCTCCGCGAGTGCGGGACTGTGCGCGCGCTCCCCGAACAACCCTCGGTACAGCCGGTCGACCGCCCGGTCCCGGGCCGCAAGCACGGCCTCCGGACTCGCGGTCCGCCAGGCCGGCTCGATGTGCTCGTCCACCATGCGCGGGCTGAAGCTGTAGAAGGCGGAGGCCACCCGCTCGCTCCCGGCCGCGCCCAACGGGGCCGCGCGGTAGGCGAAGTAGCTCGGCCAGCGCTCCGCCACGTCATATCCCAACGCGGCGGCCTCCTCGAAGGTTTGCGGCGCGTAGTAGAAGACGGCGTGCAGCGGCTCCAGCAGGTGCCACATCCGGCGGACCTCGCCCAGCGCGACGCCGCCGCCCTCACCTCGGCCCACTTCCGCACTCACATCGCCCACGCTGACGCCGACCCTCTCGGACATGGCACATCCCCCTTGCCGCTCCCTCGGCCGCTACGACCGAGCCAGAACTTGTCACTGACAAGATTGCCCGACCGACCGCAAACTTGTCAACGACAAGATTGGGCGTACGCTGACCCCATGCCCCGCAGCAACTCCCCGGACGGCGCCGACCGCCCTCCCAGTCCCGACCGTTCCGACAGTCGCGACCGCCCTGACAGGCCCGACCGTCCTGACCGCCCTTACCACCACGGCGATCTACGGCGCGCGATCCTCCGCGCCGCGCTCGACGTCATCGCCGCCGACGGGCCCTCCGCGCTCAGCCTGCGGGACCTGGCCCGCCGCGCGGGCGTCTCGCACGCGGCGCCGGCGCACCACTTCAAGGACCGCACGGGCCTGCTCACCGCGATCGCGGCGGAGGGCCACGCGCTCCTGGCCACCACGCTCACCGAGGCCGACGACCTGCGCGACGCGGGTGTCCGCTACGTCCGCTTCGCCCGTGAGCACCCGGCCCATTTCCAGGTGATGTTCCGCCCGGAGCTGCTCCGTGAGGACGACCTCGAACTGACCACCGCCCGTGCCCTGTCGAGCGAGCGGCTGCGCCTCGCGGTCAGCACCGCCCGCCCCGAGTTCGGCGGGGCGGACCCCCGGCTGGCCGGCATCGCCGCATGGTCCCTCTCCCACGGCTTCGCGACGCTGCTGCTCAGCCACAACCTCGACGCGGTGGTCGGCGACCGGGATCCGGAGGACGTCTTCCGCACGGCGACGGAGCTGCTGTTCCCTTCCACGGCACGGTGACCACCACTGCCATCGAGAAACAGAAACAGCGGAGAAAAGCGGGGCGGAACGCGGCGCCCGGCCCCCGCGCACCCCGCCCCTCTCACACCTACGACCCCAGAATCGAAGCCAGGAACTCCCCCGTCCACCCCAGCAACTCCCGCCCGAGCAGCGGCTTTCCGCCGACCTTCGCCGTCTTCGGGCGGGGGACCAGCACCTGGTGGACGGCCGGCTTGATGACCGTGCCGGGGTAGAGCCGCTTCAGGCGCAGCTCCTGCGACTCCCGCAACTCCACCGGCGCGAAGCGGATGTTGTTGCCCTGGAGCACGATCTCGCCGACGCCGCAGGCCCGCGCGAGCATCCTCAGCCCTGCCACCAGCAGCAGGTTCTCCACCGGCTCGGGCAGCTTGCCGTAGCGGTCGACGAGTTCCTCGCGCACCGCGGCGATGTCGGCCTCGGTGTTGACGGAGGCGATCGCCCGGTACGCCTGGAGGCGGAGCCGCTCGCCGGGCGCGTAGTCGTGCGGGACGTGCGCGTCGACCGGCAGTTCGATCTTGACCTCGAGCGGCGGCTCCTCCTCGATCTCCCCGGTCTCCAGCTGGCGCCGGTAGTCCGCGACCGCCTCGCCGACCATGCGGACGTACAGGTCGAAGCCGACGCCCGCGATGTGGCCGGACTGCTCGCCGCCCAGGAGGTTGCCCGCGCCGCGGATCTCCAGGTCCTTCATCGCCACGTACATGCCCGCGCCCATTTCGGTGTGCTGGGCGATCGTGGCGAGGCGCTCGTGCGCCGTCTCCGTCAGCGGCTTCTCCGGCGGGTAGAGGAAGTACGCGTAGCCCCGCTCGCGGCCCCGGCCGACGCGGCCGCGCAGCTGGTGGAGCTGGGACAGACCGAAGGTGTCGCCGCGCTCCACGATCAGGGTGTTCGCGTTGGAGATGTCGATGCCGGACTCCACGATCGTCGTGGAGACGAGCACGTCGAACTTCTTCTCCCAGAAGTCGACGACCACCTGTTCCAGGGCCTGCTCCGACATCTGGCCATGAGCGGTCGCGATGCGCGCCTCGGGGACGATGTCGCGCAGCCGGGCGGCGGCGCGGTCGATCGACTCGACCCGGTTGTGGATGTAGAAGACCTGGCCCTCGCGCAGGAGTTCACGGCGGATGGCCGCGCCGATCTGCTTCTCCTCGTACGGGCCGACGAAGGTCAGGACCGGGTGGCGTTCCTCCGGGGGCGTGGTGATCGTCGACATCTCCCGGATGCCGGTGACCGCCATCTCCAGCGTTCTCGGGATCGGCGTCGCGGACATCGTCAGGACGTCGACGTTGGCGCGGAGCTTCTTCAGCTGCTCCTTGTGCTCGACGCCGAAGCGCTGCTCCTCGTCGACGATGACGAGGCCGAGGTCCTTGAACTTGGTCTCCGAGGAGAACAGGCGGTGGGTGCCGATGACGATGTCGACCGAGCCCTCACGCAGGCCCTCCAGGGTGGCCTTGGCCTCGGTGTCCGTCTGGAAGCGGGACAGTGCCTTGACACTGACCGGGAACTGCGAGTAGCGCTCGCTGAACGTGCCGAAGTGCTGCTGCACCAGGAGCGTCGTGGGGACGAGCACCGCCACCTGCTTGCCGTCCTGGACGGCCTTGAAGGCGGCGCGGACCGCGATCTCCGTCTTGCCGTAGCCCACGTCGCCGCAGATCAGGCGGTCCATCGGGACCGTCTTCTCCATGTCCTCCTTGACCTCGGCGATCGTGGTCAGCTGGTCGGGCGTCTCCGCGTACGGGAAGGCGTCCTCCAGCTCCCGCTGCCAGGGGGTGTCCGCGCCGAAGGAGTGGCCGGGGGCGGCCATGCGGGCGCTGTACAGCTTGATCAGGTCGGCGGCGATCTCCTTCACCGCCTTCTTCGCGCGCGCCTTGGTCTTCGTCCAGTCGGCGCCGCCCAGGCGGTGCAGCGTGGGTGCCTCGCCGCCGACGTACTTGGTGATCTGTTCCAGCTGGTCGGTGGGGATGTAGAGGCGGTCGCCGGGCTGGCCGCGCTTCGCGGGGGCGTACTCGACGACCAGGTACTCGCGGGTCGCGCCCTGCACGGTGCGCTGGACCATCTCGATGTAGCGGCCGACGCCGTGCTGCTCGTGGACGATGTAGTCGCCCGCTTCGAGGGTGAGCGGGTCGATGGTCTTGCGGCGGCGGGCGGGCATGCGGGCGCCGTCCTTGCCGGCCGCCTTCTGCCCGGACAGGTCGGTCTCGGTGAGGACGGCGAGCTTCAGGGACGGGGCGATGAACCCGTAGTCGATCGAGCCGCACGCCACATGCACCACCGACGGGGCGATCGTCCCGAGGTCGGCCTCCAGGCGGGCGGCGATGCCCTCGCCGCCGAGGACCTCGACGGTGCGGGCGGCGGGGCCGTGGGCCTCGGTCACGAAGACCGTGCGCCAGCCGTCGGCGAGCCAGCCCTTGGTGTCCGCGAGGGCCTTCGCGGTGTCGCCGCGGTAGGTCTCGGGGGCCTGCATGCCGAGCTTGAGGGTGTCCCCGTCCAGCTCCTCGTCGGCGGCGAACGGCGACACCGACCACCACATCATGTCCAGCTCACGGGCACGGTCGCGGACGTCCGCGATGGACCACAGGGAGGCCGCGCCGACGTCGATCGGGGCCTCGCCGCCGCCGGCCGTGGCCGCCCACGACGCCTGGAGGAACTCCTGTGAGGTGGCCACCAGGTCCGCGGCGCGCGTGCGCACCCGCTCCGGGTCGCAGACGACCGCCATCGCGCCC
>NZ_LIQX01000529.1:0-238 GCF_001418475.1 Streptomyces ossamyceticus | reverse complement strand
CCGTGAGGAGCAGCTCGCGGCAGGGCGGGGCCCACAGTCCGTGCTCGGCGACTTCCAGGGAGCGCTGGTCGGCGACCTTGAAGTACCGGATCTCCTCGATGTCGTCGCCCCCGTGCGTTCCGTCCTCCAGCCCCAGGTCAAGGGCCTCGGCGACCTGGAGCCCGTCTCCCTGCGCAGCGGCGAGAGCGCCGACCTGAACCGCACGGTCGAGGCGCTCGCGGCGGCCGCGTACTCCCGT
>NZ_LIQX01000528.1 GCF_001418475.1 Streptomyces ossamyceticus | reverse complement strand
GCGAAGGACGCGAAGGACGACGCCACCGACAAGGTGACCGACACGGCCAAGGACGTCACGGACGCGGCGAAGGACGCGAAGGACGACGCCGAGGACACGGCCGACGACGCCACCGCGACCCCGAGCCCCACCCCGTCGCCGAGCGACAAGGTGAACGCCGACGACTGCCCCGTCGCCACCGAGGACGAGAGCGGCGTCGAGAAGGGCATCCCCGCCCTGCCGAACGACCCCTGGTACCTGAACGCCAGCTCCCTGCTGCTGAAGGGCGCCGACTACCAGGGCATCGTCAAGGTGCGGACCGCCGACGGCTCGGTCAAGGAGGTGCTGAAGTACGTCATCTCCGACGGCACCGACATCGGCGACCTCCACCAGACGGTCGACGACAAGCAGGCCGGCGTCACCTACCACGTGCAGGCGCGCAAGGGCAGCACGTCCACCATCCGCGACGGCAAGACGATCATGTACACGGAGAGCATCTCCGGCAACCTGCTCGGTCTGATCCCGGTGACCTTCGACCCGAAGCACCCGCCGCCGCTGAACATCCCGCTGATCTACTTCACCAACGTGAAGGTCGTCCAGGCGGGCCAGTTCGGCGGGACGCTCACCGTGCCCGGGCTGCACCAGTTCACCACCGACTGAGACCGCCCACGGCGCCCCGAGCGCCGCACAGGACCCGTCCGGGAGCCGCAACACACCGAGGGCGCCCCCTGCGAGCAGGGGGCGCCCTCGGTGCTGTCGTACGGCGTCGGCGGCGTCAGTCGCGGGCGCCGCCGCCCAGGTGGTGCACCCGGACCATGTTCGTGGTGCCCGGCACGCCGGGGGGCGAGCCGGCGGTGATGACCGCGATGTCGCCCTCGTTGAAGCGGTTGAGCTTCACCATCTCGTGGTCGACCAGGTCCACCATCTCGTCGGTGCTGTTCACGAACGGCACCACGTGCGACTCCACACCCCAGCTGAGCGCCAGCTGGTTCCGGGTCGACTCGTCGGTGGTGTACGCGATGATCGGCTGCGACGCGCGGTAGCGGGAGAGCCGGCGGGCGGTGTCACCGGACTGCGTGAAGGCCACCAGCGCCCGGCCGCCGAGGAAGTCGGCGATCTCGCAGGCCGCACGGGCGATCGAACCACCCTGCGTGCGCGGCTTCTTGCCCGGCACCAGCGGCTGGAGGCCCTTGGCGAGCAGCTCCTCCTCGGCCGCCGTGACGATCTTCGACATCGTGCGGACCGTCTCCAGCGGGTACGCGCCCACGCTGGACTCCGCCGACAGCATGACCGCGTCCGCGCCGTCCAGGATCGCGTTGGCGACGTCGGACGCCTCGGCGCGGGTGGGGCGGGAGTTGGTGATCATCGACTCCATCATCTGGGTCGCCACGATCACCGGCTTGGCGTTGCGGCGGCACAGCTCGATGAGCCGCTTCTGCACCATGGGGACCTTCTCGAGCGGGTACTCGACGGCCAGGTCGCCACGGGCGACCATCACGCCGTCGAACGCCATCACGACGTCCTCCATGTTCTCGACGGCCTGCGGCTTCTCCACCTTGGCGATGACGGGGACCCGGCGGCCCACCTCGTCCATCACCTTGTGGACGTCCTGCACGTCGTCGGCGTCCCGCACGAAGGAGAGCGCCACCAGGTCGCAGCCCATCCGCAGCGCGAACCGGAGGTCCTCGACGTCCTTCTCGGACAGCGCGGGCACGTTCACCGCGGCGCCGGGCAGGTTGATGCCCTTGTGGTCCGAGATGACACCGCCCTCGACGACCTCGGTGCGCACCCGCGGGCCGTCGACCGCGATGACCCGCAGCTCGACGTTGCCGTCGTTGATGAGCACCTGGTCGCCGGCGGAGACGTCACCGGGCAGGCCCTTGTACGTCGTCCCGCAGATGTGCTTGTCGCCCGGCACGTCCTCGGTGGTGATGGTGAACTCGTCACCGCGCACCAGCTCCACCGGCCCCTCGGCGAAGGTCTCCAGACGGATCTTGGGGCCCTGGAGGTCGGCGAGGACACCGATGGCCTTGCCGGTCTCGGCGCACGCGGCCCGGAGCCGGTCGTACCGGCCCTGGTGCTCGGCGTGGCTGCCGTGGCTGAAATTGAAGCGGGCCACATTCATGCCGGCTTCGATCAGGGCGACAAGCTGCTCGTGGGAGTCGACCGCGGGGCCGAGAGTACAGACGATTTTCGAACGGCGCATGGGACGATCCTATCGGTTTGTTTCGCTGCGGAATATTCCGTCTGGCGGAATGCACATGGGCGGCTATGCGCTCAATCGTGTTACCGGCGTGTATTTCCCGACTGCTTTGCTCATCTGTCGACCAGGGCGTACGTCTGTGCCGCGATCTCGAGTTCCTCGTCGGTCGGCACCACCGCGACGGCGACCCGGGCACCGGCCGGCGAGATCAGCCGCGCCCCGTCGCCGCGTACGGCGTTGAGGTCGGCGTCCACCACCGGTCCCAGCGGTTCCAGGCCCGCGAGGGCGGCCTGACGCACCCGCGCCGCGTTCTCCCCGACCCCGGCGGTGAACGCGATCGCGTCCACCCGGCCGAGCACCGCGCAGTAGGCGCCGATGTACTTCTTCAACCGGTGAATGTAGATGTCGAAGGCGAGCTTCGCCCGCTCGTCGCCCTCGTCGATACGCCGGCTTATTTCCCGCATGTCGTTGTCGCCGCACAGCCCGATCAGACCGCTCTTCTTGTTGAGGAGAGTGTCGATGTCGTCCGTGGACATTCCGCCAACGCGCATCAAATGAAAGATGACGGCCGGATCCATGTCTCCCGAGCGCGTACCCATCACGAGCCCCTCCAAAGGCGTCAGCCCCATGGAGGTGTCCACGCACCGGCCCCCGCGCACGGCCGACGCGGACGCCCCGTTGCCGAGGTGCAGCACGATGACGTTCACGTCCTCGGGCGCCCTGCCCAGCAACGCGGCCGTGGCCCGCGAGACATACGCGTGCGAGGTGCCGTGGAAGCCGTAGCGGCGCACCCGGTGGGCGTCGGCGGTCTCCACGTCGATCGCGTAGCGCGCCGCCGACTCCGGCATGGTCGTGTGGAACGCGGTGTCGAACACGGCGACCTGCGGCAGGTCCGGGCGCAGCGCCTGAGCCGTGCGGATGCCCGTCAGGTTGGCCGGGTTGTGCAGCGGCGCCACCGGGATCAGCCGCTCGATCTCGGCGAGCACGGTGTCGTCGATCACCGTCGGCTCGGTGAAGCTCTGCCCGCCGTGCACCACGCGGTGCCCGATGGCGGCCAGTTCGGGCGAGTCGAGACCGAGCCCGTCCTTGGCCAACTCCTCCGCGACGGCCTTCAGGGCGGCGGCGTGGTCGGCGATCGCGCCGGTGCGCTCCCTGGCCTCGCCCCCGTCGGTCAGCGGGGTGTGCTTCAGCCGGGAGCCCTGCTCGCCGATGCGCTCCACCAGGCCCACGGCCAGCCGGGTGCTGTCCCGCATGTCGAGCAGCTGGTACTTCACCGAGGAGGAACCGGAGTTGAGGACGAGGACGCGGGTGGCGGTCACGGTGGTGGTATGCCTTCTGTCGTCGGTGGGGGTCACGGGGCCGCGGGGGTCTGGGCCTGGATGGCGGTGATGGCGACGGTCGTGACGATGTCCTGGACGAGGGCGCCCCGGGACAGGTCGTTGACGGGCTTGCGCAGGCCCTGGAGCACCGGCCCGACGGCGAGGGCGCCGGCCGAACGCTGCACCGCCTTGTAGGTGTTGTTGCCGGTGTTGAGGTCCGGGAAGATCAGCACGGTGGCCTGCCCGGCGACCTCGGAGCCCGGCAGCTTGGTCGCCGCGACGCTCGGCTCCACGGCGGCGTCGTACTGGATCGGCCCCTCGATCAGCAGGTCGGGCCGCCGGGTACGGACGATCTCGGTGGCCTCGCGCACCTTGTCGACGTCGGCGCCCGAACCGGAGGTACCCGTGGAGTACGACAGCATCGCGATCCGCGGCTCCACCCCGAACTGCTGCGCGGTCGCGGCGGACTGGACGGCGATGTCGGCGAGCTGCTCGGCGTTCGGGTCCGGGTTCACCGCGCAGTCGCCGTAGACCAGCACCTTGTCGGCGAGGCACATGAAGAACACCGACGAGACGATGCCCGCGTCCGGCCTGGTCTTGATGATCTCGAAGGCGGGCCGGATGGTGGCGGCCGTGGAGTGCACGGACCCCGAGACCATGCCGTCGGCGAGGCCCTCCTGGACCATCAGCGTGCCGAAGTAGTTCACATCGGACACCACGTCGTACGCCAGCTCGACGCTGACGTTCCTGTGGGCGCGCAGCTGCGCGTACTTCTCCGCGAAGGAGTCCCGCCACGCGGAGGTCGCCGGGTCGACCAGCATGCTGTCGCCGAGGTCGATGCCCAGGTCGGCGGCCTTCTTGCGGATCAGGTCGACGGGGCCGAGGAGCGTGAGGTCGCAGACCCCGCGCCGCAGGAGCACCTCGGCCGCGTGCAGCACCCGCTCCTCGGTGCCCTCGGGGAGGACGACCCGGCGGCGTTCGGCGCGGGCCTGCTCCAGCAGCTTGTGCTCGAACATCATCGGGGTGATCCGGTCGCTGCTGGGTGCCGAGACCCGGGTGCGCAGCTCGGCGGTGTCGACGTACCGCTCGAAGAGGCCGAGCGCGGTCTCCGCCTTGCGCGGGGTCACCGCGCTCAACTTCCCCTCCATCGAGAAGAGTTCGGAGGCGGTGAGGAAGGAGCCGCTCTCCACGGCGACCACGGGCGTGCCGGGCGCGAGCCGCGCCGCCAGCGTGAGGACCTCGTCGCTGGGCCGCTCGTTGAGGGTCAGCAGCACACCCGCGATCGGCGGGGTGCCCGCGCTGTGGGCGGCGAGGGCACCCACGACCAGGTCGGCGCGGTCGCCGGGGGTGACGACCAGACATCCGGGGGTGAGTGCGTTCAGGAAGTTCGGCAGCATCGCCCCGCCGAAGACGAAGTTCAGCGCGTCACGGGCGAGCCCCGCGTCGTCGCCGAGGAGCACCTTGCCGCCGAGCGCGTGGGTGATCTGCGCCACCGTCGGCGCGGACAGGGCGGGCTCGTCCGGGACGACGTAGCAGGGCACGGCCAGGGGGTGCCGCGCGTCCGTGAGCCGCTCGGCAATCTGGTCCCGGTCGCCGGGCGCGACCCGGTTCACCACCATCGCGATCACGTCGCAGCCGAGGCCCTCGTACGCGCGGTACGCGTTGTGCGTCTCGGCGACCACCGACTCGGCGGTCTGCTTGCGGCCGCCGACCACGGAGATCACCGACGCCCCGAACTCGTTCGCGAGGCGGGCGTTGAGGGACAGCTCGTCGGGGAACTGTGTGTCCGCGAAGTCGGTGCCGAGGACGAGGACGACGTCGTAGTCCCGTGCCACCGTGTGGAACCGGTCGACGAGGGCCGCGACCAGCTCGTCCGTGCCGTGCTCGGCCTGGAGGGTGGACGCCTCGTGGTAGTCCATGCCGTACACGGTGGCCGGGTCCTGCGAGAGCCGGTACCGGGCGCGCAGCAGGTCGAAGAGCCGGTCCGGGCCGTGGTGCAGCAGCGGCCGGAACACCCCCACCCGGTCGACCTGGCGGGTCAGGAGCTCCATGATCCCCAGTTCGACGACCTGGCGGCCGTCGCCGCGGTCGATCCCGGTCACGTACACGCTGCGCGTCACGTGGGCTCTCCGTTTCATGTCGGGTTCGGTGGGTGCTTCGGTGGGTGCTTCGGTGGGTGCCTGGGTGGTGCCGCGAGTGCCGCTTTAGTGGCTTCGCGCAGTGTTTCCGCGAGGGTGTGACGGCTGTGCGGAAATCACCGCCGCGGCGGACAGAAACCCTCTTGACAATACCTCCGAGGGTGGATAAGGCGCCCATCAGGTCGGCGGGGCGGGGGAGGGGCTCCCGGGCGGCCGGAGGCGGGCTCCGCGGGCGCGGCACCCCCCTGCGAGGCGTGAAACAATCGGATCGGCTCACAAGTACCAGCACCCAGCAGGACGAGCAGGAGACACAGCACGATGCGTATCGGAGTTCTGACCGCAGGCGGCGACTGTCCGGGCCTGAACGCAGTGATCCGGTCGGTCGTGCACCGAGCGGTCGCCCACTACGGCGACGAGGTCATCGGCTTCGAGGACGGTTACGCCGGTCTGCTCGACGGTCGCTACCGCAGCCTCGACCTGGAGTCCGTCAGCGGCATCCTCGCCCGCGGCGGCACCATCCTCGGGTCCTCCCGCCTCCAGCGCGACCGCCTGCGGGAGGCGTGCGAGAACGCGCAGGACATGGCGCACCAGTTCGGCATCGACGTCCTGGTCCCGATCGGCGGCGAGGGCACCCTCACCGCCGCGCGGATGCTCAGCGACGCCGGGCTGCCGGTCGTCGGCGTCCCGAAGACGATCGACAACGACATCTCGTCGACGGACCGCACCTTCGGCTTCGACACGGCGGTCGGGGTCGCCACCGAGGCGATGGACCGCCTGAAGACGACCGCCGAGTCCCATCAGCGCGTGATGGTCGTCGAGGTCATGGGCCGGCACGCGGGGTGGATCGCCCTGGAGTCCGGGATGGCCGCCGGTGCGCACGGCATCTGTCTGCCCGAGCGCGCGTTCGATCCGGCCGATCTGGTCAAGATGGTCGAGGAGCGCTTCGCGCGCGGCAAGAAGTTTGCCGTCATCTGCGTCGCCGAGGGCGCCCACCCCGCCGAGGGCTCGATGGACTACGGCCACGGCGAGATCGACCAGTTCGGCCACGAGCGCTTCCAGGGCATCGGCACCGCCCTCGCGTACGAGCTGGAGCGCCGCCTCGGCAAGGAGGCCAAGCCGGTCATCCTCGGTCATGTGCAGCGGGGCGGCACCCCGACCGCGTACGACAGGGTGCTCGCCACGCGCTTCGGCTGGCACGCGGTGGAGGCCGCGCACCGGGGCGAGTACGGCCGGATGACCGCGCTGCGCGGCACCGACGTGGTGATGGTGCCGCTGGCGGAGGCCGTGACCGAGCTGAAGACGGTCCCGAAGGACCGGATGGACGAGGCGGAGTCGGTCTTCTAGGCGCCCGGTCCCGCAGGGCGCCCGGGACGGTGTCCGGGCTGTCCCGGACACCTGCCTTTCAGTGGCGGCGGCAGTCGCCGGGCACGGCCTAGTAGGTGGCCGCCCGGCGGACCAGTGACCAGNNCCTCCAGGAGGCGCCGGTCGAGGGACAGCAGCTTGGCGGTCGGCCGGACGTACGCCTGCCAGCGGGTGGCGACCGCGTCGCGGAGCAGCTCGGTGAGGCGCGCCTCCCGTCCGGTGACGACGACCAGCTCGGGGAGCGAGAGGTCGAGCAGATCGGCGAGGGCGGTGGACTGCCGTTCGGTGCCCCGCCATTCACCGGTCTCCTCCATGTGGAGGTAGGTGGTCAGGTCCATGCCTATCGCGCGGGCCACGTCCTCGGGTGCGGTCCCCCGGGCCATGCGGTGCTCGCGCAACGTACGCGGCGCCCCGATGAGTTCACCGGGAGAGCACCACAACATGCCCGCGAGAGCGGTGAGTTCAGGGCTCGTCGGCGCCACCGTGCCGCGTTCCCAGGCATTCACCAGATCCGGGGTGACATAGGGGAGACCGTACGAGGACCGCATGCCGTAGGCGACGTGCTCGGGTCCCATCCCGAGGGCGGTGCGGAGTCTGCGGGCGGCGGGGGCGTCGAACGGTGGGGTGG
>NZ_LIQX01000527.1 GCF_001418475.1 Streptomyces ossamyceticus | reverse complement strand
CCCCGGGGAACCAGCCGGGTTCCGAGGCGCCCTCCCCTGGCGGCCCCCGGTTAACCTCGAACCCATGACCAGCGACGACACCGCCCGGCCCCACTCAGCCGCCCGCAGTATCGAGACCCGCCTGGAACTCACGCCCGACCAGAGGGCGGCCGTCCTCGACCTCCTCGACGAGGCCACCCAGGTCGACGGCCAGCCCGCGGTGTCCGAGCAGGGCCGCCTCCAACTCCGCGGCGGCCCCCGCGAGGGCGTCCGCCATCTCCTCCTCACCGTCGGCGACACCCTGGTCGGATACGCCCAACTGGAGGACACCGACCCCGTCGAGGCCCCCGCCGCCGAACTCGTCGTGCACCCCTCGCACCGGGGCCACGGCCACGGGCGGGCCCTCGGTTCGGCGCTGCTCGCCGAGTCCGGCAAGCGGCTGCGCGTCTGGGCGCACGGCGGCCACTCCGCGGCCCGCCATCTCGCCCAGGTCCTCGGTCTCACCCTGTTCCGCGAACTGCGCCAGATGCGCCGCTCACTGGCCGATTTCGACCCCCCGGAGCCGGTCCTCCCCGAGGGCGTCACCGTCCGCACGTTCGTGCCCGGCGAGGACGACGCGGCCTGGCTGGCCGCGAACGCGGAGGCCTTCGCCCACCACCCCGAACAGGGCTCCCTCACCCAGCGCGACCTCGACGACCGCAAGACCGAGCCCTGGTTCGACTCGGCCGGCTTCTTCCTGGCGTTCCGGGGCGATGAACTCGCCGGCTTCCACTGGACGAAGGTGCACGCCGCCGAACAGCTCGGCGAGGTCTACGTCGTGGGCGTCCGCCCCGGCGCCCAGGGCGGCGGCCTCGGCAAGGCGCTCACCACCATCGGCCTGCGCCACCTGGCCGCACAGGGCCTGCCCACCGCGATGCTCTACGTCGACGCCGACAACAAGGCGGCGGTGACCGTGTACGAACGCCTCGGATTCGTGACGTACGAGACGGACCTGATGTACCGCAGCGAAACCTGACGCAACGGGGCGGGCCCGGCGCTCCCCCGGCGGAAGTCGTCCACAGGCAGGGGGCGGTGTGTTGACACCGCCCCCTCTCTTGCACCACCCTTTCACTACTCAATTAGTGAAAGGGTGGTTGTTCGAGTGGTGGAGTACCGCATCGACCGGCGCAGCGGTGTCGCCACCTATGTGCAGATCGTCCAGCAGACCAAACAGGCCCTGCGACTCGGCCTGTTGGAACCCGGCGACAAGCTCCCCACGGCCCGCGAGGTCGTGGAGGCCACCGCCATCAACCCGAACACGGTGCTGAAGGCCTACCGCGAGCTGGAGCGCGAGGGCCTGGTCGAGGCCCGCCGCGGCCTCGGCACCTTCGTACGGAAGTCGTTGGGCGCCCATCCGGTCGACTCCCCGCTGCGCGGGGAGCTGGACCGGTGGACCGTCCGGGCCAAGGAGACCGGGCTCGAACGGGGCGACGTCGAGGCGCTGTTCACCTCCGTACTGGACGAACACTTCAAGGAAGATCAGGGGGACGAGGCATGACCGACACGGCCATCGAGGCGGCCGCACTCGGCAAGAGGTTCGGCTGGCGACAGAAGGGCTGGGCGCTGCGCGACTGCACGCTGCGGCTCCCGGTGGGGCGCGTCTGCGCGGTCGTCGGACCGAACGGCGCGGGCAAGTCGACCCTGCTGGCCCACGCGGCCGGCCTGCTCGCGCCCACCGAGGGCGGCATCAGCGTGCTGGGCACGACGCCGTCGGCGGCCCGCGAACGCATGGCGTACGTCGCCCAGGACAAGCCCCTGTACCCGCAGCTCACCGTCGCCGAGACCCTGCGCATGGGCGCGGAGCTGAACCCGCGCCGCTGGGACGCGGCCGTGGCCGAGCGGATCGTCGAGGAGGGCGGGCTGGACTTCGGCTCCAAGATCCGCTCCCTCTCCGGCGGCCAGCGCACCCGGGTCGCGCTCGCCCTCGCCCTCGGCAAGCGGCCCGAACTGCTGCTGCTGGACGAGCCGATGGCCGACCTCGACCCGCTGGCCCGGCACCAGCTGATGGGCACCCTGCTCGCGGACTCCGCCGAACACGGCACCACGGTTGTCATGTCCTCGCACGTCGTGGCCGAACTCGAAGGCTCCTGCGACCACTTGTTCCTCCTCGGCGGCGGCCGTGTCCGCCTGGCCGGCCCGCTGGACGCGCTCATCGCCGCCCACACCCTGGTCACCGGCCCGACCGGGGACCTCGCCCCGCACACCGTCGTCGAGTCCCGTACGACCGGCCGTCAGATCACCGCGCTCATCCGGCCCGAGGGCCGGATAGCCGCCGGCTGGCAGACCGCCGAGCCGTCCCTGGAGGAGCTGGTCCTCGCCCACCTGCGGGCCCCCGGCGCCCCGGCACTCACCCTCACGGACGAGGGGGACGCCGACAACAGCCGGGGCGGGAACGGCGGGGACGACGACGGCGAGACCAACGGGACGCGCACCCACGGAGCCTCCGTATGAGCGCCGTGACCGTCGTGTCCGCGGGGACATCGGGCCGCCGTCCCGCGCACCCCGCCCGCGCCCTGGCCCGCGCCGTGCTGCGCCCGCACCAGTCGGCCTTGTGGTTCTGGGGGTTGCTGGTGGCGCTCGGCGGCGGCGGACTGCTCTGGGCCGCGGGGCCCGGGTATGACGCCGTCTGGGACGCCTACCTCAAGAGCAACTGCAGGGAGGCCGACTACTGCGACATGGGCCCCGCCTACCAGCACTACGACCTGGTCGTCGGCCTGGCTCCCGCCGCGCTGACCGTGGCCCCCCTCCTGATCGGGGCCTGGGCCGGCGCCTCGCTGATCGGCCGCGAGCTGGAGAGCGGCACCGCGAAGCTGGCCTGGACCCAGTCCGTCACCCCGGCCCGCTGGCTCGCCGCCAAGCTGGCCGTCCCCGCCGCCCTGATCATGTCGGGGACGGTCCTGCTCACCCTGCTGAACCGCCTGGTGTGGTGGCGGGAGGAGCGGCTGCGGCAGGCGGTGGGCACCCGGGACTGGTTCGACTTCACGACCTTCACGGGCAACGGCACCCTCGCCACCGCCTACGCCCTGTTCGCCCTGGCCGTCGGTGTGGTGGCCGGCCTGCTGCTCCGCCGCTCGCTGCCCGCGCTCGCCGCCGGGTTCGCGGGCACGGCCGCCCTCATGGCCGTCCTCCAGGCGAACCGGCACCACCTGTGGCCCGTGACGGAGGTCCGCGCGGCCGCCTCGGAGCCCCTGTGGACCGGCATGCTCGTCGACCGGGGCATCATCACCGCCTCGGGCGACCGGATCTCGAACTCACTCTGCGAGGACTTCGACTGCGGCCGGAGCGACGTCGTCGGCTACTGGGCCCAGTCCCACCCCTCCGCCCACTTCTGGCCCCTCCAACTCGTCGAGACCGGCATCGTCCTCGCCGTCACCGCCCTGCTGGTGCCGGCCGCCTTCCACCTGCTGCGCCGCCGCACGGGAGGCGCCGCGTGACCGCCCTCACGACCACCGCGTCCCGCACGAGAGGCGTCCCGCGCGGACTGACCTGGACGCTGCTGCGCCTGCACAGCGCGGCCGTGTGGTTCTGGGCGCTCCTCGTCGCCGTGGCCGCCGGGGCCCTGCTGTGGGCCGCGGTACCGGGCGGGGACGCCGCCTGGACCGCGTACACCTCGGGGGGCTGCGACAACGGAGTGGTGGACGAGGGCTGCAACCTCAACGCGCCCGCGATCGAGCTGTACGACACGGCCCTGTACCTGGGCTCCGCGATCATCAACATCGCGCCGCTGCTCGTCGCCGTCTGGGCGGGCGCCGCGCTGATCGGGCGGGAGCTGGAGAACGGCACCGCGAAACTGGCCTGGACGCAGTCCGTCACCCCGGCCCGCTGGCTCGCGGCCAAGCTCGCACTCCCCGCGGCCGTGCTCTCGGCCGGCACGCTCCTGCTGGTCCAGCTGCACCGCATGATGTGGGAGGCCCACACCGACCAGTGGGGGACGCGGGGCGTCTGGCAGTGGCACGAGAGCTCGATCTTCATCGCCAACGGCCCCGCCGCCCTCGCCCACGTCCTGCTCGGCCTCGCCGTCGGCGTCCTGGTCGGCCTGCTCACCCGCCGCTCCCTGTCCTCCCTGGGCTACGGCTTCTTCGCCCTGGGCGGTCTGCTGTACGCCCTCGAACTGGCCCGGCCGTACCTGTGGCCGGCGAGGACCGCGACGACCCCGGCCACCGAGGGCCACCCCGCGTACATCGGCATGACCGTCGACGAGGGCGGTATCACCCCCACCGGCGACCGGGTCCCCAACCCCTGCCTGACCAGCGAGAACTGCGTCCTGGGGCGGGACGTCGTCACCCACTACCGCGACTACCACCCCGCGTCCCACTTCTGGCCCCTCCAGCTCGTCGAGACCGGCGTCGTCCTCGCCGTCACCGCCCTGCTGGTCCTCACCTCCTTCCACCTGCTGCGCCGCCGTACGGGGGGTACGTCATGACGACCGCCGTCGCCGCCACCGCCACCGCCGCACGTAAAAGCCCCAGCCCGCGCGGCCTGATCCGGACCGTGCTGCGCGTGCACCGCCCGGCCCTGCTGATGTGGTGCGCGTACGTCCTGCTGATGACCGGCTGGATGCTCTGGGTGCACCACGTCTCGGGGGCGCAGGCGCGCGCCGCGCAGGACATCTGCCGTGCGAACGACGGCGTCTGCGTCGACTTCGACGCGTTCGCCTTCGAGGAGGGCATGTCCATGGTCGGTGCCTTCGTCGCCTACACCTCCTACGCCGTGGCCGCCTGGGCGGGTGCCTCCCTGACCGGGCGCGAACTGGAGAGCGGCACGGCCCGACTGGCCTGGACCCAGTCGGTCACCCCGGCGCGTTGGCTCACGGTCAAGCTGGCGGTTCCCGCCGTCGCCCTCACCGTGGGCACCACGGTGCTGATGCTGGTCTACCGCTGGATCTGGTCGGCGAACGAGGGGGTGCGCAGCGACGAGTGGTTCTACGGCGACCCCTTCGTAAACCGTGGCCCCGCGGTGGTCGCGTACGCCCTGTGCGCGCTGGCCGTCGGCGCGCTGGCGGGCCTGGCCCTGAAGCGGGCGCTGCCGGCGCTGGGCACGGCCCTCGCCTTCATCGTCTGCTTCCACCTGTACCTCGACGAGCGGTCGGACACGCTGTGGCCGGCGAAGACGCTCACCGGCACCACCGCGAGCCGGCTGCCGATGTCGGCCGACCAGCTGGAGCTGGGCGCGGTCACCGGCTCGGGTGCCCGGATCAATGACCTGAGCTGCTTCGACGTCGACACCGACGCCGGCTACGCCAGGTGCATGGCCGACAACGGCTTCACCGACCTGTACGCCGAGGTGCACCCCCAGTCCCACTTCTGGCCCCTGCACCTGATGACCACCGGCCTCGTCCTCGCCGTCACCGCCCTGCTGGTCCTCGCCTCCTTCCACCTGCTGCGCCGCCGTACGGGAGGTACGTCATGACGACCGCCGTCGCCGCCACCGCCACCGTCGCTCCCAAAGGCCCCCGCCCGCGCGGCCTGGTCTGGACCGTGCTGCGCGTGCACCGCCCGGCCCTGCTGGTGTGGTGCGCGTACGTCCTGCTGATGGTCGGCTGGATGCTCTGGGTCCAGCACGTCTCGGGCGCGCGGATACGCGCCGAGCTGGACACCTGCCGAAGGAGGCCGGAGGGCGCGTGCATCGACGTGATGACGTTCAGCCACTCCATGAACGAGGGCTGGATCGGCACCTTCATCGCGTACTCCTCCTACGGCATCGCCGCCTGGGCCGGCGCCGCCCTCGTCGGCCGCGAGCTGGAGCGGGGCACCGCCCAGCTGGCCTGGACCCAGTCCGTCACCCCCACCCGCTGGCTCACCGCCAAGCTCGCGGTGCCGGCTGTCGCGCTGACCGCCGGGACCACCGTCCTGGTCCTGGTCTACCGCTGGTTCTGGTCGGCCGACGAGGTGCTGCGGGGCGACGAGTGGTACTACACGGACCCCTTCCTCAACCGCGGCCCGGCGATCCTGGCGTACGCCCTGTGCGCGCTGGCCGTGGGCGCCCTCGCGGGCCTCGCCCTCCGCCGCTCCTTGCCGGCCCTGGCCGTGGCCTTCGGCTTCGTCCTCTGGTTCCACCTGTACCTCGACGACCACTGGAGCGAGCTGTGGCCCATGAGGACCATCACCGGCACCGTCTCAGGCCATGACCTCGACGCTCTCCCCGCCTCCCACTTCTGGCCCCTGCACCTGATGACCACCGGCGTCGTCCTCACCGTCGCCGCCGCGGCCACCGGCGCCGCCTACTGGCTGCTGCGCCGCCGCACCCGCTGACCGCACCCACCCAACCCGGACCCGGCACGCCCTTCCTACGGGGGGAAGGGCGTGCCGCAGCCATGAACCGGTGCGGGACGGGGCGGGGGCGCACGCCCCCGGGGAACCGGCGGGCCTCCCTGCGCTATCCCGCACGTAAGGTCTCCGTAACCGGCGATTCAGACGACCTTGCGACGCTTCCGCAATGAACCCCGTCCCGCCCGAGCCCTCGCCTCCCCCACGCAACGGCCCAAGCAACGGGAAGAGCGCGGGAAGCGGCCGTCCCGCGGCCACCGCCGCCCACCCCGGCGGCACCGACGACGTCGTCGCGCGGATCGACGCGGACATCGCCGGGAACGCCGTCGCGCTCCCTGTGGCCCTCTCCGACGCGCCTGGGATGCTCGCGGCGCGGAAGAATGGTGCCATGAGCCAGTCCAACGCCCAGGCACAGGTCCAGCACGCGCAGCCGTCCGTCGGCTCCATAGCCGCGCACCGCCCGCACACGGTGGCCGCGGTCGTCTCCGATCTCGAACCCGACATGGACGCCGACCTCGACGCCTACGAGGAGGCGCCGTACGACGGCGACCGCCTGCCGCAGAACCGCTTCCTCGACCGGGAGCGCAGCTGGCTCGCCTTCAACGAGCGTGTCCTGGAACTCGCCGAGGACCCGAACACGCCCCTGCTGGAGCGGGCCAAGTTCCTCGCGATCTTCGCCAGCAACCTGGACGAGTTCTTCATGGTCCGGGTGGCCGGTCTGAAGCGCCGCATCGCCACCGGTGTCGCCACCAAGTCCGCCTCCGGTCTCCAGCCCCGCGAGGTGCTGGAGATGATCTGGGCCCGCTCCCGTGAGCTGATGGCCCGGCACGCCGCCTGCTTCCACGAGGACATCGCCCCGGCCCTCGCCGAGGAGGGCATCCACGTGGTCCGCTGGGGCGAGCTCACGGAGAAGGAGCAGGCCCGCCTGTTCACTCTCTTCCGGCACCAGATCTTCCCCGTCCTCACCCCGCTCGCCGTGGACCCGGCGCACCCCTTCCCGTACATCTCGGGCCTGTCGCTGAACCTGGCCGTGGTCGTCCGCAACCCGGTCTCCGGCCACCGGCACTTCGCCCGCGTGAAGGTCCCCCCGCTGCTCTCCCGCTTCCTGGAGGCCTCCCCCAGCCGCTACGTCCCGATCGAGGACGTGATCGCGGCCCACCTGGAGGAGCTGTTCCCGGGCATGGAGGTGCTGGAGCACCACGCCTTCCGCCTCACCCGCAACGAGGACCTGGAGGTCGAGGAGGACGACGCGGAGAACCTGCTCCAGGCTCTGGAGAAGGAGCTCATGCGGCGCCGCTTCGGGCCGCCGGTGCGCCTGGAGGTCGAGGAGTCCATCGACCGGTACGTCCTCGACCTGCTGGTCCGCGAGCTGAAGATCTCCGAGGCCGAGGTGTACCCACTGCCGGGCCCCCTCGACCTCACCGGTCTCTTCGGCATCGGCGCCCTCGACCGGCCCGAGCTGAAGTACCCGAAGTTCATCGCGGGCACCCACCGCGACCTCGCCGAGGTCGAGTCGGCGTCGCCGCCCGACATCTTCGCCGCCCTGCGCGAGCGGGACGTCCTGCTGCACCACCCGTACGACAGCTTCTCCACCTCCGTGCAGGCGTTCCTGGAGCAGGCGGCCGCCGACCCGGACGTCCTCGCCATCAAGCAGACCCTGTACCGGACCTCCGGCGACTCCCCGATCGTGGACGCGCTGATCGACGCCGCCGAGTCCGGCAAGCAGGTCCTCGTCCTGGTCGAGATCAAGGCCCGCTTCGACGAGCAGGCCAACATCAAGTGGGCCCGCAAGCTGGAGGAGTCGGGCTGCCACGTCGTCTACGGCCTGGTCGGTCTGAAGACCCACTGCAAGCTGTCCCTGGTGGTCCGCCAGGAGGGTGAGACCCTGCGCCGCTACAGCCACGTCGGCACGGGCAACTACCACCCGAAGACGGCCCGCCTCTACGAGGACCTGGGCCTGCTCACCGCCGACCAGCAGGTCGGCGCGGACCTCTCCGACCTGTTCAACCGTCTCTCCGGCTACTCCCGCCGCGAGACGTACCGCCGGCTCCTCGTCGCCCCCAAGTCCCTGCGCGACGGACTGATCGCCCGCGTCAACAAGGAGGTCCAGCACCACCGCGCCGGACGTCCCGCGTCCGTCCGCATCAAGGTCAACTCGATGGTCGACGAGGCCCTGATCGACGCCTGCTACCGGGCCTCGCAGGCCGGGGTGCCCGTCGACATCTGGGTGCGCGGCATCTGCGCGGTACGCCCCGGCGTCCCCGGCCTCTCGGAGAACGTCCGCGTCCGCTCCGTCCTCGGCCGCTTCCTCGAACACTCCCGGATCTTCGCCTTCGGCAACGGCGGCGAGCCCGAGGTGTGGATCGGCAGCGCCGACATGATGCACCGCAACCTCGACCGCCGGATCGAGGCCCTCGTACGAGTCACCGACCCGGCGCACCGGGCGGCCCTCAACCGCCTGCTGGAGACCGGAATGTCCGACACGACCTCCTCCTGGCACCTCGGCCCCGACGGCGAGTGGACCCGGCACTCGACCGACACGGACGGCCAGCCCCTGCGCAACGTCCAGGAGATGCTCATTGACGCCCGGAGGCGCCGGCGTGGCACAGCAACACCTTGACCCCAGGAACTCCACGGCCGTCGCCGCCGACGCCCTCGCCGGGTATCTGCGGGCCCAGGCCACCGGGTTCCTCCGCGCGCTGCGCACCCACCGGGAGACCGGTGGGTGCGCAGCGCGCG
>NZ_LIQX01000526.1 GCF_001418475.1 Streptomyces ossamyceticus | reverse complement strand
TCGGTGGTGCCGTGGGTGCCCGGGCTTCCTCCTGGGCACCCACCCCTCCACCGACCGCAGCACGGGGCGGTTCCTGCGGCGGGAGGCCGACCGCCGCACCCTCCTGCCCGTCGTCCACCCGCGCCCATGTCGCACCGCGAAGCTTGCCGGCCTTCCAGCGCTGCAAGCGCCACGACCGCGGAGGGAAGTGGTCAAAGAAGCGGTGCCCGGCCACCGCGTCGACGCACTGCCCAGGGCTTGGCGCAGATGCGTCTGCGCCGGCTCTGTCGCCGACCCCGCGGTACTCATCCGGCTCAGGTCGTGATCAGGGAGCCGGATCCGACGGCCCCACGATCGCCCGCAGGGCCGCAAGGTGCCCCTGATATGCCTCTCGGCCCCGCCGCGTCAGCCGGAGCCACACTCGCTGCCGGGTGTCGCGGACGGCCTTGCGCTGGTCGACGTAGCCGGCGCCCATCAGCACGGTGACGTGCTTGCTCAGCACGGAGGCGGAGAGGTCGAGTTGCTTCTGGACCAGGCCGAACTCCGCCTCGCCCGCGGCGTCCAGGAGGGCGCAGATACGAAGCCGGTTCGGGGCGTGGATGGTGACGTCGAAACCCTCCAGGCCATCGTGGATCTCGGCGCTCACGGGGTCTTCCGGTGCAGCCGGACGAAGGCAAGGTGGAAGCCGACGGAGACGGCGACACCGATCAGCGAGGCCGCGATCAGCCACACCGGCTGTCCCGTGGCGCGGAAAACGAACGCCGGCCCCACCAGCAACACGGGCAAGCCGACCGTGAGCGGCGCGGTCGCCCGCTTCGGCAGCACGTCGAACCGTAGCGCCACTCCGGTCTTGTTGCGCCACGCCCTCGCCGCCACGGCGAAGAGCGCCACGTACGCCGCGGTACTCGTCAGCAGGATGGCCAGCCAGGCGGGGCGCGGCAGTAGCCAGTCCGAGTCGGCCATGACGCCTCCGTAGGTGATCGGAAGCGCGGCGATGTAGAGCGTGAGCGTGAAGAAGAACCAGTTCGGCCACGGTGTGGCCGACAATGCCGCGGCGGAGGCCCGGATCTGCGCCGTGTCTGCCAGGGCGGCATGGGCCTGCTCCGGCGTCAGTCGTACCCCGTGAGTTTCCATACCGGAAAGAGTAGCTGCTAGTTTCCGATATGGAAAGAGATGAGTTTCCGATGCGGCAAGTGACCGGCTCGGCCATGTTGGTTCTGCCTCGCCGCCCACGATCGGGCACAAGCGGCCGGCCGCGTCCGCGTCGGTCGCCCGATCCGCCGGCGCCACCGCCGGCCGTACCCGCGACCGCCGTGCACGAGCCGCCCCCGGCGGCCTTCATGACGCCGACTGCACAACTCCCCCTGCCCGCGCCCCCGTTGCACGTGGGCCATGTCACAAGAAGCAATAGGGGAACCCCGCACACCCCTTTGTGATGATCAGGCCCTTTGCCTCTTCCGGCGGCAGCTAGGTTTCACATCGACCACATTCTTTACAGCAGCCTTACATTTGGCGGCTCAGAACCGAATACGGGTGGATGTTGAGACCACAGGGGGAATCGTCCTCTCCTTTCCGGAGAAGGACTGTTTGGCATGAGCGCAGCAGATATCTGCGCTGGACAGCGGGTGGCCTGGCCGCCGCCGTGGCCGTGACCCTGCTGCAGGGGCCGGCCGCGGCCGCTCCGCAGCACAAGCCCGCCAAGCCCGAGGCGGCGACCACCGCCGCGGACATCCCGTCCGCGAAGGTCGCGGCGCGGCTGTCGGGCAAGCGGGTGGAGGCGCTGTCGGAGCGCACCGAGACCTCCACGACCTGGGTGAACAAGGACGGCAGCCTCACCACGGAGATGTCGGCCGGGCCGGTGCGCTTCGAGCGCGACGGCGACTGAGTCGACGTCGACGTGGAACTGCGCGAGTCCGGTGACGGCGTGGAGCCGGTGGCGCACCCGCGCGGGCTGCGGCTGGCGGGCCGGACGGGTACGCCCGCGAAGTCGCTGAAGGCGGCGCAGGGGTCGAAGGCCGTCGACCTGGTGACGCTGGGCGAGGGCGACGAGCAGATCACGCTGGGTTGGAAGGGCGGACTGCCGGAGCCGAAGCTGGAGGGCACGCGGGCGGAGTACGTCAACGCCGTGCCCGGCGCCGACGTCGTGGTCGAGGCGACCCGCACCGGCTTCGAGCAGTACGTCGAGATCAAGGAGAAGCCGGCCGCCGGCGGGTTCTCCTACACGCTGCCGCTGGAGACCGGCGGACTGACGGTCGAGCAGCTGAAGAACGGCGGCCTGCAGTTCACCGACGAGAAGAACAAGAAGCGGGCCGTCATGCCCGCGCCGGTGATGTGGGACTCCACCGTCGACAAGCGCTCCGGCGAGCACACCCGCCGGGTGCCGGTGTCGATGAAGGTGGTCGAGAGGGACGGGAAGGACTCAGGCGTCGACCTGGTGGTCACCCCCGACCCCGAGTTCCTCGCCGATCCCGAGACCCGGTACCCCGTGACGGTGGACCCGTCGACGTCCTCGCTGTCGAACGTCTTCGACACCTATGTGCAGCAGGGCGAGACGGTCGACTGGTCGTCCGACACCGAGCTGGACTTCGGCAACCCGGGCACCACCAACGCCGACGGGACGCCCCGTACGGCGCAGTCCTTCATCAGCTGGAACACCTCCCCCATCGCCGACGCCCTGGTCACCAGCGCAAAGCTGAGCCTGTGGAACTTCCACTCGGGCAACCATCCGGACTGCGCGGCGCAGTCGTGGGAAGTATGGTCCGCCGGGGCCGCGTCGACCTCCTCCCGGTGGTCGAACCGCCCCTCGATGACGGCGAAGAAGGCCACCTCCACCGAGACCCGCGGCAACGCCTCGTGCGCCTCCCAGCCGGACGGCTGGATCAACGCCGACGTGAGCACGCTGGCGCAGGAGTGGGCCTCGGCCAAGGCCACCCGCGGGCACATGGGCCTGCGCGCGACGAGCGAGTCGGCCATGGCGCAGTGGAAGCGGGTCAACTCCGCGAACGCGGCGGCCAATCCGCCGAAGCTCGTGCTGAACTACAACTTCCGGCCGAAGACGGGCACCAAGCAGGAGGCCGGTCCGCCGTTCTTCTCCTACGGCGGCGCCTACGTCGTGAACACCACCACGCCGACGCTGCGCGACACCTTCGTCGACGCCGACGGTGACAAGGTCAACGGCACCTTCCAGATCTTCGACAACGCCACCGACGCCCAGGTCGGCGAGGTGATCGTCTCCAAGTACGTGGCCTCCGGGTCCGCGGCGTCGGTGACCGTCCCGTCCGGGGTGCTGAGCAACGGCAAGACGTACAAGTTCCGCACCAACCCCTTCGACGGGAAGCACTACAACACCGGCTGGTCGGCGTGGAAGACGTTCACCGTCGACACCTCGGCCCCGTCCGCTCCGACGCGGATCACGTCCACGGACTACCCGGCCGGCGAGTGGGTCAAGGGCGCCGGACAGGCCGGCACGTTCACCGTGACCCCGCCCTCGGGCGACCACAACTGGCTGGAGTGGTCGCTGGACGGCGTGACCTGGACCAGGGTCGCCACCGGCGGCGCCGGCGCGGCCAAGGCGATATCCGTGACCCCGCCCAGGAACGGCACCCACACCCTCCAGGTGCGGTCCGTCGACAAGGCGGACAACAAGTCCGAGGCAAAGGAGTACACCTTCCACGCCGGTTCCGGCGGCTTCCTCCAGCCGGCCGACGGCGAGCGCACCGCGCGTCGGCTTCCGCTGGTCGCCGAGGCCGAGGGCGGCAAGTACGACAAGGTCTCCTTCTCGTGGCGCCGCTCCGAGGCCGACTCCTGGACCAAGATCCCCGTCGGGGACGTCACCTCCGGCGGCACGGCGCTGACCGCCTGGCCCGTCGGGCTCACGAACGGCAGGAACGCGGCGCTGGTCTGGAACGCCACCGGCACCGTCGACCCCGACGGCACGGTCCAGATCAAGGCCGACTTCACCGGCCCGAACTCCGCCGCCAGCAGCACCGAGCCGTTGACCGTGGTCGTGGACCGCGACGCCGACGGCGCGGCCACCACGGAGGTCGGTCCCGGTTCGCTGAACATGCTCACCGGTGACTACACGCTGACGGAGACCGACGCGTCGTTCTTCGGCATGGAGATGACACGGACCGCTTCCTCGCGCGATCCCGACCAGGGCGCGACGCAGGAGGGGCAGGCCGCGATCTTCGGCAAGGAGTGGGTCACCGGCACCGTCGCCGACGAGACCACCTCCGAGTACAGCCACATCCGCAGGGTCTCCGACACCGCCGTCGACGTGGTGCTGTCCGAGGGCGACGCGGTGCACTTCACCGCCAACGCGGCGAAGACCGGCTGGGTGCCCGAGCCGGGTGCCGAGGCACTCACCCTCAAGGGGAGTGTCACCGGCACGTTCACGCTGTCGGACACCGAGGGCTCGGTGACCACGTTCGCCAAGGCGGGCTCGGCGGCCACCACGTGGCAGGTCTCCACCGCCCTGATCGACGGTCTGAGCAACACCACCACCAAGGTGGTCTCCGAGACCGTGACGTCGGGTGGCAGGACGCTGTCCCGTCCCAAGCGGATCATCGCCCCCACCTCGGCCGTCACGGCCGCCGCGTGCGAGGCCGATCCGGCCACCAAGGGCTGCCGGGTGCTGGAGTTCGTCTACGCCACCGCGACGACGGCGACCGGCACCGGGACGGACGCCGACTTCGGTGACTTCACCGGCCAGGTCAAGCAGATCAAGCTGTGGGCCACCGCCCCCGGCGCCGCCGCCGCGACCTCGACGGCCGTGGCCTCCTACCGGTACGACTCCGCCGGCCGACTGCGTCAGTACTGGGACCCGCGGATCGGTCAGCAGGCCGAGACCCAGTACGCCTACGACGAGGGCCGGGTCACCTGGTACCAGCCGTCGGGCGTGCTGCCGTACACCTTCGACTACGGCAACGCCGGCGGTGGCACGGCGCCCGGCGCCGGGATGCTGCTCAGCGTCTCGCGTCCGACCCTGAAGCAGGGCTCGGCGGACACCACCGACGGCGATGCGGTCACCAGCGTCGTCTACGGCGTCCCGCTGACCGGCGCCAAGGCGCCGCACGCCATGGGCAGCGGCGACGTCGCGAAGTGGGGGCAGCTCGACGCCCCGAGCGACGCCACCGCCGTCTTCCCCGCCGACTCCGTGCCCGCGTCCCACGACGGAGCGAACCTGACCGGCGGCGGATACACCCGCGCCGAGGTGCACTACCTCGACGCCTCGGGCCGCACGGTCAACACGGCGGAGCCCGGCAAGCACATCAGCACCATCGAGTACGACCGGTTCGGCAACACCGTCCGTGAACTGAGCGCGGCCAACCGGGCGCTGGCGCTCGGCACGACGGACGCGCAGAAGGACACGCTGACGGGTCTGGGCATCATCTCCCGGCCGTCGGCCGAGCGCGCCCACCTGCTGTCGACGACCTCGCTGTTCAACGAGGCCGGCACCCGGAAGATGGAGGAGTTCGGTCCGCTCCACCGGATGGATCTGACCGCGGACCTCAAGGACGGGACCACCGTCCTGGTCAAGGCCGACACCTCCGTGCCCGCCCGCACCTGGACGGTCAACGAGTACGACGAGGGACGGCCCACCGACGGCTCGGCCAAGGTCAAGGACCAGGTCACGCTCAAGATCGTCGGCGCCCGGGTCCGCGACTACTACTCGGTCATGGGTGAGAAGCGGCTCACCGAGACCCAGTACGACTGGGCCAAGGGCCTGCCGAAGCTGGTCATCCAGGACTCCGGCGGCCTGAACCTGACGACCACCGCCGCGTACGACGCACAGGGCCGGATCACCGACCTCGTGCCCCCCGGCGGCACGGGCGACGACGCCGCCACCCGGGTCACCGAGTACTGGGCGGCCGACGGCACCGGCTTCTGCAAGGGCCGTCCCGAGTGGGCCGACCAGGTCTGCTGGAGCGGCCCCGCCGGAAAGATCACCGGTGGCGGCAGCCGGCCCGACGAGGTGACCGACTCCACCGTGGAGTACGGCTACTTCGGCCAGCCGACCAAGGTCACCGACACCGCGAACGGCCAGTCGCGCACGACCACCCGGTCCTACGACGACGCGGGCCGCCCGCTGAAGACCACGGTGACCGGCGGCCTCGGCCAGGCGGTCCCGGAGTCCACCGTGGAGTACGACCCGGCGACGGGGGCGATCACCAAGATCACCTCTCCGACGGCGGGCACCATCACCAAGGCGTACGACAAGCTCGGCCGCCTCATGTCGTACACCGACGCCGACGGTGGCCGGACCACCACCGCCTACGACGCGCTCGACCGCGCGGTCAAGGTCAGCGACTCCGTCCCGTCGACCGTCACCTACACCTACGACCACGGCGCCGAGCCGCGCGGACTGGTCACCAAGGCCAGCGACTCCGTCGCCGGTGACTTCTCCGCCACGTACGACGCGGACGGGTCCGTCACCTCCGAGAAGCTGCCCGGCGGTTACACCCTGAACGTCGCCGAGGACGCCACCGGCGCCCCGACGTCCAGGGCCTACACCCGCGACAGCGACGGCACCACCGTCTACACCGACGTGGTGACCCGCTCCGCCCAGGGACGGACCACCAGCCACTCCGGCTGGTCCGACCAGCGCTACGGCTACGACAAGGCCGGGCGTCTGACCACGGTCGAGGACACCGTCGGCGAGGTGTGCACCAAGCGCACGTACGCCTTCGACAAGAGGTCGAACCGCACCGGTCTGACCACCGCGACGGGCGAGGTCTCGGGCGCCTGCCCCACCTCGGGAGGCACCACCACCACCCACGCCTACGACAGCGCCGACCGGCTCGTCGACTCCGGCTACTCCTACGACGCGTTCGGCCGCACCACCGCCCTGCCGGGCGGCACCGTCGACTACTACGCCAACGACCTCGCCTACCGGCAGACCGCGGGCGGCAAGCGGCAGACCTGGCAGCTCGACGCCGCCATGCGCTTCCGCTCCTTCAAGACCGAGACCGGCAGTGGCTCCACCTGGACCCAGACCGGGTCCAAGGTCAACCACTACGGCGACGACAGCGACAACCCGCGCTGGATCGTCGAGGACACCGCGAGCGGAGCCGTCGGCCGCAACGTGGCGTCCGTCTCCGGCGACCTGGCCGCGATCACCGGCAAGACCGGTGACACGGAGCTGCAGTTCACGACCGTCCACGGCGACGTGGCGCTCCAGCTCCCGCTGGACGTGAGCCGGGCACCGGTCGCCATCGACACGGACGAGTACGGCAACGCCCGTGAGAGCGGCGGCGCCGACCGCTACGGCTGGCTCGGCGCCAAGCAGCGCTCCGCCGAGACCCCGACCGGTCTCCTCCTCATGGGGGCCCGCCTCTACAACCCCACCACCGGCCGTTTCCTGTCCGTCGACCCCGTCCTGGGCGGCAGCTGCAACAGCTACGAGTACGTCTGCGGCGACCCCATCAACCTGGTCGACCTCGACGGCAGGATGACGGCGGTCGCCCTGGTCGGCATGGCCGGCCTCGGCGTCAGCGCCGGCACGGTGCTCACCGTGATCGGAGTGGGCGCGGTGGTCGCGATCATCGGCCTGATCTGGTGGAAGGGCAAGAAGTGGGCCATCAACAAGGTCCGCACCCTGTGGCGGGAGGCCCGCAAATCCGGGAAGGCGAAGGGCAACGACGTGCCCGACTTCGCCAAGGGCCAACGCCGGGGGAAGAACGAAACCCTCGACGCTGCCACCGACCGGGTCATGAAGAAGGGCGGATATCAGAAACCCTTCAAGAAGGGGCCGGGATCCGTCTACAACAAGGTTCGCAAGTACCTGTCCCGCAACTGAGCAGGACCTGAGGACCCAGGGAAACCGAGGAGCCGCGGCCCGCGCCGGCGTACACGCCGAGCGGGCCGCGGTCTCCCTTGTGAGACACGAGGTGATCACGATGGATGGACAGAACCGCGCCTACCTGCTGTGGCACGTCAGGCACGCCGAGCCGGCCGACGGGTCGGAGGTCCGGCACTTCGCCGCGGACGACGACTTCTGGGCCGACGAGGAGGAGGGCGACGACGTCAAACTCCTGGGTGTCTACTCGAGCCGCGAAAAGGCCCAGGAGCGCATCGTCCGGGCCCGCCCGCTTCCGGGGTTCCGTGACGAGCCCCAGTGCTTCTACATCGAGCCGTTCACCGTGGACGCCGACGAGTGGAAGGAGGGCTTCGAGACCGTCACGACTGGTGGCGACGGCTCCGACATGACGGCGGAGTCTGACTGAACCACCCCGGGCCGGGGTACGGCCCGACGCAGTTCGGGGTGCGGTGCCGTCGGCACCGCACCCCGAACTGCACCCCCGGCGGCCGGATCCGGGGGGTGTGGGTGCCCCGGCATGGCATCCTCTCCCTCGTGGCCTCCCGGAACCGTCGACTCCCTCGCACTCGCTCCTGGCCCCTGTCGGCCACGGTCAGAGTGCTTCCTTCGACGGAGTAATCGGCTCCCCCGACTTACGTACCACTGGCAAGACGCTCCACGGGAAGTTGATCCACTCGTCCGTCCGCTTCCACACGTACTCGCACTTCACGAGGGAGTGCGACTTCTCGTAGATCACGGCGGACCGGACCTCTGCCACGGCGTCGAGGCAGAAGTCGTGGACGAGCTTGAGCGTCTTGCCGGTGTCGGCGACATCGTCCGTGATCAGGACCTTCTTGTCGGAGAAGTCGATCGCGTTGGGCACGGGCGCGAGCATGACGGGCATATCGAGCGTGGTGCCGACGCCGGTGTAGAACTCCACATTGACGAGATGGATGTTCTTGCAGTCGAGGGCATAGGCAAGACCGCCCGCGACGAAGACACCGCCACGGGCTATGGAGAGGATGATGTCGGGCTCGTACCCGTCGTCAGCGATGGTCTGCGCAAGTTCACGCACGGCGGCGCCGAACGCCTCGTACGTGAGGTTCTCCCGGACCTGGGACACGCTCACACCTGCGTCCGGTGGAAGTTGAGGAAGGACCGGGAGGCGGTCGGCCCCCGCTGCCCCTGGTACCGCGACCCGTACCGCTCGCTCCCGTACGGGGACTCGGCGGGCGAGCTGAGCCGGAACATGCACAGCTGCCCGATCTTCATACCGGGCCACAGCTTGATCGGGAGCGTCGCGAGATTCGACAGCTCCAGCGTCACATGACCGGAGAACCCGGGGTCGATGAACCCGGCGGTGGAGTGCGTGACGAGCCCGAGCCGCCCGAGCGAGCTCTTGCCCTCCAGCCGGGAGGCGAGATCATCGGGCAGCGAGATGACCTCGTAAGTGCTGGCGAGGACGAACTCCCCGGGATGCAGGATGAACGGCTCGTCGCCCTCGGGCTCCACGAGCCGGGTGAGATCCGCCTGCTCGATCGAGGGGTCGATGTGGGGGTACCGGTGATTCTCGAACACCCGGAAGAAGCGATCGAGCCGCACGTCGATGCTCGACGGCTGCACCATGGATTCGTCGTACGGATCGATCCGCACCCGTCCCGCGTCGATCTCGGCCCGGATGTCCTTGTCTGAGAGAAGCACGCCCCGAGGATACGCAACTCCAGAACACGCAAGACGCGCGGACCCTCCGCATTCGGGCGGGGAACCGCGCGTCTCACTCCTAGCGAAACCGGCCCCGCACGCCTACGCCCGACGCCACCACAGCTGTGGCCTACCGCTTCTCGCTTACCGCTTCTGCAAGGCGACCGGCACGACGCTGCGCAGCCGGGCGCAGCGAGGGCAACGGATGAGCCGGCCGGGGCCGAGTCGCTCGGCCTGCTGCATCGGGAACGAAGCGGTGCTGAACACGTGCCCATCGGCACAACGGACGACGGTGCGCTCCATCAAGTCCAAGAGTCCCTTCCCCAAGAGCCGCGTCTGATGGCCGGCCTCACGCCGACCTGACGACGAAAGCCACATTACGGGATCAATGGGATGGCCCTCCAGGCGGCACTCCGATCCACCGGAGGCCCCCACGGACCCTCTTCCGCGGCCCCCACCGTACGCCCCAACTCCCGCAC
>NZ_LIQX01000525.1 GCF_001418475.1 Streptomyces ossamyceticus | reverse complement strand
GGGCGGGGCCCCGCCAGGGGGGCGGTTCTCAGACGGTGCCGACCAGCTCGAAGCCGGCCTCGTCGACGGCGGCGCGCACGGCCTCCTCGTCGAGCGGGGCGGCCGAGACCACGGTGACCTCGCCGCTGGAGGCGACGGCCGTCACCGAGGAGACCCCGGCGATCTCGGAGATCTCACCGGAGACGGCGCCTTCGCAGTGGCCGCAGCTCATGCCGCTCACCTTGTAGACGGTGGTGACGGAGCCGGGAGTGTCGGTCTGGGCGGTCATGTCGTTGCTCCTCGTCGGGGTGTGCGGGTACGGGTAACCCTTCAGGTCTCCCATCTTATACCCCTAGGGGGTATGAAGCCAAGAGAGGTCGGGCGCCAGGGGTGGGGCCCGCGGGTTCAGGGGGTCGCGGTGGAGGTCGCGTTCGAGGTCGCGTTCGAGGCGACCGCGGTGGAGGCCGAGACCGCCTGTGCGTCGCGGAGGCGGTCGCCCACCAGCGGGTCGAGGTAGCGGAACAGCACGTCCTTCAGTTCCTGGACGTACGCCTCGCGGTCGTCGCCCTCGCTGGCGAGGACCAGTTCGAGGCCTGCCATGTAGAGCGCCATGCAGACGTGCGCGATGCGGGTGACGGCGGCGGCCGGCCGGTCGGGCAGGAGCGGGGAGAGCAGGTTCTCGACCCGGGTGATCAGGGTGTTGTGGAGGGCGTCGTGCTCCTCCGCCATCCGGCCGGGGACGTCCGGGCCGTGCATGAGGGTGAAGAACACCGGGTTGTGGCAGTTGAAGTCGATGAACCGGTCGACGGCGGCCGCCACGGCCTGCTCCAGCGGGGTCGCGGGGTCGATCGGCGCGAGCGCCTCGCCGTACGCCGTCCGCATGTCGGCCATCAGCCGCTGGCCCAGCTCGATCGCGATCGCTTCCTTGTTCGGGAAGAACTGGTACAGCGTGCCCGGTGAGACGCCGGCCTCGCGGGCGATCGCGTTGGTGCTCGCGGACGCGTACCCGGTCGACGCGAACACCGAGGCCGCGGCTTCGAGGAGTTGGGCGATACGGCGCTCGCCGCGGGCCTGGCGGCGGCGCGGCTGCTCCTGCTCCTGATGGGTGGGCATGCGGTTGTCCCCAGCTTCTCGGACCTGATTGACAAACACGAGTCGTCGCTCGCATTCTGATGAAACGCGAGCGAGGTCTCGTGTTTGCCAGTTTATGGCGTGGCGCATCCGTCCGCCCGGCTGCGCACGGCACGGATCAGAGTGAAGGGGACACCGCACCATGACCGAAGTCAACAGGCCGGCCCGAGCGGGAGGCTGGACCAGACTGGTGACCGCCCGTCCCCGGCTCTCCCTGCTCGTGGCCCTGCTGATCACCGCCCTCGCGGTCGTCGCGGGCAGCGATGTCGCCGACCGTCTGACCAGCGGCGGCTGGGAGGACCCCAAGGCCGAGTCCACCTACGCGACCAAGGCGCTCCAGCGCGAGTTCCCGAACTCCCAGCCGAACCTGCTGCTGATGGTCGACGCGGGCGACACCTCGGTCGACGATCCGGCCGTCGCCGCCGAGGCGAAGCGGCTGGCCGAGCGGCTCGCCGCCGAGAAGGGCGTCACGGGCGTCGGCTCCTACTGGCAGACCGGTGCCCCCACCCTCCGCGCCGAGGACGGCCGCCAGGCGCTGATAGCGGCCCGCCTGACCGGCGACGAGACCACGATGAACGCGACGCTGGACCGCATCACGCCCGAGTTCCGCGGCACGCACGGCCCGGTCGAGGTCAAGATCGGCGGCATCGTCGCCGTGCGCCACGAGATGCAGACGATCATCCAGGAGGACCTTCTGCGGGCCGAGCTGATCGCCCTGCCGGTGACCCTGGTCCTGCTGGTGATGGCCTTCGGCAGCGCGGTCGCAGCCCTGCTGCCGCTAGTCGTGGGCGTCGTCGCCATCCTCGGCACCAACGCGATCCTGCGCGGCCTCACCGAGCTGACCGACGTCTCGATCTTCGCGCTGAACCTCACCACGGCCATGGGCCTCGGCCTCGCGATCGACTACGCCCTGTTCATCGTGCGCCGCTTCCGGGAGGAGCTGTCCGCCGGCGCGGACCCCCGGACCGCCGTGGCCACCACCCTGCGCACCGCCGGGCGGACAGTCCTCTTCTCGGCGCTCACGGTCGCCGTGTCGCTCGCCGCGATGGCGGTCTTCCCCCAGGCGTTCCTGAAGTCCATCGCCTACGCGGGCATCGCCGTCGTCCTGCTCGCCGCGGCGGCGGCCCTGATCGTGCTCCCGGCGGCACTGGTGCTGCTGGGCGAGCGGGTCAACGCCCTCGACCTGCGCAAGCTGTTCCGGCGCCGCAGGGCCGAGGGGACCCCCGCCCGCGAGGAGGGTGCCGCCTGGGGCCGCACGGCCGGCTTCGTCATGCGCCGCGCCCCCTTCTTCGCCATCGCCACCACCGCAGGCCTGGTCCTCCTCGGTCTGCCCTTCCTCGGCGTGAAGTTCGGCTCGGCCGACGACCGTCAGCTCCCCGCGTCCGCCGAGTCCCGTGTCGTCCAGCAGCACATCCGGGAGGACTTCCCGGGCACCCCCGGCGGCGGTCTGGAGATCCTCGCCGAGGGCCGGGCGACCGAGGCCCAGTACACCGCGTACAAGGACGAGATCGCCGCCCTGCCCGATGTGCTCCGGGTGGACGGCCCCGTGGTGAACGGCGACGCGGCCTACTTCGCCGTGCAGCCGAAGGGCGACGTGGTCGACGAGGCCGCGCAGGACCTGGTCCACGACATACGGGCCCGGGCGGCCGACGCCCCGTTCAAGACGTCGGTGACGGGTGCGGGCGCGGTCCTGGTCGACACCAAGGAGGCGATAGGCGGCGGCCTGCCGTTGGCGCTCTCCTTCATCGCCGTGGTCACCCTGCTGCTGGTCTTCCTGCTCACCGGCAGTGTGCTGGTCCCCCTCCAGGCGGTCCTGCTGAACGCGCTCAGCCTCACCGCGATGTTCGGCGCGATGATCTGGGTCTTCCAGGACGGCCACCTCTCCGGCCTGCTGGGCTTCACCAGCTCCGGCTCCATCGAGACGACCCTGCCGGTGCTGATGTTCTGCGTGGCCTTCGGCCTCTCCATGGACTACGGCGTCTTCCTGCTCTCCCGCATCAAGGAGGAGTACGACCACAGCGGCGACCACACCGCCGCCGTCCGCCACGGCCTCCAGCGCACCGGCGGCCTCATCACCGCCGCCGCCGTCATCCTGGCCGTCGTGATGATCGCCATAGGCACCTCACGGGTGACGAACACCAAGATGCTCGGCCTGGGCCTCGCCCTCGCCGTGCTCATGGACGCGATGATCGTGCGCAGCCTGCTGGTCCCGGCCTTCATGCGGCTCACCGGCCGCGCCACATGGTGGGCCCCGGCCCCGCTGCGCAGGTTCCACGAGCGGTTCGGCCTGAGTGAGGGCGAGTCGGCCCCGCGCGCCACCGCGACCGGGAGCGCGACAGAGACCGCGGCCGACGGCGAGGAGGGCGACCGGGACAAGGGGAGCGGCGCCGACCAGGAGAGCGACCGCGACGAGGAGAGCGGCGCCGACAGGCAGAGCGACCACGACAAGGTGGAGATCTCTGGCTAGCGTTCACCGCAAAGGATCTCCGACAGGTCGGTGGGCCGGCCGTGAGCTCGGCCGGCCGGCAGGCAGACGGGCTGGGCCGGCCGACCTGTCGTGCGGTGAGGGTGAGGGCGAGGACTATGCGCGCGGTGGTGTTCGAGCGGTTCGGTGAGCCGGCCGAGGTACGGGATGTGCCGGACCCGACTCCGGCGGTCCACGGCGTGGTCGTCCGCGTCGAGGCCACGGGCCTGTGCCGCAGCGACTGGCACGCCTGGATGGGCCACGACCCCGACATCACCCCGCCGCACGTCCCCGGCCATGAGCTCGCCGGTGTGGTGGAGGAGGTCGGCGCCGGAGTGACCCGCTGGCAGCCGGGCGACCGGGTCACCGTCCCGTTCGTGTGCGCCTGCGGCGGCTGCGCCGCCTGCGCGGCCGGGGACCAGCAGGTGTGCGAGCGGCAGACGCAGCCGGGGTTCACGCACTGGGGCTCGTTCGCCCAGTACGTGGCCCTGGACCACGCCGACGTGAACCTGGTGGCGCTGCCGGAGGGGCTGTCGTACGGCACGGCGGCCTCCCTGGGCTGCCGGTTCGCCACGGCGTTCCGGGCGGTGGTGGCGCAGGGCAGGGTCGCGGCGGGCGAGTGGGTGGCCGTGCACGGCTGCGGGGGAGTGGGCCTGTCGGCGGTGATGATCGCGGCGGCCTCCGGCGCCCGGGTCGTCGCCGTGGACGTCTCGCCCCGGGCCCTGGAGCTGGCGCGGACGTTCGGCGCGGCGGCCTGCGTGGACGCCTCGGCGGTCCAGGACACGGCCGAGGCGGTACGGGACCTGACCGGTGGCGGCGCCCACCTTTCGCTGGACGCGCTCGGCTCCCCGGTCACCTGTGCGGCGTCGGTCGGCAGCCTCCGCCGCCGGGGCCGCCACGTCCAGGTGGGCCTGCTCCCGTCGCCGACCGGCACGACCCCCGTCCCCATGGCCCGCGCGATCGCCCTGGAGCTGGAACTCCTCGGCAGCCACGGCATGGCGGCCCACGCCTACCCGCCCATGCTGGAACTGGTCCGCTCGGGCGTCCTGAGCCCCGACCTCCTGGTGACGACGACGATCCCCCTGGACGCCGTCCCCGAGGCCCTCGCCGCCCTGGGCACGGCCCCGGGCAGCGGAGTGACGGTCATCGAACCGTGGATGAACCGGCCCTGACGCCCACCGCGCCGGGCCGGACCGCCGTCACGGCCGTCGGGCCAGGGGAGTCGGCGGGCCGTGAAGGTCGTCGGGTCATGGAGGCGGCCATCACGGTCAGCGGCCCGTAACGGTCGGCCCTCCGCGGGCCGTCGGCACCACGGGCGGCGACGGTCAGCCGGTCTGACGTCGTCCTGCCCGGGCCCGAACAGCCATCACGGTCAACGGGCCGTAAGGGTCAGTCGGCTGTCAGGGGCAGCGGGCCGTAATGGTCAGCCCTCCGCGGGCCGTCGGCACCACGGGCGGCGACGGTCAGCCGGTCTGACGTCGTCCTGCCCGGGCCCGAACAGCCATCACGGTCAACGGGCCGTAATGGTCAGTCGGCCGTCAGGGGCAGCGGGCCGTAAAGGTCAGATCGGCTGTCAGGGGCAGCGGGCCGTAATGGTCAGATCGGCTGTCGGGGGCAACGGGCCGCAAGGGGTATCCACCGCCAGGCACGGCGGCCCGCCGCGGTCACTGGGCCGTGAGGTCCGCTCCGCCGGCCCCCGGCCGGCCGCGGTGCGCGGCCCACTCGGGGGCGAGGATCGACATCCGTACGGCGTCGATCCACTCCCCGTCCTGCCACAGCGTCTGCCGCTCCACGCCCTCGGCCACGAACCCCACCTTCTCGTAGGCGCGCCGGGCGCGAGGATTGTGCGTGAAGACGTACAGCGAGACGCGGTGCATGGCGAGCCGCTCGAAGGCATGGCCGACCGTCAGGCGCACGGCCTCCGTCCCGAGCCCGCGGTTCCGCCCGGCGGGGCCGATCAGGATCCGGAAGCAGCAGGCGCGGTTGGGCTCGTCCCAGTCGTTGAGCACGGCCTCGCCCACCAGCTCACCGCTCGCCCGGTCCACGATCCCGAGATCGAGGCGGTCGGTCTGCTCGTTGCGGCTGCCGTACCAGGTGCGCAGCCTCTCCATGTCGTACGCCCCGTCCTGGCTTCCGGTGAGCCGGAGGACCTCCGGGTCGTCGAGGATGCGGGCCATCACGGGAGTGTCGTCCACCGTGAAGGGCCGCAGGACGGCCCGCTCACCGGTGAGTACGGGTTTCTCGGAGAAGCTCATCCCGGAATCCTCGGCAGGGCGAGGAGGCCGGGGCAAACGATTAAGCGCGGTGGTCAGGGCGGTCGTCAGTCGGCCGCCCTGCGCCCCCGGTTGCGGGGTCTGGAGGCGACCCAGGCGCGGACGGTGTCCGCGTACCAGTAGGGCTTGCCGCCCTCCACATGGTCGGGCGGCGGCAGCAGCCCGTGTTTGCGGTACGAGCGGACGGTGTCGGGCTGCACACGGATGTGCGCCGCGATGTCCTTGTACGACCAGAGGCGTCGGTCGGTCATCAGTGGCACCTCCCCGCGCGCACCACGGCGGCGGCCGGGACGACCGTCGGGGGAGCCGGGCGCAGCGCTGGCGATCACTAGCCTGTGCTCGCTCAACGACGCGCGGTGATCGCCGGGGCACCGCTGTGCACCACATGTGACACAAGTCCCGCGTAACCGTGACACCTGTGACAAAGGGGTGTCATTCGTGACGCCGGTGACGAACGAGGGTCACCCTCGAAGCCACCGCCCGCCTCTGAAGGGGCGCGGGGAACTGCGCGACAAGCCACCACGAACACGCGGCCTCGAACGCCCCGCAGCCCCCACCCCCTCTCGAGCCGCTACAGACCTACGCCCCGCAGGACCTGAGGAACGCCCGCGTCCGCTGGGCGATCGGCAGCGGAGCGTCCGGCTCGCACGGATACATGTCCTGCTCGACGATCGCGAACAGATCCACGTCCAGCTTCTGCGCGGCCGCCAGCACCGGCCCCAGCTCGGGCACGCCCTTCGGCGGCTCGCACATCACGCCCTGCGCCACGGCCGGTCCGAACGGCGTCCCCTTGGCCCGGACGTCCGCCAGGATCTCGGGGTCGACCTGCTTGAGGTGCAGATAGCCGATGCGCTCGCCGTACGTCTCGATCAGCTTGACGCTGTCGCCGCCGCAGTACGCGTAGTGCCCGGTGTCGAGGCACAGCGACACCACCGAGGAGTCGGTGCCGTCCAGGAAGCGGACGACGTTCTCCTCGCTGTCGATGTGGGTGTCGGCGTGCGGGTGGACGACGATCTGAAGGCCGTACCTCTCCCGCACCTCCCGCCCGAGCCGCTCGGTGAGCTGGGTGAGGTGCCGCCACTGCTCGACGGTCAGCTCGCTGGGCTCCAGCACCTGGCCCGTCTTGTCGTCCCGCCAAAAGGAGGGGATGACGACGAGGTGCCGGGCGCCCATGGCCTGGGCGAGGACCGCGTTGTCGGCGACGTGCGCCCAGGTCTTCTCCCAGACGTCGGGGCCGTGGTGCAGCCCGGTGAAGACCGTGCCGGCCGACACCTTCAAGCCACGTTTGGCCGTCTCCTCGGCGAGAACGGCGGGGTCCTTCGGCAGATAGCCGTAGGGGCCCAGCTCGATCCACTCGTAGCCGGCGGCGGCCACCTCGTCGAGGAAGCGCTGCCAGGGGACCTGCTGGGGGTCGTCGGGGAACCACACACCCCAGGAGTCGGGCGCCGAGCCGATCCGGATGCGCGAGAGTGAGGACTCAGGTGACAACGACGTCATGGCGGCCAGCTTCGGGCCGGAACCCAAGGGTGTCAATAGGTAGTCCGAATGTCTGGACAAAACATTGACAGGGCCGCTCTCGCGGAGCTAGACCTTGACGGAACCGGAGCGCGAAGGGAACTCGATGGCGTACGACCTGATCACCATGGGGCGGATCGGTGTGGACCTCTATCCGCTGCAGACGGGGGTCCCGCTGCCGCAGGTGACGTCCTTCGGGAAGTTCCTCGGCGGATCGGCGACGAACGTGGCGGTGGCCGCCGCCCGGCTCGGCCGTGACACCGCCGTCATCACCCGCACGGGCGAGGACCCCTTCGGTGAGTACCTCCACCAGGCGCTGCGGGACTTCGGCGTCGACGACCGCTGGGTGACACCGGTCCCCGGCCTCGCCACCCCGATCACGTTCTGCGAGGTCTTCCCGCCGGACGACTTCCCGCTGTACTTCTACCGCCGCCCCAAGGCGCCGGACCTGGAGATCGACGCCCACGAGCTGGACCTGGAGGCCATCCGCGAGGCCCGCGTCTTCTGGGTCACCGGCACCGGTCTGAGCGAGGAGCCCAGCCGTACGGCGACGCTCGCGGCCCTCGCCCACCGGGCCAAGGCGGGCACGACGGTCTTCGACCTCGACTGGCGCCCCATGTTCTGGACCGACCCCGCGGCGGCCCGCCCGTTCTACGAGGAGGCCCTGCGGCACACCACCGTCGCCGTCGGGAACCTGGACGAGGTCGAGGTCGCCACCGGCGTCCGCGAGCCGCGCGCCGCCGCCGAGGCCCTGCTGGCCGCCGGGGTGGAACTCGCGGTCGTGAAGCAGGGCCCCAAGGGGGTGCTGGCGGTGCACCGCGACGGCACGACGGCCGAGGTGCCGCCACTGCCGGTGAACGTCCTCAACGGGCTGGGCGCCGGAGACGCCTTCGGCGGGTCCCTCTGCCACGGTCTGCTCGAAGGCTGGGACCTGGAGCGGATCATGCGGCACGCCAACGCCGCCGGCGCCATCGTCGCCTCCCGCCTGGAGTGCTCCTCCGCGATGCCCACCGCACAGGAGATCGAGGCCGCGGTCACGGCGGGGGAAGTGCGGTGAGCGTCGACGTCTCCGCCCTGGTCCGCACCCGGGTCCACCACCCCGAGGCGATCGCCGAGGCCGCCGCCCGCCGGGTCCGCCGCCCCCTGATCGGCGACTCGGGACGGCTGATGATCGTCGCCGCCGACCACCCGGCCCGCGGCGCGCTCTCCGTCGGCGACCGCAAGCTCGCCATGGCGAACCGCGCCGACCTCCTCGAACGGCTGTGCCTGGCCCTCGGCCGGCCCGGCGTCGACGGGGTGCTCGCGACCGCCGACATCCTCGACGACCTGCTCCTCCTCGGCGCCCTCGACGGCAAGGTCGTCATGGGCTCGATGAACCGCGGCGGGCTCGCGGGCGCCTCCTTCGAACTGGACGACCGTTTCACCGGCCACCGCCCCGAGGACATCGAGCGGCTCCGCTTCGACGCGGGCAAGCTGCTGCTGCGCGTCGACTACGACGACCCGGGCTCCCTCGACACCCTGGAGTCCACCGCGCACGCCGTGGACGCCATGGCCGAGCGGCGGCTCCCGGTCTTCGTCGAGCCGTTCATCAGCCGCCGCGACCCCGTCACCGGCAAGGTCAGGAACGACCTCTCCGCCGACGCGGTCACCAAGTCGATCGCCATAGCCGCCGGACTCGGCGGCACCTCGGCGTAC
>NZ_LIQX01000524.1 GCF_001418475.1 Streptomyces ossamyceticus | reverse complement strand
ATGTGTATAAGAGACAGCGCGGCGACCTGCATCTCGGCCCGCTCGTCCGCCACCCGGCGAGCACCGGCCCCTGGCGCCTGATAGACGTCGACGACCTCGGGGTCGGCGTCCCCGCCTGGGACCTCGCCCGCCCGGCCGCCTGGTACGCCTGCGGCCTCCTCCCGCCCGACGTCTGGGCCCGGTTCCTGGGCGCCTACCAGCGGGTGAGCGGCCCCGCGGTCCCCGCCGCCGACGACCTCTGGCCGGTACTGGACGTACCGGCCCGCGCNNGGCGGCCGGCCGCCCCCTCGACGACGTGGAGGGGGCCGTTATCGACGCATGTGACCGAATGAGTGCCGTCCCGCCGGAGTTGGCGAGCGATTTCCCGAAGTAGGGTGCAACCGACCACCGCCGGGCAGTGTCTGTCCTGGCGTAACGCGAAGCAGCACCAACGGCGAGGAGTTGAGCCGAACCATGCACATGCAGTGTCCGAAGTGCCATGCGCCGATGCACACGTACAACCGCAACGGTGTCCAGATCGAGCAGTGCAGCGGCTGCCGCGGGATCTTTCTGGACTACGGCGAGCTGGAGGCGCTGACCCGTCTGGAGTCCCAGTGGGGCGGCCCGGCCGTTCCGCCGCCCCCCGCCGCCCCGCAGTACCCGGCCGGCGGCCACCAGTCCGCTCCCGCCTGGGGCGCTCCGCACGGCGGCCACCACGGGGGTCACCATGGCGGCCACCACAACCGCGGCTTCGGTCACATGCTGTTCTCCAGCTGAACCCACGCACACCGAAGCCCCCGGCCGCAGAGACGGCCGGGGGCTTCGAGGTGTGGACGATACTGGGATTGAACCAGTGACCTCTTCCGTGTCAGGGAAGCGCTCTCCCGCTGAGCTAATCGTCCTCGGGGTGTGATCCGAAGATCACGGTGATACTGCGTGCGCGATACTGGGATTGAACCAGTGACCTCTTCCGTGTCAGGGAAGCGCTCTCCCGCTGAGCTAATCGCGCGGGTCAGACCTTCGATGATCCGTCGAAGATCCAGTGGACGATACTGGGATTGAACCAGTGACCTCTTCCGTGTCAGGGAAGCGCTCTCCCGCTGAGCTAATCGTCCTTGGAGGTGGAGACGGGATTTGAACCCGTGTAGACGGCTTTGCAGGCCGTTGCCTCGCCTCTCGGCCACTCCACCAGGAGTGAGGGGTTCGGGAAGATCCCCTTGTTCCTTCGAGCGGACGACGAGGCTCGAACTCGCGACCTCAACCTTGGCAAGGTTGCGCTCTACCAACTGAGCTACGTCCGCTTGTCGTTTCGGACCGCTCTCGCGTCCCGGCGACGAGTTGAACTCTAGCGGATTCCGGGGCCAGCACAAAAACGCGTTTGTGCAGCGTGCTGCGGTGCGTCCTCTCCGCCACCCGGCCGGGACCGCCCGGCAGGCGCCCGTCCTAGACTCGACTGCGTGTCCGACCTGCCTCCTCTCGCCCGCTTCGGCAACCTTGTCGCCACCGGTCTCGCCGATGTGACCAGCGATCCCGCCGCTCTGGACTCGTCCGGTTTCTGGGCCGTCCGCGCCGATTTCGAGGGCGGCGTGGTGTGCGCGCGGTTCAGTGACGTACGGCACGAGCCGGTCCCGCGGCCGGTGCCGGGGCAGTGGCGAGGTCCGGCGGTCGACGACTGGACGTCTTCGCTCGACCGCGCCGCGTACACGGCGGGCGTACGCCGCATCCGGGAGCACATAGCCGTCGGCGAGGTCTACCAGGCGAACCTCTGCCGGGTGCTGTCCGCGCCCGTCGCGCCGGACGCCGACGTGGACGCGCTGACCGCGCTGCTGGCCCGCGGTAACCCGGCACCCTTTGCCGGAACGATTCGCCTGCCTGATCACGGCGTGGAGATAGCCACCGCGTCGCCCGAACTGTTCCTACGGGTCGACGGCCGGACCGTCGAGTCCGGACCGATCAAGGGGACCGGACGGACCGAGGCGGACCTCCTGGAGAAGGACTACGCCGAGAACGTGATGATCGTCGACCTCGTCCGCAACGACATCGGGCGGGTCTGCGCCACCGGTTCCGTGACCGTCCCGGACCTGTGTGTCGTCGAGAAGCACCCGGGGCTCGTCCATCTCGTCTCGACCGTGCGGGGCGAACTGGGCGCGGACACCGGCTGGCCGGAGCTGCTCGCCGCGGCCTTCCCGCCGGGCTCGGTCACCGGCGCACCGAAGTCCAGCGCCCTGCGGATCATCGACGCCCTGGAGACGGCGCCCCGCGGCCCGTACTGCGGAGGCATCGGCTGGGTCGACGCGGACCGGGGCACCGGGGAGCTGGCCGTCGGCATCCGCACCTTCTGGATCGACCGGCCGTCGGGCGAGCTGCGGTTCGGCACCGGCGCCGGCATCACCTGGGGGTCGGACCCCGAGGCGGAGTGGCGGGAGACCGAGCTGAAGGCCGCCCGGCTGCTCGCGGTAGCGTCGGGAACGTACGAGGCGAGTGGGAGGACCCTTACGTGAAGATCTGGCTCGACGGCGGACTGCAGGACATCGACTCCGCCCGTGTCTCCGTCCTCGACCACGGGCTGACCGTGGGCGACGGCATCTTCGAGACCGTCAAGACGGTCGACGGGCGGCCGTTCGCGCTCACCCGGCATCTCGACCGGCTCAGCCGCTCGGCGCGCGGCCTCGGGCTGCCCGAGCCCGACCACGACGAGGTGCGCCGTGCCTGCTCCGCCGTCCTCGAGGCCAACCCGGTGCCGCTCGGTCGGCTGCGTGTCACGTACACCGGCGGTGTCTCCCCGCTCGGCTCCGACCGCGGCGACCACGGCACCACCCTCGTCGTCGCCCTCGGCGAGACCTCCCGGCGCGCCGACTGCACCGCTGTGATCACCGTCCCGTGGACCCGCAACGAGCGCGGCGCCCTCACCGGCCTGAAGACCACCTCGTACGCGGAGAACGTCGTCGCGCTCGCCCGTGCCCACGAACAGGGCGCGAGCGAGGCCCTGTTCGCCAACACCGTCGGGCTGCTCTGCGAAGGCACGGGCTCCAACGTCTTCGTCGTCCTCGACGGTGAGATCCACACCCCGCCGGTCGCCTCCGGCTGTCTCGCGGGCATCACCCGCGCGCTCGTCGTCGAATGGACCGGCGCCCGCGAGACGGACCTGCCGCTGGACGTCCTGGAGAGCGCCGACGAGATCTTCCTGACATCGAGCCTGCGGGACGTGCAGGCCGTGCACCGCGTCGACGGCCGTGAACTGTCCGGCGCGCCCGGCCCGGTCACCGCCAAGGCCATGCGGATCTTCGACGAGCGGTCCGGGAACGACCTCGATCCGTAGAACCGGGCGATATTCGGCGGACATGGGGCGGCGAGGCGGGTAGAACACCCGTGATGACCACCACCCTGCGGCCCATCGAGCCGCTCCAGTTCGCAGCCGACGGGTCCCGTTCGCGCCGCTACCAGGTGTGCGTGAACAGCCGTCCCGTCGGCGCCATACACCTCGGCACCCGCCCCGAGCCCAGCTCCTCGGCCGCCCGGATCCTGGACCTGCGGATCGACGAACCGGACCGTCGGCGTGGCCGGGCCACGGTCGCCGCGCTGGCCGCCGAGGAAGTCGCCCGCGGCTGGGGCTGCCGACGGATCGAGGCGTCCGTCCCGGCAGGCGCGGACCCCGCCCTGCGGCTCGCCGAGACCCTCGGCTACGTCCTGCGCAACCGCCACATGCGCAAGCCCCTCGACGGCGCCCCGCCCGAACTGCCGGAGGGCAGCCGGGCCCGCCCCATGACCGAGGCCGAGTTCGGCCCCTGGAAGGAGGCCGGGCTCGACGGCTACGCCCAGGACCTGGCCACCCACGGGGTACCCGAGGCGGAGGCGTACGCGCGTGCCGCCGAGGGCTACGAACAGTGCCTGCCCCACGGACCGGCCTCCCCGAACAGTGTGTGCAGCGTGCTGGAGCACCAGGGCACCAGGGTCGGCACCCTGTGGGTGTGGCTGACCGCCGACGCGGCCTGGGTCTACGACGTGGAGGCGGACGCCGCGCACCGGGGAAGGGGGCACGGCCGTTCGCTCATGCTGCTGGCCGAGGCCCAGGCAATGGCGGCCGGCCGTACCGTCCTCGTACTCAACGTCTTCGCGGGGAACGTCCGCGCCGAATGCCTCTACGAGTCCCTCGGCTACGAGACGACCACCTACCACTTGTCCAAGCCACTGCTCTGAGGAGGGCGCGGGGCGCGTGGCGGCGGCAGGGGGTGCCCTCCGCTGGGAGAGGGCGCGGGAGACGGCCGGACCGGGTCTCTGCCGGGCGCCGGACGTGGCGTTCGGGGGCGGCGGTGCCGGGTGTCAGGCGCTCTCGGCCAGTAGGCGGTCGGCGATCTCCTCGATGCGCTCGCGCAGCCCCTCCTGGCTCTTGCCGCCGTCGAGGCGTTCGCCGCCGATGACATACGTCGGGGTGCCGCTCACGCCGATCGCCTTGCCCTCGGCCTGGTCGGCGTCCACGATCAGGATGTGCCGGCCGTCGATCAGCGCGGTGTCGAACTCCTCGGCGTCCAGCCCCAGTTCACGGGCCGCCTCCACCAGGAACGGCTCACCGGCACGGTCCAGCTGCTCCACCCGGCCCAGTACGGCCTCGACGTACGGCCACGCCTGTCCCTGCTCCGCGGCCTCCTCGGCGGCCTGCGCGGCGGCGAAGGCGTGCTTGTGCTTCTCCAGCGGGAAGTGCCGCAGCCGGATGTCGAGCCGGTCGCCGTAGCGGGCCCGCAGCGCCCGGAGGTCGTCGAGGGCCTGGCGGCAGTCGGGACACTGGAGTTCGCACCAGACGTCCAGGACGACGGCCGACGGTGCGGGGGAGGAGTCGCTCATGCGATCAGTCTTCCAGCCCGGGACCGCACCGGCCCAATCGGCTGTCCTCAGGCCGGTACGCAGTGGGTGGCGACCCCGAGGCGACCCGGAGATCTCCCTGAGGTCTTCCCGGACCATGGCATATCGGGCGCGGGGCGGTGCAGGATGGAAGGGACGGATCGACCCGCCCGACCGCGCTGCGCCTTGGAGGCTCCGATGATTGCCGAGACAGTTTGCGCCGCCGTCTCAGCGGCCGGCCTGGGCCTCGCCGCGATCACGGCGTACCGGAAGCGGTTCCTCAGGGCGACGCGCATCGCCGCCTACGCGCTCGTGCCCATCGGCCTGGTGATGACCGGAGTCGTCGAGTGGGCGGCGGACACCGCGTTCAGCCCGACCGCGTGGGCCGGCTTCGGGGTGCTGGGCGCGGCCTGGTTCCTCTTCATGACCACACGCGCGGTGGAGCGACGCCGGGGCGACACCGGCAAGGACCGCAAGGCGGCCAAGGCGTCCCGCACGGAGGCGATAGCCCCCGCCGCGTCGGCACCCACCTTGGGTGGCAGCGCCCGGCCGGCGGGCCGCCCCACCACCGGATCCCGGCCGACGAGCCCCGGCGCGTCCGCCGCGGACGACTTCCGCGACATCGAGGCGATCCTGAAGAAGCACGGCATCTGACCACACGTCCCGTATCAGCCGCCCTTCACCGGTAGTGCACCGAACGGACTGAAACGACACAGTAGGTCGACTGGCGGCGCCGAAGTGATCACGATCGCTCCGGAGATTGTGGATATTGGCGAACTCTCCGTCATTCGGGGTCGGTTGATCGCGCGGAGGGGCTCCACTGCGTCATCATCGCCGCGAGATGCTGGATACAACAGAACAGAGCGACACCACCGCCCCGCCAGAGGAGCGGCGAGGTTGTCTCTTCGCGCTTTCCCAGCCGCCGCTGATGATCTTCCTTGCGGTGATCGGCTGCCTGCTGCTCATGGCGTCACTGCACGACCTGCTGATGCTCTGAGCCGTAAACGGAGCCCCTGACGTCACCCGTCGAGGGCTCCGTCAGTTCCAGCACCACCGACAGAAACCTGCCCGGAGAAACCCACCACGACCCGGCACCCCACGGGTCGCCCCCGGAGTTCCCTCAGCCCGCGGCTTCTTTGCGGCGCGCCCGGTACGCGGCCACGTGCAGGCGGTTGCCGCAGGTGCGGCTGTCGCAGTAGCGGCGCGAGCGGTTGCGGGAGAGATCGACGAAGGCACGCCGGCAGTCCGGAGCCTCGCAGCGGCGCAGCCGCTCCTCTTCCCCCGCGACGACGAAGAAGGCGAGGGCCATGCCGCAGTCGGCCGCGAGATGGTCGGCGACGGACGCGCCGGGCGCGAAGTAGTGCACATGCCAGTCGTAGCCGTCGTGGTTCGTGAGCCGGGGCGTGGTGCCCGCCGCGGCGACGAGGTCGTTGATGACCGAGGCGGCCGAGCCGGGGTCCGGCGCCGAGAAGACCTCCGCGAACCTGCCGCGTACCTTGCGCACGGCGGCGAGGTCGAACTCCGACAGCGTGCCGACATCGCTGATGTCGTGCTCCTGTACGAAGGCACCGAGCGACGCGACATCCGTGAGCCCGTCCGTCGCCGTGTCGTTCTCCGGTGCGGTGTTCACCAGATCCACCACGGTGTCGAGGGCACACCGGGTGTCGTGGGTGATCAACACGTTTCGCTCCCTGGCCTGCGAGGGTCGGGCAGCCGCCCGCCGATGCTGGCCGATGGTAACGGCTCCCCGCACCGGACGGACCGGACGGACCGGCCCAGAGCCCGGGAAACCGCGGGGGACGTGGTCAGAGGGGGTGCCGGTGCCGAAGTGATCGGAAGGGGGCCGCTCGGCGGCCGGACTCGCCGCGCTCCGTCACCCTGCGCATACGGACGCCGCCGCGCGGAGACCCGCTGCGACGGCGTCGATCGGTCGGCCTGAGCCGTATGCGGTTGTCCTGGCCCGAGCCGTCTCCCCGAGTGGACGGCGCCGGGCGGCTCTGTGGGGTCTCGGTCTAGCTCTCCGCCAGGATGTGCGAGAGCTCCTGATCGAGGTCGAAGTGCCGATGTTCCGTGCCGGGTGGCACGGCGGCGTCTGTGCGCTTCAGGAAGGACTCCAGAGCCCGCGCCGGGGCTTCGAGCAGTGCCTCGCCCTCCGGAGAGCTCAGGGCGATGCAGACGACGCCCTGACCGTGACTGCGCGACGGCCAGACACGGACGTCGCCGGTGCCGGTGGGCCGGTGAAGGCCCTCGGCGAGGAGGTCGCGGGCGAACACCCATTCGACAGTTTCCTCGGCACCGGTGTGGAAGGTGGCGTGCACGGCGTAGGGATCGGCCGTGTCATACCGCAGTCCCGCGGGAACAGGCAGTGAGGACTCGCTCGACACAACGAGGCGCAGGTGCAGCTCGCAGCTGACCGTGGTGTTCATAAGCGCCAAGGCCTTTCGCTCAGTGTGCGCTCGGGGATTCGCACGTCGGCGAAATCGACATGCCACCTACGGTGCCGTTGTAAACCCCTCTGGGAGTTTTGCGTCGCTTTTGGTAGCTCATCCGGCCGAGCCCGACTTCGTCCGGTACGACCATTCCGGTGACCGGTTTCTCTCCGGTAGGGTTTGGCCGTATGGACACGGGGAGTAACGGAACGGGGGAGGTCGCGGTGGCGGCCGACGGAACGAACAGAGAGACGGACGTAGCGAACAGCGAGGCCGATGTGGCGAAGAAGGAAGCGCCGCTCGGATCCCGTGCGCCGGAATTCGTCAAGGCGCGCCGGATGCTGCACCTGAGCTGGCAGGTGGCCGTCTTCATCATCGGGCTCGCGGTGGTCGTGGCCGGTGTGATCATGCTTCCCCTTCCCGGCCCCGGCTGGGTCGTGATCTTCGGCGGCATGGCGATCTGGGCGACCGAGTTCGTGTGGGCCCAGCTGGTGCTCCGCTGGACCAAGCGGAAGGTCACCGAGGCGACCCAGCGCGCCCTCGATCCCCGGGTCCGCCGCCGGAACCTCATCCTGACGTCGATCGGCCTGGTGATCGTGGCCGTCCTCACGGGGGTCTACCTCTGGAAGTTCGGCTTCGAGATGCCCTGGAACATCAAGAACCAGTAGGCGAGGGCCGGACCGTCACCGGGCATCCGCGCCGTGTCCGAGGCACCCCCTGACATGGGGTAATGTTCTTCCTGCGCCCGGGCGATTAGCTCAGTGGGAGAGCGCTTCGTTCACACCGAAGAGGTCACTGGTTCGAACCCAGTATCGCCCACCAGTCGAAACGACCTGGTCCACGGACTCCGTGGACCAGGTCGTTTCGCATGTACGGACAGTGCGCGCGTGCGCACGTGATGACTTGGCGGCGCGTGCCGGGCGGTTCCGGCGGGGCCGAGGCTTCCCTCAGTGGCAGGGGTCGCGCGTCGCGGCCAGGGGCCGGTGGTCGAGGGCCAGGGGCGCGGAGGCTGGAGGCCGAGGGCCGGCGACCGTGCCCAGGAGGCCAGGAGGCCAGG
>NZ_LIQX01000523.1:9362-9523 GCF_001418475.1 Streptomyces ossamyceticus | reverse complement strand
GCGCGATCCTGTTCCAGGGCGGCGCGGACGGTTTGAGCCTCGCGTCGTTCGCCCCCTCCAACGTCTTCACGTCGAAGATGAGCGCACCGCTCGGCCTCGCCGTCGCCGCCTTCATCGGGTTCGAGGCGACCGCCCTCTACCGCGAGGAGGCCCGCGACGCC
>NZ_LIQX01000523.1:0-9290 GCF_001418475.1 Streptomyces ossamyceticus | reverse complement strand
TCGCCTTCCACAACGCCATCACCCGCTACGGCTACGCCCTGTCCGTGGAGGGCGCCGCCCCCGCCCGGCTGGGCAGCATCCACCCCCGGCACGGTTCGCCCTGGGTCTCCGGTGTCGCGCAGACCGTGCTGGCGGCCCTGGTCACCGCCGTGTTCGCGGCGATCGGCGTGCACCCGTACAACGAGTTCCTGCTGTGGGTGAACACCCCCGGAGTGGTCGGCATCCTCGCGCTGCAGACCCTGGCGGCCTGCTCGGTGGTCGTCTTCTTCCGCCGCAACCCGGGCGCCGCCGGGGCGGGACGGCTGCGGACGGCCGCCGCGCCCGCGACCGCCGCGGTGCTGCTGGCCGCCATCACGGTGCTGGTCTGCACTCGCCTCAACCTCTTCACCGGGGCGTCGTCGGCCGTCAACTGGACGCTCGTGGCGCTCACCCCGGCCGTGTTCGCGACCGGGGTGGTCCTCGCGACGCGGATCCGCCGCAGGCGGCCGGAGGTCTACGCGAAACTCGCCACCACCGACGTCGAATCGGTGTGACCCCCGCCCTCCGGGGCAGGGGCGGGCCCCGCCGCGGCAGGTCGCGCCACCGCCGCGGGGCCGTCGGCGGGGGTCAGCCCGCGAGAAGGGTCGCGAACCGGGCCAGCCGGGCGCCCTGGAAGCGGGCGCAGGCCAGTGCCGTGTCGTCCGGCGGCGTCGAGGGGAAACCGGCGGGCCATGACGTCCCGTACGGGTTGCCGCCCGACGCGTAGACGACGTCGTCCGTGTAGCCGAGCGGCACGATGACCGCGCCCCAGTGGTAGAAGACGTTGTTCAGGGACAGGATCGTCGACTCCTGGCCGCCGTGCCGCTCCGCCGAGGAGACGAACGCCGTCACCGGCTTGTCCGCCAGCTTCCCCTCCTGCCAGAGACTTCCGGCGGTGTCGATGAACTGCTTCAGCTGCGCCGCCGGAGCGCCGTACCGCGTCGGTGTGCCGAAGGCGTATCCGTCGGCCCACTCCAGATCGGCGAGCTCGGCCACCTCGACGGCCGACTCCGTCTCCCGGTGGTGCGCCGCCCAGTTCGGATTCGCCGCCATCGCCTCCTCGGGTGCGAGTTCGGCGACCCTGCGCAGCCGCACCTCGGCACCGAACGACTCGGCCCCTTCGGCCACCGCCCGCGCGAGCCGATGCACGGACCCCGTCGCGCTGTAGTACACGACCAACACATGAGCTGACACGGAGAACCCCTCCCGAGGCGGTGGACGATCACAAGCAGGGGACGATCACAGGGCGGTGGACGACCTCGGGGAGGACGCCTGGCGCGCTCTCATTTGTCGGGGGTGTACGAGAGGACGGCCGTGACCGTCTTCTCCTCGGTATTGGCCTCGATGCCGGCCCAGCCCAACTCCCGCCCCTGGCCGCTGAGCCGGGAACCGCCCCAGGGCACGCGGGGGTCGAGCGGCGCCCAGCCGTTGATGGCGACGGCGCCCGCCTTCACCTGTCGGGCGACCACATGGGCCCGGCTGACATCGGCGGTCCACAGGGTGGCGGCCAGCGCGTAGTCGCTGTCGTTGGCCATCGTGATCGCGTCGGACTCCGTGTTGAACGGGATCACGGCGCCCACGGGCCCGAAGATCTCCCGCCGGGCGATCGTCATGGCGTTGTCCACGTCGGCGAAGAGGGTCGGCTCGACGAAGAAGCCCCTGGCGTGCGGCCGGCCTCCCCCGGTGATCAGGCGGGCGCCCTCGTCGACCCCGGCCGCGATGTACTCGGCGACCCTGCCCAGCTGCCGGGCGTTGATCAGCGCGCCCATCGTGGTGCCCTCGTCGAACGGGTCACCGACCGTGATGGCACGGGCCCGCGCCACCAGACGCTCCACGAACTCGGTATACACGGAACGAGCGACCAGGATGCGGCTGCCCGCGGCGCACACCTCGCCCTGGTTGGCGAAGATGCCGACCGCCACCCCCAGCGCGGCCTCGTCGAGATCCGCGTCGGCGAAGACGATCTGAGGGCTCTTTCCGCCCAGCTCCAGGGTCGTGCGCCGGAACCCCTTCGCGGCGGCCAACGCCACCTTGTGTCCCGTCTCGGGGCTGCCGGTGAAGGAGATCTTGTCCACGCCGGGGTGGTCGATGAGCGCCTGGCCCGTCACGGCGCCGAGTCCGGGAAGGACGCTGAACGCCCCCGCCGGGAAGCCGGCCTCCTCGATCAGCGACGCGAGGAGGAGGGAGGTGAGGGGCGCGTCCTCCGGGGGCTTGAGGACGACGGCGCAGCCCGCGGCAAGCGCGGGCGCGATCTTCCACGCCCCGATCATCGTCGGTGAGTTCCAGGGCGTGATGGCCGCGACGACCCCGACCGGCTCGCGGACGGTGTAGCTGTGCGTGGGCCGTCCCATGTAGGAGGAGGTGGGGACGGAGCGGCCCTCCACCTTGTCGGCCCAGCCGGCGAAGTAACGGAACGTCTGGATCGTCTGCGGCAGGTCGATCGCCCGCGGTTCGAACCCGGGCTTGCCGATGTCCAGCGACTCCAGGGTCGCGAACTCCTCGCTCCGTGCCTCGATCAGATCGGCCAGTCGGTGCAGCAGGACCGCCCTGACACTTCCGTCGGTCCTCCCCCACTCGCCCTCGTCCATCGCGGTCCGGGCGTGCGACACGGCCCGTTCCACTTCACGGGCCCCGGCCGCGGCCACGGTCGTGAGCCGTTGTTCGGTGACCGGGTCGGTCACGTCGAAGGTGTCGGTGCTCTGACTGCTGTCCCATCGCCCTGCGAGGTAGGGCTCCGTGGGAACCGTGCTGACCAGCCGTTCGGCCTCTGCGCGTGCGAGCATGTACGATTACCGTTCTATGAGGACGATATTCGAAACCATAGGGAGAGGGTGACGCCGGGTCAAGGGGTCGGTGTCATCGGGCCGTTCCCGGCGCCGTGACATGATGTGCGGCACTCGGAAGCAGGAGGAGAGAGAAGATCGTGGCGGCGACCGGCGGGGAAACGTCCCTGACTCTTGACCGCGGGCTGACGGTACTGTCGCTGCTCGCACGCAACGCCGACGGTCTCACGGCGGCGGAGCTCGCCGAGCAGCTGACGATCGCCCGGGCGGCGGTCTACCGTCTTCTGCGCACGCTGGAGGCGCACAACCTCGTCGCCCGCCTCGGCACGCGGTACATCCTCGGATTCGGTGTGGCCGAACTGGCCGGGCAGCTCAAACCACGGTTGCAGGCCACCGTCCTGCCGATCCTGCGGCGGCTCAGCGAGCAGACCAACAGCACGGCGCTGCTGAGCGTCGCCGACGGCGACCAGGCCCTGATCCTGCTGACGGCCGAGCCGCCGAACTCGACCATGCACCTCGCCATGCGGGAGGGCGCCCGGCACGCCCTGGCCGTCGGCGCCGACGGCATCGCCATCCTCGCCGGCCGGCCGGACTCCGACGAGGACACCGAGCACGTCCGTGAGGCCCGCCGCCGGGGTTACGCGGTCAGCGTGGGCTCGATCCAGGAGGGCGCGATCGGGGTCGCCGCCCCCATCCGGGTCTCGGACTGGTCGACGGCGAGCCTCGGCGTGGTGCAGCTCGGCCTCAAGCTCGTCGACGACCAAGTCCCGCGTCTGGTGACGGAGGCGGCCAGGACGGCCGCGACGCAACTGGTCGGCACGGCCGGCCCCGAGGCCGTCGGGCGCTGACACCCACCGGCCCCGCGGCCGCCCCCGGTCAGTGGCAGTGCGTCGCCCCGTGCCCCGGCGGGGGCGGCACGTCCAACGACGGGTTGCGGTCGAAGAATCCGACCGGCTTCAGCGCGAACCCCACGTAGTCGCACGGCATGATGGGCCAGTCCTCCGGGCGCGGCAGGTGCGAGGTGCCGAAGGTGTGCCACAGCACCACGTCCGTGTCGACGAGATCACGCTCCTGCTCGATCCACCTGCCGATGCCGTCACCGGGGTGCTGGTTCGGGTAGTCGCCGGCCGCGTGCAGTTCGTCCGGGCTGTACCGGGTCACCCACAGATGCGCCCGCGCGAACTCGGCGCGCCGCGCCAGATCGCTCTCGGGAGCGGCGAGCAGAGTGGGGCCGACGAACGGGACCAGCTTGTAGGCGACGGGTTCGCCGAAGCGGTTGCGCACCCCGGGGTTGGTGATCTTCCAGGTGCGCGCGGTGAGCGGATCGCACATCCGGCGGCCGTCGCGTTCGTTGGTGATCTCCGTGCCACGGGCGACGATCGCGTTGCCGTACGGGTTGTCGGGCCCCATGGGCAGGCCCACGGCGTCGACCTCCACGACCGTGTTGCGCGGCCCGTCGACCTCCATGTCCAGGCGCATGTTGAACAGGTGCTGGTGGTTCGGGGCGTCCAACTGCGGCGCCACCAGTGTCCCGTGGGCGGGCTTCACGCCGGGGGCCACGGTCCGGGTCTGGACGATGCCGGTGAGCTTGGCCTCGAACTGGATCGTCCCGTCGAGGTAGAAGTACCAGAAGAAGCCGTACTCATAGTTGCCGATCGTATGGATCGACGACACGACGAGCCGCCGGGAGCGTCTGACCTCGGCCTGTTCGACGTAGCGGAAGTCCCAGTGCTTCCAGAGGATCCCGTAGTCCTCCTCGTGCAGGCAGATGGCGTTGGTGACGGTGTGCGGGGTGCCGGACTCGTCGGCGAGGACCGCGTCGAGGTACCGGATCTCGCCGAGGCAGTCGCAGCCGAGGCTCAGCGAACCCACGGTCTTGCCGAGGCTGTACTCCCCCGCGTCGAAGACGTTGCGGAAGTAGAAGTCGTCGCTGGTGTCGCCGTAGGGCACCACCATCTCGCTGATGCCGGCCCGGTGCAGGATCGGGCGGCGGCGCCCGTCGTCCTCGTAGGAGACGTCGCTGATGACGAGGCCCTCCACCACATCGATGTGGGCGTGCAGCCGCCAGCGCTGCCATGCGATGACGTTGCCGGAGACCGTGAAGGAGGGGCCGTCGGGCTGGGTGATCTCGATCGGGCGGAGGTCGTCGCGCAGCGGTCCGACGCTTGCCGGGTCGTAGTTCCCGCTCTCCGGCGGGAGCGGCAGCGGCTCCCCCTCCAGGACGGCCGCCACGGTGCGGGTGTCGCAGTCGATGACGAAGACGAGGTTGCCGACGGGCCGGGCGTAGCCGTTGTCCTCGGGGAAGCGGCGGACGTAGGCGGTCGCGCGGATCACGCGGCGCCGGGCGTCCACGCCCTCGACCGGCAGGGTGCCGGTGGACCAGGGGTCGAACTGGACCTGCGACAGATCGTCGACGCCGTGCCGTACGAGGGCCTCCACCGCGGCGGGGGCGGCTTTCACGATCTCGTCGAGAGCCATCAACTCCTCGATCATGATGGGTGGTTGCCTGCCCGGCAGGTGGTCCCAGGAGACGAGGCGGTCATCGGTGAGATCGACGCGGGCCTCGAACATGGCGCCCGCCTCGGGGTCGTAGACGACGAGGAAGGCCACGCGGGGGATCGGCCGGGCGGGGTCGTACGCGCGGACCCGCCCCTTGTCCGGGAGGTCCAGCCGGATCAGCGGGAATCTGATCGCCGTGCGCTCGGGCCGGGCGGCCCGCACCACGGCGACGGCCTGCTCCGTCTCCTTGGCGGTGAGCGGATCGTACGGGTGCGGCGTGGCAGTGGTCACTGCCGTTCCTCCTACGGGTCGAGGGGCCGGCTGCGGGGAGCCGGGCGTGGAGTGGGCATGGGCAGTGGCGAGGGGTTCCGGTGCTGTCATGGGGTGGTCACCTCGCCCGCGCTGCGCGCCGGTTCGTCGACGGTCGCCTCCTGGCGGGGCGCCCGCCGGTGGACGAGGAAGGACCACGCGACGCCGAGGATCACCCAGCCGAGCAGGGCCCAGGGCACGGTGTCGAGGGGACTCTGGGCCTGGTAGACGGCTCCGAAGACGGCGCCGGCCGAGACGAGGACGCCGACGCTGCCGGCGACGAGGAGCTTGGCGTGGCCGACGTGCGGCCACAGGCCCTTGACGCCGAGGGCGGCGACGATCAGGTACATCAGTGCAAGGCCCGTGCCGCCGAAGCCGGCCATCCAGGTGAACGCCGGTGACCACTGGGGTTGTAGGACGCCGGGCTGGACGGTCTCGCGCGAGAAGATGCCGTCGCCCGCCCGTACGGCCACGATGACCAGGCAGGAGAGGGCGCCCCACAGGGCGGCGCCCCACACCGGGGTGAGGAACCGCGGGTGCAAGTGGGCCAGTCTCGCGGGCAGTCGGCCGCTGCGGGCCATGGAGAGCATGCCCCGGCTCGACGCGACACCGACACCGATCGCCACCGCGAGGACGTCGAGGATGATCAGCACACCCATGAAGGTGCCGAAGCCGGACGATCCGTACTCCCTGCCGGAGGCGAGGGCCTCCAGCGGGAAGACGCTGTCCTTCCACGCCTGCGCGTCGAGGCCGAAGCCCACGGCCTGGGCGTAGGCGACGACCAGGTAGTAGACACCGACGAGGGTGAGCGACCACAGGACCGCGCGGGGCACATGGCGTTTGGGGTTCGCGGTCTCCTCGGCGAGGTTGGCTGCCGACTCGAAGCCGATGAACATGTTGATGCCGTAGAGGACGCCGTAGAGGAGGTCCAGGCGTCCCACGGAGAACGGGTCGAAGGGCTCGGCGGGCAGTCCCCCGCCGCTCCGGCCCGCCCGGAAGAGGATGACAAGGGAGAAGACGAGGACGACGAGGATGGTGGCGAGGGCGAGGACGAGCTGGGCCCGGATGGACACCTGGACGCCGATCACGAGAACACCGACGACGAGGGCGGCGTAGGCCAGGGAGAGGGGCCACCACGGCACGTCCACGGACAGGGCGTTGAGGAGCCAGGTCCGGGTCAGGCCGCCGAGGACGAGGAACGTCGACGCCCCCAGCACCATCATGGCCCCGTAGTAGAGCCACCCGGCGGCCACACCGACCCGCGGCCCGGCACTGTCGCTCACGTACTCGTAGAGCGATCCGCACAGATGGATCCGTTTCGCGTACTGGGCGATGACCCAGCCCACGCCGCACATGCCGACACCGGCGATGGCGATCGCGACGGGAGTGGCGACCCCGGCGCCCCGTCCCGTGGCCGACAGGCCCACGACCAGGGGGAGAAGGGCCGCGACCGAGAACACCGGTCCCATGAAGCCGATGGATTGAGTGAGGACGCCGATCAGGGACAGGCGGCCGTGAGCCAGGGTGATGCGATCAGGGCTTGTCATCCCGATCAGCCTCCAGTTGCACCGCTGTGCGATATTCGTACATGGTGTACGTTTGTTGGTAGCACATGGTGTGGTGGCCGATGGTGGGTGTCAAGGCCCACCGGACACAAAGGAGGCCGCCCCCGCCGAAGTGTTCCGACGGGGGCGGCCGTTGACCGAGAAGAAGGAGCCGGGCGGCGGCCTACCGCGACCCGAGCAGGAACGCACGGGCGGCGTGCGCGGCGGAGACCACGTCCGGGGTGGCCTCGTCGACGCGGTCCTGGCGGTGCGAGACGAACATGACGCAGGCGTCCAGCACGTCTCCGTCCCGGGCCAGCGGTGCCGCGACCGCGTGGGCACCCGGCTCCACCGCGCCGTGGCTGGTGACCCAGCCCCGGCGGCGCGCCTCCCGCACCGCCTCCGGGTCGTCGTCGGAGGGGGTCCGTCCGGCGCGGATCGCGCACGGCGCGGCCCCGCGGTCCAGCGGCTGGCGGGAGCCCTTGCGGTAGGCGAGGTGGTAGTCGGCGTTCCGGGGGACGGCCGTGGCGACGGCGACGACGCAGTCCGGTTCCGGGAAGAACAGGATCGCCGTACCGCCGTACCGGTCGGCGAGCTGCTGGAGCAGCGGCTGGACGAACTCCGCGAGGGTGGGGCGGGTGGTGCCCGCGAGCGTGTGGAGTTCCCCGCCGGGGACGTACGCGCCGTCCGCGGTCCTCGCCAGGAACCCCTCGGCGGCCAGCGTGCCCGCGAGGCGATGGACGACGGTCCGGTGCAGCCCCGTCCGGGCGGCGATCTCGGCGACCGTCAGTCCGCGGGGCTGGTGGGCGACGGCCCGCAGGACGGCGAGACCCCGGACGAGCGTCTGCGACGGCGGCTGACTGGGCCGCTTGACCGCCTCCCCGCCCGCCTCGCCCCCGCCGTGCGGACTGCTTCCCGTGCCGTTCGCGGCCTCTGCCCGCACCCCGCGTACCACCTTCCCGGTTCCGCTCACGCGTTCAGCGTAGGCCACGGGTCCGCCGCACCCGGGGCTTGACGTCGGGGTCCTCCCCTGCCAATGCTGTGCACTATACGCACGGACAGTGCGCATAGTGCACGGAGGAAAGTCCATGAACCACGCCACGACCGTCTGGCAGGCGAACCGGTTCGGCGTCATGACCGGGGCGGAGGCCCTGGTCGAGACCTCGCTCGCCGCCGGAGTGGACGTCTGCTTCGCCAATCCGGGAACCACCGAGATGCCGCTGGTCGCCGCGTTGGACTCGGTCCCCGGCACCCGCGCGGTGCTCGGGCTCTTCGAGGGCGTCTGCACCGGAGCGGCCGACGGCTACGCCCGGATCGCCGGCCGGCCGGCGATGACACTGCTCCATCTGGGCCCCGGTTTCGCCAACGGCATCGCCAACCTGCACAACGCGCGGCGGGCCCACTCCCCCGTCTTCAACGTCATCGGGGATCACGCCAGCTGGCATCTCGCCCATGACGCGCCCCTGACCTCGGACATCGTCTCGCTCGCACGCCCCGTCTCCGGCTGGGTCGGCACCGCCGCCTCGGGTGCGGGTCTGGCCCGGCTCACCGCCCGCGCCATCGGGGCCGCCGGCGCCGCGCCCGGCTGCGGGGCCACCCTCATCGCCCCCGCCGACTTCCAGCAGGAGGTGCTGAAGGACCCGGTGGACGTCGAGCTGCCGGGCCCGCAGCGCCGGCGGGAGGTGGCGACCGAGGTCGTCGACGCCCTCGCCAAGCGGCTGCGGGCCGGGGAGCGCGCCGTCCTCCTGCTGGGCGGGGCGGCGCTCGACGAGCGCGGGCAGCGGGCGGCCGCCCGGATCGCCGCCGCCACCGGGGCGGTGCTGTACAGCGAGACCTTCCCGGCCGCCGCCGAACGCGGCGGCGGCCTCCCGGACCTCGACCGCCTGCCCTACTTCCCCGAGAAGGCGGTCGAGGCTCTCTCCGGAGCCCAACTCGTCGTGCTGGCGGGGGCCTTGGAACCCGTGTCGTACTTCGGCTACGAAGGGATCCCGAGCCTGCTCGCTCCCCCGGGCACCGTGGAGGTGCTGAGCACTCCGGAGGAGGACGGCGCGCACGCGCTGGAGGTCCTCGCGGACACCCTGGGGGCGCCCGGACCGCCGTCACCCGCCCGGCCGGACGACGCGGGGCTCCCGGACGG
>NZ_LIQX01000522.1 GCF_001418475.1 Streptomyces ossamyceticus | reverse complement strand
CGGCTGGCCCGTCTCTGCAAGGCCACGCCCGGGGAGCTGGTCGAGCTGCACCGCAAGTGGGTGCTCGCGGACGCGACGCGCGGACGCAGGGGGAGCGACCTCCGTGCGGCCGGCGGGGATTCCGCGGCGGCTTTGGACGGCGGCGCCATCCGCACCCGCGCCCTCCCCCGGAGCCGCGACCGCGCCCGGAGCGGGCGGCTCGTGCGCGACGGCGCCCCCGTCCAAAGCCGCCGCGGAATCCCCGCCGGCCGCACGGAGGTCGCTCCCCCTGCGTCCGCGCGTCGCGTCCGCGAGCACCCACTTGCGGTGCAGCTCGACCAGCTCCCCGGGCGTGGCCTTGCAGAGACGGGCCAGCCGCTCCACGGGCGCGTAGTCCGCCGGTACGGCGTCCCCGTTGCAGTACCGGTGCAGGGTCGACGTACTCATGTGGAGCCGCTTGGCGAGCACCCCGTAGCTCAGCCCGGAGCGCTCCTTCAACTCCCGCAGTTGTTCCGCGAAACCAGCCGCCATGCCGTTCCCGGCACCGCTCCCCGACACGTTCTCTCCGTCCCCTCACATCACCGGCGTCCCGTTCCGCGTTCCAGGGAAGGGACGTTCGCCCAGGTCACAGGCGTTGCGAGCATTCCAGCGTCCCTGATCGCCCGCCGGAGGTGGCGGCCGGGACGGATCACCCCGCAAGCTCTGGTCATCCAAACACGCCGCTCCCGAAAGTCCGGTCGAGCGGCGCGCGTTCGACCACTTGTTCTCAGCCTTCTCCACCGGCTTTGTCCGAAAGGGACTCCGTCATGCGTACGTACCGCACCACCCGCACCGCCCGCACCGTCCGCCCCTCCCGTCTGCTCGTCGCGGCCGGAGCGGCCCTCGCGGCGCTCTCCCTCACCGCGTGCGGCGACGGCACGGGTATGAAGGACGAGGGCGCCGCGCACGCCTCGGTGTCGGCCTCGGAGGGTTCCCGGAAGGCGGACACGGGCAAGGGCACGGACACCGGCACGGGCGGCAACCGGACGTCCCCGAACGGGCAGACGGGCGCCGAGACCTCGGCGGCCGGGGGTCAGCAGGGCGGGAGCGCGGGCCAGGGCAAGGGCACCGTGGACCAGGCGTCGACGAAGGGCGGCGACCCGTTCGACCCCGCGAACCGGGTCACCTGCAACGGGGCGAACACCGCCGTGACGATGAAGCCGGTCGCCCGCCCCCTCAACCACATGCTGATCACGGTCAAGAACACCGGCACGAAGGTCTGCGACCTCTTCTACTACCCGACCGTCCGCTTCGACCAGGTCCAGTGGGCCCCGCGGGTCATGGAGGAGTCCCAGCCGCAGGCCGTGGTGACCCTCGCCCCCGGTGAGTCCGGCTACGCGGGCGTCCTGCTCTCCGCCGCCGACGGCAGCGGGGAGAACGGCACCACCGCCAAGAAGGCCACCATCCGCTTCCAGGGCTCGAAGCCCGGCAGCAACGGCGGCGCCGTCGCGTCCCCGGCCCTCCCCGCCCAGGGCGTCCACTACGACAGCACCCTGGCCGTCACGTACTGGCAGTCGACGATCGACGACGCCCTGATGTACTGACCGAAGCGTCCATGACGAGGCACGGCCCCGGCCGACGCACGCCGCGTCGCCCGGGGCCGCCCCCGCACAGGAATACAGCCGCTCAGCGCACCATCCGCGCGGCCTCCACGGCCCAGTAGGTGAGGATGTTCTGCGCGCCGGCCCGCTTGATGCCGGTCAGCGTCTCCAGGATCGCCCGCTCCCGGTCGATCCAGCCCTTCTCCGCGGCGGCCTCGACCATCGAGTACTCCCCGGAGATCTGGTACGCGGCGACCGGCACGTCCACGGCGTCCGCGACCTTCGCGACGATGTCGAGGTAGGGGCCGGCCGGCTTCACCATCACCATGTCGGCGCCCTCCTCCAGGTCGAGGGCCAACTCCCGCAGCGACTCCCGGACGTTGGCGGGGTCCTGCTGGTACGTCTTGCGGTCCCCCTGGAGCGAGGAGGCGACCGCCTCGCGGAAGGGCCCGTAGAACGCGGACGCGTACTTGGCGGTGTAGGCGAGGATCGCCACGTCCTCCCGCCCGATCTGGTCGAGCGCGTCGCGGACGACACCGATCTGGCCGTCCATCATGCCGCTGGGCCCGACCACGTGCGCACCGGCGTCCGCCTGCACCTGCGCCATCTCGGCGTACCGCTCCAGCGTGGCGTCGTTGTCGACGCGGCCCTCGGCGTCCAGCACACCGCAGTGCCCGTGGTCCGTGGTCTCGTCGAGGCACAGGTCCGACATCACCAGCAGCTCGTCGCCGACCTCGGCCCGTACGTCGCGGAGCGCGACCTGGAGGATCCCGTCCGGGTCCGTGCCCGGCGTGCCCAGGGCGTCCTTCTTGGCGTCCTCCGGCACCCCGAACAGCATGATCCCGGAGACCCCGGCCTCGACGGCCTCCGCGGCGGCCTTCTTCAGGCTGTCGCGCGTGTGCTGCACGACCCCCGGCATCGCGGCGATCGGCACCGGCTCGGCGACCCCTTCCCGCACGAACGCGGGAAGGATGAAGTCCGCAGGGTGCAGCCGCGTCTCGGCGACCATCCGGCGCATCACGGGGGAGGTGCGCAGCCGCCGCGGCCGCGTACCGGGAAAGGATCCGTACGTCGACATACCCCTACGCTACGCCCGCCCCGGCACCCCCTTTACCGACGTACCGTCGGCGGCGCCGCTCCCCCGCACCGTAACGATCCGCTCCCCCGCGCAGTGACGATCGCGTCATTCGTCTCACCGGGCGTGTCCACGCGTGCGTAACCTGCGAGGAGGGCAGTGCGCGCCGGTACTCAGGTCAAAGGGGGATGACGTTGGGTCGTACGGGGGAGCGTGACCTCGCGTGTGAGAACACGGCGGAGGCCGCCGACGAGCGACGCCGTCTGTCCACCCTCGACCTCGTCGGCCTGGCCGCAGGGGGCGTGGTGGGCTCCGGATGGCTGCTGGCGGCGGGACCCGCCTTCTGGGGGCTCGGCGCGGACGCCATATGGGGGTGGGTGGCCGGCGGGGCGCTGATGCTGCTGATCGCCGCCGTCATGGTCGAACTGGGCATCGCCGTGCCCAAGACGGGCGGGCTGATCTTCCTGCCGCTCCAGGCCGCCGGGCCGCTCGTGGCCACGGTCGTGGCCGCCGGCCTGTGGATCGTCTACGCGGCGAACCCGGCGAGCGAGGCGGCGGCCATGGTCCGCGGGCTGGCGTACGAGTACCCGTGGCTGCTGGAGAACGGGGACCGGCTGGCGGGGGCCGGCGGGCTCGGCGGGAGCGTGGCCCGGCCCTACGACCTGTCGAACAGCGGTCTGTTGTGCGCGGTGGCGTTTTTGGCGCTGATCATGGCGGTGAACCTGCTGCCGCAGCGCCGGCTGATCCGGCTGAACCTCGTCGTCACCGTGGTCAAGGTCCTGATCCCGGTGCTGATCGTGGTCTGCCTGTGGCGCTACGCGCTCGACACCGCGCACAGCTGTGTGCCGAAGGACGTCTGGTACCTCAGCGGGCAGGAGGACACCAAGGTGGCCCTTCAGGCGAGGGCCGGGCACCCGGAGCCGCAGGACTTCCTGTACATGGTGCTGGGCGGCAGCATCATCTACGCCTACATCGGCTTCCAGGCCCCGCTGGACTTCGCGGGCAACGTCAAACGGCGCGGCAGGGGCGAGGCCGCCCGGCTGCGGTGGGCGGTGTACGGCACGCTCGTCGGCGCGTTCCTGCTGTACACGGCGCTCCAGTGGATCTTCGGTCGGCTCTGCGGTGAGCTGACCGGCGACATGCTGGCGTCCCCGTACGCCCAGTTCGCCACGGCCCTGGGCGGGATGTGGCTGGTCTGGCTGATCCGGCTGAACGCGGTGCTGTCCCCCATGGGATCCGGGATCGTCTTCACCCACGCCCTGACCCGCGAGGTCGCCGCCCTCAGCCGCGCCCACCTCACCCACCGGGGGCTGCAGACCGCCCGGCGGGCGTCGTTCCGGTTCCGGGGCGCCGAGATCGACGCGTTCTGGATGATCCTGCTGGTCAACTTCACCATCGGTCTGGTGATGCTGCTGCTGGTCAAGGGCAGTTGGGAGGATCTGGTCGCCCTCAACAGCGTGCCGGCGCTGGTGGTGTACGCCATGCCCGGCGTCGTCCTGGTGGCGTTGAAGCCGCCGGGCTTCCCTGGCGCCCGCCGGGTACTGCACCTGGTGCTGTCCGCGACCGCGTTCGTCGCGATCGCCGTGGTGATCCACGAGGCCGGGTGGGGCAAGGTGTGGCGGGGCATGGCCGCGGTGGCGGTGGGCTCGGCCCTGCTGCTCGGTCTTCCTCTGCTGGCCCGGCTCGATCTGCCCTTCCTGGGGCGCCTGTTGCGCCGCTACGACGCCCGGGACCACGTCTCCCGCTTCGCGCGCCCCGACGACCCCGCCGTACGGCCGGTGCTGCTCTTCCTCACCCATCTGACGGTGCTCGTGCTCTGCACCGGCCTGCGGGACGCCCTGGACGAGCACTTCCCCGATGTGGGCCTGGTGACCCTGCCCGTCGCCGCCCTCTCCGCGGCCGTCCTTTTCCCCTTGCTGGTCACGGCCTGCCGCCGGGGGCCGGGCAGGGTCGGCGGTACGGCGGCCATGTAGCGGCGGCAGGCCGTGACCAGCACGGGGA
>NZ_LIQX01000521.1:225-1340 GCF_001418475.1 Streptomyces ossamyceticus | reverse complement strand
ACCGCTCCCGGAACGCCGCCCGCAGCTGCGCCGACCGCGAGCCCCGCCAGTGCCCCGTCGCGAAGATGTCGATCAGCTCGTCCTCGCTGCGCGCCACCGCGCCCGGCGGGGACGACCGCAGGTCGAAGTACGTCCCCCGCGCCGCCTCGTACGCCTCCCAGTCCTCCGTGTGGATCACGATCGGCCGGTCGAGGTTGGCGTAGTCGAACATCAGGGACGAGTAGTCCGTGACGAGCGCGTCGGACGCCAGGCACAGGCCCTCGACGCTCGGATACCCGGTGACGTCCAGCAGCCGCCCGTGGGCGAGGTCCGTCAGCGGCGCGTCGTACGCGTGGTGCGCGCGGGCGAGGACCACGAACCGCGGCCCGAGCTTGCGCAGCACCCGCTCCAGGTCCAGGTGGGCGCGCTGCGAGTGGCGGTAGTCGCGGTGCGTGGGCGCGTACAGCAGGGCGACCGCGCCCTCCGGGATCCCGAGGTGTTCGCGGATCCGCGCCACATCCGCGGAGGTGGCCCGCAGCAGTACGTCGTTGCGCGGCGCGCCGTACTCGAGGGTCGTGTACGGGGACGGGTGGACCCGCTCCCAGACGAGCGTGGAGTGGCGGTTGCCGGACAGGACGTAGTCCCACTGGTCGCTGCCCCGCAGCGCCGCCTCGAAGTCCGTGCCGCGCGCGGCCGCCGGACGGTCCTGGAGGTCGAGCCCCATGTGCTTGAGCGGGGTGCCGTGCCGGGTCTGCACCAGCACCTGCCCGTCCCGCTTGATGAGCCGCCGGTCGAAGTCGACGTTGCTGACGAGGTACGTGGAGCGGGCCAGCGCCGTCCAGTACGCCATCGAGCCGGGCCGTACCCGCCGGGTCGCCACCGGCAGGGTGTGGTGGTGCTCCGGCCGGGCCACCCACGAGGTGCGCATGCCCGGCACGGACGTGCGGAACGCGTTCTCCAGCGCCGCCGGGTTGCACACATAGCCGCGGCCGTCGTACGCGGCGAACACCGCCCGGTCGGCCCGCAGCGGCAGCAGCCGCTGGACGCGGTAGTGCAGGCGGAGCCCGCCGCCCCGGACCAGCCGGCCCAGACCATGCGCCAGCCGGGCCGCGCCCCGGCCCGCGCGGGCCGTCGCC
>NZ_LIQX01000521.1:0-159 GCF_001418475.1 Streptomyces ossamyceticus | reverse complement strand
CGCGCCGGGAGAACACCGCGGTGAGGTGGTCGACCATGCGGCGGAACAGCAGCGGACGCCACATCGCCAGCTCCGGCCGCTCGGCGACGTACGCGAACAGCCGGTCGTACTGCTCGAACACGTCGAAGTGCGCGCGGGTGGTCCGGTCGAGGAGACCGC
>NZ_LIQX01000520.1 GCF_001418475.1 Streptomyces ossamyceticus | reverse complement strand
CGGAAGGGGGCGCGTCCGTGGTCCGGCCTTGCCGTCGGTTCGGTGGTGTCAGTGGGGTCGCGCAGAATGGGGGCGACGGGTTCGGGGTCGGTGCTTGGGACGGAGGGCGGTGGGGGCATGACCGTGTGGGACGACCTGGTGGGGCAGGAGCGGCTGAGCGGGCAGCTGGACGCGGCCGCCCGGGACGCGGATGCCATCGTCACGGCGGCGGAGACGGGGGGGCCGCCTCCCGAGGCCTCGAAGATGACGCACGCCTGGCTGTTCACCGGGCCCCCGGGAGCGGGCCGGAACACGGCGGCGCGGGCGTTCGCGGCGGCGTTGCAGTGCGTGAGTCCGGACCGGGCGCTCGGGGGGAGCCCGGGGTGCGGGTTCTGCGACGGGTGCCACACGGCGCTGGTGGGGACGCACGCCGACGTGACGACCGTCGCGGCCGTCGGCACGCAGATCCTCGCCGAGGACATGCGGGACACGGTCCGCAAGTCGTTCACGTCGCCCGCGAACGGGCGGTGGCAGGTCATCCTCGTCGAGGACGCCGAGCGGTTGAACGAGAAGTCGGCGAACGCGGTCCTCAAGGCCGTGGAGGAGCCCGCCCCCCGTACGGTCTGGCTGCTGTGCGCGCCCTCGCTGGAGGACGTGCTGCCGACCATTCGCTCGCGGTGCCGGCACGTCGGGCTGCTCACGCCGTCGGTGGACGCCGTGGCGGACATGCTCGTACGGCGTGAGGGCATCGAGCCGGAGGCGGCCGCGGTCGCCGCCCGGGCCACCCAGGGGCACATCGAACGGGCGCGTCGGCTGGCGACCGATCCTCGGGCCCGGGAGCGGAGAGCCGCCGTACTGAAGCTGCCGTTGCGGATCGAGGACATCGGCGGATGCTTCAAGGCCGCGCAGGAGCTGGTGGACGCCGCCTCCGAGGAGTCCAAGCAGCTGGCGGAAGAGGTCGACACCAAGGAGACCGAGGAGCTGAAGACGGCGCTCGGGGCCGTGCAGGGCGGGCGGATGCCGCGCGGCACGGCGGGCGTGATGAAGGACCTGGAGGACAAGCAGAAGCGGCGCCGTACCCGGGCCCAGCGGGACAGCCTGGATCTGGCGCTGACCGAGCTCACCGGCTTCTACCGGGACGTGCTGGCCCTGCAACTGGGGTCGCGGGTCGCCCTCGCCAACATCGAGGTCCAGGACGTGCTGGAACGGATGGCCCGCAACGGGACGCCCGAGGCGACGCTGCGGCGGATCGACGCGATCGCGGCCTGCCGGGAGGCGCTGGACCGCAACGTCGCCCCGCTGCTGGCGGTGGAGGCCATGACCATGGCTCTGCGGTCCGGCTGACGGTGGTGAGGGACGCGCTCGGTGGCTCGGGCGAGTAGGGGTGGCGGCGTCCGGGGCAGTGGTGGCGGGGCGTTCGGGTGAGTACCGACGGGCGTTCGGTTGACCGCGCCACTCGTACGAGGAGCATTCGTCGCCGTTCGTGATCATTTGGGTGCCTGTGGTTACGCTCGCGAGATGCGAACCAGGCGTACTTCCCGGCCGAATCGGTCCTCACGTGTCGGCGGCGCGTTGCTCGCCGCCGCGGCGCTGCTCGTGTCGGCCTGTTCCTCCGGCGGCGCGAGCCGGGCGGCCACGGCGGACGACGGGGCGCCCGCGCTCGGCCCGCTGCCCCGCGCGACGCCCGCCGCGCTCGCGCCGTACTACGAGCAGAAGCTGCGCTGGCGCGACTGCGAGGTGCCCGGCTTCCAGTGCGCCACGCTGAAGGCGCCTCTGGACTACGCGAACCCCGGCGAGGGCGACATCAAGCTGGCGGTCTCGCGCAAGAAGGCCACCGGCCCGGGGGAACGGCTCGGTTCACTGCTGGTCAACCCGGGCGGTCCGGGCGGCTCGGCCATCGGCTACCTCCAGGGCTACGCGGGCATCGCCTACCCCGCGCAGATCCGCGCGCGGTACGACATGGTCGCCGTCGACCCGCGGGGCGTGGCCGGCAGCGAGGGGGTCGAGTGCCTCACCGGACGCGACATGGACGCGTACACGCGGACGGACCTCACCCCGGACGACGGGGCGGAGAAGGACGCGCTGGTCGCGGCGTACAAGCGGTTCGCGGAAGGGTGTGGAGCGCGGTCTCCGAAGCTGCTGCGGCATGTGTCCACGGTCGAGGCGGCCCGCGACATGGACGTCCTGCGGGCCGTGCTCGGGGACCGGAAGCTGACGTACGTCGGCGCCTCGTACGGGACGTTCCTCGGCGCGACCTACACGGGCCTGTTCCCGGAGCGGGCCGGCCGACTGGTGCTGGACGGGGCGCTGGACCCGTCGCTGAGCGCGGACCGGCTGAACCAGGAGCAGACGGCGGGCTTCGAGACGGCGTTCCAGGCGTTCGCGGAGGACTGCGCGCGCAGGGACGACTGCCCGCTGGGGCGCACGCCGGCACAGGTCGGCACCAACCTGAGCGCCCTCTTCGAGCGCCTGGACGCGCGGCCCCTGCCGACCGGTGAGGCGGGCGGACGGAAACTGGGAGAGTCCCTGGCGACGACGGGGGTGATCGCGGCGATGTACGACGAGGGGGCGTGGCCACGGCTCCGCCAGGCCCTCACACAGGCTGTCCGGGACCAGAACGGCGCCGGACTGCTGGCCCTCTCCGACGGCTACTTCGAGCGGGAGGCCGACGGCGACTACTCCAACCTGATGTACGCCAACGCGGCTGTGAACTGCCTCGACCTGCCGGCCGCCTACGCCACGCCGGACGAGGTGGAACGGGCGCTGCCCGCGTTCGAGAAGGCGTCCCCGGTGTTCGGCCGGGCCCTGGCGTGGGCCTCGCTGAACTGTGCGTACTGGCCGGTGAAGCCGACGGGGGGACCGCACCGGATCGAGGCGAAGGGCGCCGCCCCGATCGTCGTGGTCGGCACCACCCGTGACCCCGCCACGCCGTACCGCTGGGCCTGGGCCCTGGCCTCCCAGCTCTCCTCCGCCCGCCTCCTCACCTACGACGGAGACGGGCACACCGCGTACGGGAGGGGCAGCGACTGCGTCGACTCGGCGATCAACACGTACCTGCTGCGCGGCACGCCTCCCACGGAGGGAAAGCGCTGCTCACCGTCCTGACGCGCGCCCCGGCCCGCGGAGGGGGCGAGGCGTGCGACCCCGCCCCAGGCTGCGCGCGGCCGGGCCGCTGGGGTGCTCCGGACCCTGGTTCGGAGCACCCCAGAAACTGTGTAGACTTACCGACGTTGCTGATCGCACCATAGTGCGGACGGCGCGCCGCCTTAGCTCAGATGGCCAGAGCAACGCACTCGTAATGCGTAGGTCTCGGGTTCGAATCCCGAAGGCGGCTCCACTTGAAACCCCAGGTCAGGAATCTGATCTGGGGTTTTTGCTGTGGGCGGCTTCGCTGGAGCCCCGGTTCAGGTGTGTTGTTGGTGTTGTTCTGGTAGGTGGCTTTCCGGGTGGGCCCAGATGACGAGGTTGTCCGGGTGGGGGGTCGCTCCTGTGGTTGGTTCGTGGTTGAAGAAGTCGATGATCTCTCGGTCGGAGTGGCGCAGGCTGAAGTGCGTCAGGACGAAGACGGTGTCCGGGTGGGACTCGATCACCGGGCGGAGTTCGCTCCATACGGTGTGGCCGACCTGGCGGGCCCGGGGGATCTGGGCGTCGTCCAGGTAGGTGCACTCGGTGATGATGACCGGGTAGTCGAACAGCCACGGGTTTCGGGTGAAGACGCTCGCGTGTGTGTCTCCGAGGAACGCGAAGAGGGGGCGGGTCCCTTCCTCGTAGATCGCGGCGTCACCGTCGTCCTTTCGTCTCTGTGCGATGAGCCGGCCGAATTCCCTTCCCTGGCCCGCCGCCAGCATCGACGTCTTCAGGTCTTCGAACTCCGGCTTGAGGATCTTCTTCTTCTCCGCGAAGCAGTAGCCCACACACGGCACCTTGTGCAGGCACTCGACCACCCGGACCGTGTAGTTGCTTCGGCCGCCCGGGGTGAACTCGTCACCTGGTCGCACGCCGTGCAGGCGGTACTCCGGGGCGCGGGACGGATCGAACGTCGGTCCGTGGTTCAGTTCGGTCGCGGCGCGCAGGTAGGCCTCCGCGTACGGTTCCGCTTCGGCCGGGAGGTAGATGTCCACGCCCCCGTCCCTGGCGGCCAGGTAGTCCAGGTCCTTGGAATGGTCGAGGTGGGTGTGCGTCAGGAACACCGACTCCACCTGCCGGCCTTCCGCCAGGCCCGCGTCGAGGCTGCAGCGGAGTTCGGGGATGTGGAAGAACGTCTTGTCGTTGGCCCGTGAGTATCCGGTCAGGGTCAGTTCGGTGCCGGGTATCTTCCACGTCTTCCACTGGCGGAACGGGTGCCCCTTCCCGAGTCGTTGCGGGTGAGGGATGGGTGGGGTGGGTTGGTCGTTCATTCTTGCC
>NZ_LIQX01000052.1 GCF_001418475.1 Streptomyces ossamyceticus | reverse complement strand
GGCCTGTCACAACGCCGCTTCCGCGAACACGCCCGCGTCTCCTTCGCCAAGGTCGCCGAGTACCAAAAGCGCGGCGCCGTCCACTTCCACGCCGTCATCCGCATCGACGGCCCCACCGGCGCAGACACCCCGCCCCCGACCTGGGCTACCGCTGAGCTGCTCACGGACGCCATCGAGGCGGCTGCGGCCAAGGTCCGCGTGGACGGACCGGTCATCGACGGCCGCACCCACACCGTCACCTTCGGCCGCCAACTCGACGTCCGCACCATCCAATCCGCCGACTTCAACGACGGCCAGGAACTGACCGAACGGGCCGTAGCGGCGTACATCGCCAAGTACGCGACCAAGGGTGCCGAGACCGCCACGGGAGCTCTCGACCGGCCGCTGAGGTTCGCCGCCGAACTCGCTCAGCTCGACATCAGCGACCACGCCCGCCGCCTCATCAGAACCGCCTGGACCCTCGGCGCCCGCAAGGACCTCGAACACCTCCGTCTGCGCGCCTGGGCCCACATGCTCGGCTTCCGCGGCCACTTCTCCACCAAGTCCCGCCGCTACTCCACCACCCTCGGCGCCCTCCGCGACGCCCGCGCCCAATGGCGCCGCGCCCAAGCCGCTGCCGCGCTGCCCGAGCGCGAGAACGCCACGACGTACGTCCTCGCGCACTGGGTCTTCGCCGGAACCGGCCTGACCGACACCGAAGCCTGGCTCGCCGAATCCCTCGAACCCGCCCCCGGAACGGAAGGAGAACCCACTCATGCATGACGACGAACTGCTGACGGTGCCTGACGTGATGGCGCGGCTCAAGCTCGGTCGCTCCACGGTCTATGACCTCATCCGCTCGCGTCGTCTGCCCTCGATCACCATCGGCCGGTGCCGTCGCATTCCCGTGCGGGCCGTCCGCGAGTACATCACCAGCGAAATGGAGGCGGCAGCCTGATGGCCGGCCAGCGCAAGCGCAACCCGAACGGGGCGGGCACGATCACCAAGCGCAAGGACGGCCGCTATCAGTGCGCCGTATACGTGCTCCAGCCGGACGGCACCCGCGCCCGGAAGTTCGCCTACGGCAAGACCTGGCAGGAGTGCGACACCAAGCGCCGGGAGCTGCTCGCCAAGGTCGACCAGGGCGTGCCCGTGCCGACTCGCTCGGCCAAGCTCTCGGAGTGGCTGCCGTACTGGCTGGACAACGTGATCAAGCCTCGGCGGAAGCTCAGCACGTACGACAAGTACGAGTCGCACGTCCGGCTCTACCTGGTGCCGCTGCTCGGCTCCAAGCGGCTCGAATCCCTCGCCGTCGCCGACGTGCGCCGCTTTCTCGTCCGTCTGGAGAAGGAGACCACCGCGGCAACGGCCAAGGAGTCGCACCGCGTTCTGCGTTCCGCGCTGTCCTCCGCCTGCCGCGAGGAGCTGATTACGCGAAACGTCGCCAAGCTTGTCGAGCCGCCCCGTACGGACAACCGGGAGTTGAAGCCCTGGAGCCTGGACGAGACGCTCGCCTTCCTCGCCGCGTCCCGCAAAGACCCGCTCTACGCGGCCTTCATGCTTGCCATCGCCATGGGCCTGCGCCGGGGAGAGATCATCGGTCTCCGCTGGTCCGACCTGGACCTCGACAACCGCGTGCTCTACGTCCGTCAGCAGACCCAGCGGCGCCGTGGCGTCCTGTACGACGACGACCCCAAGAGCCGCCGTCGACGCGTCGTCCCGCTGCCCGCGCTCTGCATTGCCCCATTGCGCTGGCATCGGATGCGGCAGTCGGCCGCGCGCGTCAAGGCGGGGGAGCAGTGGCACGAGTCGGGCTACGTCTTCACGACCCGTACCGGTCGCCAGGTCGAGCCGCGGAACGTCTACCGCTCCTTCACTCGCGTCGCCGAGTCCGCCGGCCTTCGCGTGATCCGGCTCCATGACGCTCGCCATGGCACGGCCACCCTCCTCACGGCGGCCGGAGTCGCGCCCCGCGTCGTGATGGAGATCCTCGGTCACAGCCAGATCAGCATCACCATGGACGTGTACACGCACGTAGTGCAGGACACCCAGCGCGAGGCGATCAGTCACATGGATCGGCTGCTCAAACGGCGGCCGGTTGTGAGTGACCGTCCTCGTTGATGTCAGAAGTGGATGTCAAAGGCCCCGGACCATGATCGGTCCGGGGCCTTTTGCCTGGTGCCCCCGGCAGGATTCGAACCTGCGACACCCGCTTTAGGAGAGCGGTGCTCTATCCCCTGAGCTACGAAGGCGGGGTGGCGTGGTGTGGTGCTTCGCCGCCGTCAGTGTAGCGGGTGGTGGTGGGGCGGTCGGATCTGTTTGGGGTTGGTAATTCGGTTCTCCCCGTCGGGGGGAGGGGCCTAGCATCGGCGCCGTTGTGTCGGACGGTGTTCGGGATTTCGGACGGGATGTTGGAAGGGATCTCGGGTGGCGTCCGGATGGTTGTCGGAGCGCGGTACTGCCCGGCGGGCACCGCCCGTGTGGCAGGGGGCCGAGCAGAACGGATGTGATGCCATTGAACGCGGTGATCGAGGCGCGCGGGTTGTCCAAGGTGTTTCATACGACCGTGCGCCGGCCAGGGCTCGGCGGGGCGCTCCGGTCGCTCGTCAGCCCGGAGCGCGTGGCCAAGGTCGCGGTGCGGGACGTCGACTTCCGTGTCGGCAGAGGGGAGTTGGTCGCACTCCTCGGGCCCAACGGGGCCGGCAAGTCCACCACGATCAAGATGCTCACCGGCATCCTCACCCCCACCTCCGGCGAGGCTCTCGTCGCCGGCGTCGTGCCCCATCGGGACCGGGAGCGCAACGCCCACAACATCGGCGCCGTCTTCGGGCAGCGGACCCAGTTGTGGTGGGACCTGCCCGCCCGGGAGTCGTTCGCGATCCTCCGCGACATCTACGGCGTCCCCGAGGACCGGTACCGGGAGCGCATCGACGAGTACGACGAGCTGCTCGAACTCTCCGAGTTCTGGGACACCCGCGTCCGGCACCTGTCCCTCGGGCAGCGCGTCCGGTGCGATCTCGCCGCCTCCCTGCTGCACGACCCTCCTGTCGTCTTCCTCGACGAACCCACCATCGGCATGGACGTGGTCGTGAAGGAGCAGGTCCGGCGGTTCCTGCGGCACCAGGTCGAGGAGCGGGAGCGGACCGTACTGCTCACCACGCACGACATGACCGAGGTCGCCCGGCTCGCCGAGCGGGTCGTCCTCATCAACCACGGCCGTATCGTCCTCGACGGGCCGCTCCAGGAGATCCGGCGCCGTTTCGGCGGCACCTGGCAG
>NZ_LIQX01000519.1 GCF_001418475.1 Streptomyces ossamyceticus | reverse complement strand
AACTGCGCGAACAACCCCCACTCACCCGCACCCGCCCACGCACCCCACGGCCCCGAGCTACCAGGCGCCCTGCGTCCGCCGCGCGTACGCGCGCGCCGCTCGTACCCGGTCCCCGCACCGCGTCGAGCACCACTGCCGGCGCCCGTGCCGCAGCAGGTACCGGTTGCACGGAGGGGACCCGCACGCCGTCAGCCGCTCCGCGTCCGGGCCCGTCAGCAGGTCCGCCGCGTTCACCGACGCTGGCCCCGCCGACCGCCTCCACCTGGGCTGAACCCGGCGGTGCCGCCGGGCGGGCGCGGTACGCCGCGCTACGCCTTCACCGGCGCCATCATGCGGCCCCCGTCGCCCGCGGTCACCTGGCGCGGCAGCGCGTACGGCATCGATCCGTACCAGAGCCGTGCCACCGCGTAGCCGAAGGCCAGGCAGAGCAGGCCGCCGACCGCGTCCAGCCAGAAGTGGTTGGCGGTGGCGACGATGACCACGAGCGTCAGCGCCGGGTAGAGGAGGCCCAGCACCCGCACCCACGGCACCGAGGCCAGCGCGAAGATCGTCAGGCCGCACCACAGGGACCAGCCGATGTGCATGGAGGGCATGGCCGCGTACTGGTTGGACATGTTCTTCAGGTCGCCGGACGCCATGGAGCCCCAGGTCTGGTGCACCACGACCGTGTCGATGAAGTGCTCGCCGGTCATCAGGCGCGGCGGGGCCAGCGGATAGAAGTAGTAGCCGACCAGGGCCACCGCCGTCGTCGCGAACAGCACCAGACGCGTCGCCGCGTAACGACCGGGATGACTACGGTAGAGCCACACCAGGACACCGAGCGTGACCACGAAGTGCAGCGTCGCGTAGTAGTAGTTCATGCCGACGATCAGCCATGTGACCGAGTTCACCCCATGGTTGATCGTCTGCTCGACGGCGATCCCCAGGTGGTGCTCGACCTTCCAGATCCAGTCGGCGTTGGTGAGGGCCTGGGCCTTCTGCTCCGGGACCGCGTTGCGGATCAGCGAGTACGTCCAGTAGCTCACCGCGATCAGCAGGATCTCGAACCAGACACGCGGGCGGCGCGGAGCCCTCAGCCGGTGCAGACGCCCTTGCTCCGGCGCGTCCGTGACGGACCGCGGAGCGGCCTGCTCCCGGCCTTCCTCCAGTGTCGTCACGGTCGTTTCACCCATGGGCACAGAGTCTGCCAGATAAGCCATCCCCCACCGATCATCCTCTGGTCGGGTTCTCTCCGCACATTCTCCGGGGTATCACCAGGGGTCGTCTCATACGCACGTATTGTCCCCACCCCCGTTCTCTCCGTCTTAAGTACGACTGCGATCCCCGGGTGCCGAAGCGGTCGACCCCCGCACCACCAGCTCCGGCATGAAAACGAACTCGCTGTGCGGCGCCGGAGTCCCGCCGATCTCCTCCAGCAACGTGCGCACCGCCGCCTGGCCCATCGCGGGGACCGGCTTGCGGATCGTCGTCAGCGGCGGGTCGGTGAAGGCGATCAGAGGCGAGTCGTCGAAGCCCACCACCGAGACGTCGCGGGGGACGTCCAGACCCCGCTGCCGGGCCGCCCGGATCGCGCCCAGCGCCATCATGTCGCTCGCGCACACCACCGCCGTGCAGTCCCGGTCCATGAGCGCCGTCGCCGCCGCCTGACCGCCCTCCAGTGTGTAGAGGGAGTGCTGGACCAGCTCGGTCTCGATGACCGCGGCCTCCAGACCCAGCAGCTCCTGCATCGTGCGGACGAACCCCTCGATCTTGCGCTGCACGGGCACGAACCGCTTGGGGCCGAGGGCCAGGCCGATGCGGGTGTGGCCCAGCGATGCCAGATGCGTCACCGCGAGACTCATCGCCGCCCGGTCGTCCGGCGAGATGAAAGGCGCCTGCACCTTGGGGGAGAACCCGTCGACGAGCACGAACGGCACACCCTGTGCGCGCAGTTGCTCATAACGCTGCATGTCCGCGGAGGTGTCCGCGTGCAGTCCGGAGACGAAGATGATGCCGGCGACGCCACGGTCGACGAGCATCTCCGTCAGCTCGTCCTCGGTGGATCCACCGGGAGTCTGGGTGGCGAGGACCGGGGTGTATCCCTGCCGGGTCAGCGCCTGCCCGATGACCTGGGCCAGCGCCGGGAATATCGGGTTCTCCAGCTCCGGGGTTATGAGGCCCACCAGACCCGCGCTGCGCTGCCGCAGCCGTACCGGCCGCTCGTAGCCCAGGACGTCGAGGGCGGCCAGGACGGACTGGCGAGTGGTCGCGGCGACGCCCGGCTTCCCGTTCAGGACGCGGCTGACAGTCGCCTCGCTGACCCCCGCCTGGGTCGCGATGTCGGCAAGCCGTGTGGTCACAGGACCGGACTGTACCGGCCGGGCATCCGCTTGCCCACCGGCCCGGCGTCGGGTGCGGGCGGGGGTGCGGCCCGCTGCGGGCTGCTGCGTCATCGCGGTCCCTCGTGATTCTGGTCGGTGTCCGTGGGGGTGCCCCTGCGCGAAGAGATGGATTTCGCAAGAGCTGACGGGCTGATGATTGCCGTCCCTGCCCCGGTGTGGCAAGAGCTTGCAGAGTCTTTCACGACCGCCCACACCCTCCTTGATCGGCCCCGATACCGGGTCGCGGGGGAGTTGAGTGCAGGTCACGGCGGAGTAACCATCACCGCTTCTTGCACTTTTTTGCAGCAAGGTCTTTCGTCCGGCTTACATCGCTGTTACGTTCGGCCACGCCCGGCGGCGGCAACGGCGCGCCGGCACTCGGAGGAAGCGGCGGACGGGGCCCTTCTCCAGCACACGGGCTTAACCCTCAAGGAGATCTCATGCGGCGTGGCATAGCGGCCACCGCGCTGGTGGCGTCCCTCGCCCTCGCGGCGACGGCCTGCGGCGGAAGTGACAGCGGCGACTCGGCCGGCGGTCCGGTCACCATCACCTGGTGGGACACGTCCAACGCCACCAATGAGGCACCGACGTACAAGGCCTTGGTCAAGGAGTTCGAGGCCGCCAACAAGGACATCAAGGTCAAGTACGTCAACGTGCCCTTCGACCAGGCGCAGAACAAGTTCGACACCGCCGCCGGCTCCAAGGGCGCCCCGGACATCCTGCGCTCCGAGGTCGGCTGGACGCCCGCCTTCGCCAAGAAGGGCTTCTTCCTGCCGCTGGACGGCACCGACGCCCTCGCGGACCAGGACAAGTTCCAGCCCAACCTGATCAAGCAGGCCCAGTACGACGGCAAGACCTACGGCGTCCCGTTCGTCACCGACACCCTCGCGCTGGTCTACAACAAGGAGCTCTACGCGAAGGCCGGCATCAAGGAGGCCCCCAAGAGCTGGGCGGACCTGAAGAAGGCCGCCGCCACCATCAAGAGCAAGACCGGCGTCGACGGCTACTGGGGCTCCACCCAGGCGTACTACGCCCAGCCCTTCCTCTACGGTGAGGGCGCCGACACCGTCGACGTCGCCGCCAAGAAGGTCACGGTCAAGTCCCCCGCGGCCGTGAAGGGCTACGAGACCTGGCTGAGCCTGTTCGACGGCAAGGGCCTGCACAAGGCGGACACCACCGCCGACGCCTACGCCCACATCCAGGACGCCTTCGTCAACGGCAAGGTCGCCTCGATCATCCAGGGCCCGTGGGAGATCACGAACTTCTACAAGGGCGCCGCGTTCAAGGACAAGGCCAACCTGGGCATCGCCACCGTCCCGGCCGGTTCCACCGGCAAGGCGGGCGCCCCGACCGGCGGCCACAACCTCTCGGTCTACGCCGGCTCCGACAAGGCGCACCAGGAGGCCTCGCTGAAGTTCGTGAAGTTCATGACCTCGGCGAAGTCCCAGGAGACCATCGCCCTGAAGAACTCCACGCTGCCCACGCGTGACGACGCCTACACCACCGAGGTCAAGGCCGACCCGGGCATCGCCGGCTACCAGACGGTCCTCCCCGCCGCCCAGCCGCGTCCCGAGCTGCCCGAGTACAGCTCGCTGTGGGGCCCGCTCGACACCGAGCTGCTCGCCATCGCCGGTGGCAAGAAGTCCCTGGACAAGGGCCTGAGCAGCGCGGAGACCTCGATCGCCAAGCTGGTCCCGGACTACAGCAAGTGACCCCGCGTGGCCGCCGCGTCCGACCGACCTGTCGAGGGACGGACGCGGCGGCCACCGGCCCGCGTACCAGCCCAGCCCGATCTTCCAGTGATCTTCCAGAAGGTGTCGAACGATGACAGTCGCCATCGACCGAGCGACCGGCAAGCGCCGCGGTGAGCCGGGCGGGCGCCCAGGTCCCCTGTCGCGTCTGAAGCACTCCTACCAGCGCCACTGGTACGCCTACGCGATGATCGCCCCGGTGATCGTCGTGCTCGGTGTCCTCGTGGTGTATCCGCTGGTCCGCGGCTTCTACCTCACGCTCACCAACGCCAACAGCCTCAACTCGGCGCGTACCATCGGCGTCAACCACATCGAGGCGACCTACGAGTTCATCGGCTTCGACAACTACGCCGACATCCTCTGGGGCCCGACCGCGTACGACCGCTTCTGGTCGCACTTCGTCTGGACGATCGTCTGGACGGCGCTCTGCGTCACCCTGCACTACGTCATCGGCCTCGGCCTCGCACTGCTGCTCAACCAGAAGCTGCGCGGCCGCACCTTCTACCGGCTGATCCTGGTCCTGCCGTGGGCGGTGCCCACCTTCGTCACCGTGTTCGGCTGGCGGTTCATGCTCGCCGACGGCGGCATCATCAACGCCGTCCTCGAAGCCCTGCACCTGCCGGCCCCGCTGTGGCTGGAGGACACCTTCTGGCAGCGGTTCGCCGCGATCATGGTGAACACCTGGTGCGGTGTGCCGTTCATGATGGTCTCGCTGCTCGGCGGCCTCCAGTCCATCGACTCCTCCCTGTACGAGGCCGCCGAGATGGACGGCGCGAGCGCCTGGCAGCGCTTCCGGTACGTCACCCTGCCGGGTCTGCGCTCGGTCAGCTCCACCGTCGTCCTGCTCGGGGTGATCTGGACCTTCAACCAGTTCGCCGTCATCTTCCTGCTGTTCGGCGACACCGCGCCCGAGGCGCAGATCCTCGTGACCTGGGCGTACTACCTCGGCTTCGGGCAGCAGCCGCGTGACTTCGCACAGTCGGCGGCCTACGGCATCCTGCTGCTGGCCATCCTGATCGTCTTCACCTCCGTCTACCGCCGCTGGCTGAACCGCGATGAGCAGCAGCTCGCGATCTGAGGCAGGAGCCCCCATGAGCACCACGACCGTCAAGACCACGGCTGCGGCGGACCCCTCGCCCGCGCCGACCGCTGCCGCGCGCCGGTCGCGCGGGCGCGGCCTCGCCGGCTCCCTCACCTCGCACGCCGTCCTCATCGTGGCGAGCCTGATCGCGCTCTTCCCGATCGCCTGGCTGGTCTTCCTCTCCCTCGGCCCGGACAAGGACGACTATCTGCACCCCGGGCGCATCCCCGGCAAGATGACGTTCGACAACTACGCGTTCGTGCTGCAGAAGACGGCGTTCTTCGACTGGCTGGTCAGCACCCTCGTCGTGTCGCTCGGCACGACCGTCATCGGTGTGCTGATCTCCGCGACCACCGGCTACGCGGTCTCCCGCATGCGGTTCCCGGGTTACCGCAAGTTCATGTGGGTGCTCCTGGTGACCCAGATGTTCCCGGTTGCCGTACTGATGGTGCCGATGTACGAGATCCTGTCGGAACTCCAGCTCATCGACAGCTACCTTGGTCTCATCCTCGTCTACTGCTCGACGGCCGTGCCGTACTGCGCATGGCTGCTGAAGGGGTACTTCGACACGATCCCGTTCGAGATCGACGAGGCCGGACGCGTCGACGGGCTGACCCCCTTCGGCACGTTCGCGCGGCTCATCCTGCCGCTCGCCAAGCCCGGGCTGGCGGTGGCCGCGTTCTACAGCTTCATCACCGCGTTCGGGGAGGTCGCCTTTGCCTCGACGTTCATGCTGTCGGACACGAAGTACACCTTCGCGGTCGGCCTGCAGAGCTTCGTCAGTGAGCACGACGCCCAGCAGAACCTCATGTTCGCCACGGCGGTCCTCGTCGCGATCCCCGTCTCCGCGTTCTTCTACCTCGTGCAGAAGAACCTGGTCACGGGTCTGACCGCAGGTGGCACCAAGGGCTGAGCCCGCCACCCCCGAAGACTCCCGTACGCCTTGTCGTACGGGTGGCGGCCGCGGTGCCCATCCGACCCCGCTGTCACCGCGGCCGCCTCGTCGACCGATCCGAGACTCCGATGCCCCGCACTCCCTTACGTACCAAGGACGTCATGAGCCAGCACTCCGCCATCGACCCGGCCGACAACTCCGCGCTCGCCACGGTCGCCTCCCGCCGCGACTGGTGGCGGGACGCGGTGATCTACCAGGTCTACCCGCGCAGCTTCGCCGACAGCAACGGCGACGGCATGGGCGACCTGGAGGGCGTACGCTCCCGCCTGCCCTACCTGCGTGACCTCGGTGTGGACGCCGTCTGGCTGTCCCCCTTCTACGCCTCCCCGCAGGCCGACGCCGGGTACGACGTCGCCGACTACCGCGCCGTCGACCCCATGTTCGGCAATCTGCTGGACGCCGACGCCCTCATCCGCGACGCCCACGACCTGGGCCTGCGCGTCATCGTCGACCTCGTCCCCAACCACTCCTCCGACCACCACGAATGGTTCAAGCGTGCGGTGGCGGAGGGGCCCGGCTCGCCGCTGCGCGACCGCTACCACTTCCGCCCCGGCCAGGGCGAGAGCGGCGAACTCCCGCCGAACGACTGGGAGTCGATCTTCGGCGGTCCGGCCTGGACCCGGGTGACGGAGCCCGACGGCACACCGGGGGAGTGGTACCTGCACCTCTTCGCGCCCGAGCAGCCCGACTTCAACTGGGAGCACCCGGCCGTCGGCGACGAGTTCCGCTCCATCCTGCGCTTCTGGCTCGACATGGGTGTCGACGGCTTCCGCATCGACGTGGCGCACGGCCTGGTGAAGGCCGACGGTCTGCCCGACCTCGGCTCCCACGAGCAGCTGAAACTGCTGGGCAACGATGTCATGCCGTTCTTCGACCAAGATGGCGTGCACGCCATCTACCGCGAGTGGCGTCTGGTGCTCGACGAGTACGCCGGGGAACGCATTTTCGTGGCCGAGGCGTGGACCCCGACCGTCGAGCGCACCGCGAACTACGTCCGCCCGGACGAGCTCCACCAGGCGTTCAACTTCCAGTACCTCGGCACCGACTGGGACGCGGCCGAGCTGAAGGTGGTCATCGACCGCACCCTCGACGCGATGCGCCCCGTGGGCGCGCCCGCCACCTGGGTGCTGTCCAACCACGACGTGACCCGCCACGCCACCCGCTTCGCCAACGAGCCGGGCCTCGGGACGCAGATCCGCCTCGCCGGCGACCGCGAGCTGGGCCTCAGGCGCGCCCGTGCGGCGACGCTGCTGATGCTGGCGCTGCCCGGCTCGGCCTACGTCTACCAGGGCGAGGAGCTGGGCCTCCCGGACGTCGTCGACCTGCCCGACGAGGTGCGCCAGGACCCCGCCTACTTCCGGGGCGCCGGCCAGGACGGCTTCCGCGACGGCTGCCGGGTGCCGATCCCGTGGACCCGCACCGGGTCCTCGTACGGCTTCGGCGCGGGCGGCTCCTGGCTGCCGCAGCCCGCCGAGTGGGGCGACCTGAGCGTCGAGGCGCAGACGGGCGTCGCGGGCTCCACCCTGGAGCTGTACCGCACCGCGCTCGCCGTCCGCCGTGAGCAGCCCGCCCTCGGCGCGGGCGACTCCGTCGAGTGGCTGAAGGCCCCCGAGGGCGTCCTCGCCTTCCGCCGGGGCGACTTCGTGTGCGTCGCCAACACCACGGGCGAGTCGGTCACGATCCCCGCGTACGGCCGGGTCCTCGTCGCCAGCGGCGAGCCGACCGTCGCCGGGGACGAGGCGAAGCTGCCGGCGGACACCACCGTGTGGTGGACGACGGCCTGACCGGAACGACCACTGAGGCCCGCCGCCCCGGAAGGGGTGGCGGGCCTCAGCCGTGGTCCGCGGGCACGGCCGTCACGCCGTGACCCGGCCGCCGTCTCCCCGCGCCGCGGCGATCACCGCGGAGACGGAGGCCGTGGCGGCGAGGCTCCCCAGCATGACCAGGCCCACGCCGATGCCGTAGAGGCCGCTCGCGTCGTCCGACCAGTCGTAGAACGAGGCGACGGTCAGCCCGGCCGTGGTCCCGGCCACCGCGCCCACGAAGTACCGGTGCGACGCCGCCCAGTACACCGCCGCGAGCAGGGTCAGTACCAGCCCGATCACCTGCCACGCCTCGTACGGTCCGGTCGTCGAACCGTCGGGGTGCACATCCCGCCGCTGGTCCCAGCCCAGCCAGGCGGCCCACATCGCCGATGACGCCACTGCCAGCACGAGAACCGTCAACAGCTGGGCGGCGGGGTTGCTCTGTCGTCGAGTCATGCCATCAGCGTCCCGGCCGCGCGGCGCCGCCCGACAGAGCGCACCTACTCAGTTCGCCCCCGAGTACCTGCGCTGAGCACTCCCGCCCTTCTTCCCCAACCCCTGTATCCGTGAAGACATTTCGTGGCGGTGAAGAACGTGTGTCGGGAGGGTTGACCGTTCTACGAACTGCCTCGTACCTTCTGGTCGGTTGAAAGTTTTCAGCCATCTTGCAGCAAGAAACGGCAACCGATCTTGCGTGCACCGGCCTCCGAACTCCCCTTCGGAGCCCCCCAGGACCCCTTCAACGGAGAAGGACCCCACATGGCCAGCAGAACCCTCTCCGGCGCACTCGCCCTCGCGGCGGGAGCGTCCCTCGCGCTCGCCGTCCCCACGGGCAGCGCCTACGCCTCCCCGCCCGGCACGAAGGACGTCACCGCCGTCCTCTTCGAGTGGACATTCGCCTCGGTCGCCAAGGAGTGCACCACCACCCTCGGCCCCAACGGCTATGGAAACGTCCAGGTCTCACCGCCCGCCGAGCACATACAGGGCTCGCAGTGGTGGACGTCTTACCAGCCCGTGAGCTACCGCATCGCGGGCCGGCTCGGTGACGCCACCGCCTTCAAGAACATGGTCGACACGTGTCATGCCGCCGGTGTGAAGGTCGTCGTGGACACCGTCGTCAATCACATGGCGGCGGGCAGCGGCACCGGCACCGGCGGCTCGTCGTACACGAAGTACACCTACCCCGGTCTGTACTCCTCGTTCGACTTCGACAACTGCACCGCGCAGATCACCAACTACCAGGACCGCGGCAACGTCCAGAACTGCGAGCTGGTGGGCCTCGCCGACCTGGACACCGGCGAGGACTACGTCCGCTCGGCCATCGCCGGGTACATGAACACCCTGCTCGGGTACGGCGTCGACGGCTTCCGTATCGACGCGGCCAAGCACATCCCGGCCGCCGACCTCGCCGCCATCAAGTCGCGGCTGACCAACCCCTCCGTCTACTGGAAGCAGGAGGCCATCTACGGCGCGGGCGAGGCTGTCCAGCCCGCCGAGTACACCGGCAACGGCGACGTCCAGGAGTTCCGCTACGCGTTCGACCTGAAGCGGGTCTTCAACAACGAGAACCTCGCCTACCTCAAGAACTACGGCGAGGGCTGGGGCTACATGAACAGCTCCGTCGCCGGTGTCTTCGTCGACAACCACGACACCGAGCGCAACGGCTCCACGCTCAGCTACAAGGACAACGCCACCTACACCCTCGCCAACGTCTTCATGCTGGCGTACCCGTACGGCGCCCCGGACATCAACTCCGGCTACGAGTTCTCCTCCACGGACGCCGGGCCGCCCAACGGCGGCACCGTCAACGCCTGCTGGCAGGACGGCTGGAAGTGCCAGCACGCCTGGCCGGAGATCATGCGCATGGTGCCCTTCCGGAACGCCACGCGCGGTGAGTCCGTCACCAACTGGTGGGACAACGGGGGCGACGCGATCGCCTTCGGGCGCGGCAGCAAGGGCTTCGTGGCCATCAACCACGAGTCGGGCAGCCTGACCCGGACGTACCAGACCTCGCTCCCGGCCGGCACGTACTGCAACGTCCAGAACAACACGACGGTGTCCGTGAACGGCTCCGGTCAGTTCACCGCCACCCTCGGTTCGAACACCGCGCTGGCGATCTATGCCGGTAAGTCCGGCTGTTGACCCTCTCGTAGTGAACTGAAAGCACTTACCGGTGCTTTCAAGCCTCTTGCTGAAAACCTTTCGGCGGCGATACGGTCGCGCGGGGTCGGACCCACAAGAGGGTGTTGTGCGGGACTTTCACAACGCCCCCAGAGCCGTCATCGCAAGGAGCCCCTCTGTGATACCGAGATGGCCGACGCCGTCGAGGCGCCGTACCGCCCGTGCCGAACGGGCCGCCGTGGTCGGCGCGGTCACCGTGACCGCGCTGACCGCGGCGCTCGTCCAGCCGCTCGCGGCGGGGGCCGCGGCACCGCCCCCGCCGCCGTCCGACGCGAAGCTGGCCGCCGAGCCCGCCCGCCACGACCTGACCCGCGAGCAGTTCTACTTCGTCCTGCCGGATCGTTTCGCCAATGGGGACAAGGCGAACGACAAGGGAGGACTGACCGGCTCCCGCCTCGCCACCGGGTATGACCCCACCGACAAGGGCTTCTACCAGGGCGGCGACCTGAAGGGCCTCACCCAGCGGCTCGACTACATCAAGGGCCTCGGCACCACCGCCATCTGGCTGGCCCCCATCTTCAAGAACCAGCCTGTGCAAGGCACCGGCGAGAACGCCTCCGCCGGCTACCACGGGTACTGGATCACCGACTTCACCAAGGTCGACCCGCACTTCGGCACCAACAAGGACCTGGAGACCCTCATCTCCAAGGCCCACGCCAAGGGCATGAAGGTCTTCTTCGACGTCATCACCAACCACACGGCCGATGTCGTCGACTACAAGGAGAAGTCCTACGACTACCTCTCCAAGGGCGCCTTCCCCTACCTCACCAAGGACGGCAAGCCCTTCGACGACGCCGACTACGCCGACGGCGCGAAGGCGTTCCCGAAGGTCGACCGGGACTCCTTCCCCCGGACGCCCGTCGTGGCGCCGTCGAAGAAGAACCTCAAGGTCCCGTCCTGGCTCAACGACCCGACGATGTACCACAACCGGGGCGACTCCACCTGGGCCGGCGAGTCCGCCACCTACGGCGACTTCGTCGGCCTCGACGACCTGTGGACCGAGCGTCCCGAGGTCGTCGAGGGCATGGAGAAGATCTACGAGAAGTGGGTCAGGGACTTCCGCATCGACGGCTTCCGCATCGACACCGTGAAGCACGTCAACACCGAGTTCTGGACCCAGTGGGCCACCGCGCTCGACGCGTACGCGGCGAAGAAGGGCCGGGACGACTTCTTCATGTTCGGCGAGGTCTACTCCGCCGACACCTCCGTGACCTCCCCGTACGTCACCCGGGGCCGCCTCGACTCCACGCTCGACTTCCCCTTCCAGGACGCGGCCCGGGCGTACGCCTCCCAGGGCGGCAGCGCCGAGAAGCTCGCCGCCGTGTTCGGCGACGACTACAAGTACACGACCGACAAGGCCAACGCGTACGAGCAGGTCACCTTCCTCGGCAACCACGACATGGGCCGCATCGGGACCTTCCTCCAGCAGGACGACCCGAAGGCCACCGACGCCGAACTGCTCGCCAAGGACCGGCTCGCCAACGAGCTGATGTTCCTCAGCCGCGGCAACCCCGTCGTCTACTACGGCGACGAGCAGGGCTTCACCGGCGCCGGCGGCGACAAGGACGCCCGCCAGACCCTCTTCGCCTCCAAGGTCGCCGACTACCTGGACGACGACCAGCTGGGCACCGACCGCACCCACGCCACGGACGCCTACGACACGAAGGCGCCGCTCTACCGGCAGATCAGCGCGCTCGCGGGGCTCCGCAAGGCGCACCCGGCCCTCGCCGACGGCGTCCAGACCGAGCGTTACGCGGCCGACGGCGCCGGCGTCTACGCCTTCTCCCGCACCGACGCCCGCACCGGCGTCGAGTACGTCGTCGCCTTCAACAACGCGGACGACGCCAGGTCGGCGACCTTCGCGACCGGTTCGGCGGGCATGACCTTCAAGGGCATCTACGGGACGAAGGCCCAGGTCAAGAGCGACGCCGACCGCAAGGTCACCGTCACCGTCCCGGCCGGTTCCTCCGTCGTCCTCAAGGCCGCCGGCAAGCTCGGCAAGCCCGCCGCCAAGCCGTCCCTCACCCTCAAGGTCCCGGCCGCCGGCGCCACCGGCACCGTCGAGATCGGCGCGGATGTCGACGGCGGTCAGCTCAACCGCGTCGTCTTCGCCGCCCAGACCGGCAACGGCAGGTGGAAGACGCTGGGCTCCGCCGACCACGCCCCCTACAAGGTCACCCACACCGTCGGCAAGGACGTCCCCGCCGGAACGGCCCTGCGCTACAAGGCCGTCGTGATCGACTCGGCCGGTCGCACCGCGAGCGCCACGGCGACCTCCACCACCGGCACCCCGCCCGCCCCCGAGA
>NZ_LIQX01000518.1 GCF_001418475.1 Streptomyces ossamyceticus | reverse complement strand
GGCGCCCGCGCGCGGGCGCCGGATCGGGCTCGTCCTCGGGATCGTGGCCGGGGCCGTCGCCCTGCTGACGGCGGGCGTGGCCGGGTTCGTGGTCCTCCGGGGCGACTCCGGCTCCGCCTCTTTCGGACGCCGAGTGCCGGCTGACGCTGCCCCCGAACCTGCTGGACGGCGCCTACGAGCTGGAACGGGACCACTGCGACGCGTCCGACGGCGCCTTCACGCGGGACGCCGAGCGCGCTCCGGGCGCCCGGGACGTCGAGGCGGCCGTCGCGATGTACACCCCGGTGAACGGGGGCGGGCAGCTGTCGATCTCGGGCCTGTACGGCCGCTTCAAGGATCCCGACGGGGCGCGCGACACGATGCTGGAGCGGGCCGCCGGGGCCGACGGCACCGAGCTGGCCGTGCCGCCCCGTGACTTCCGTCCCTCCGGTTCCGGCACCACCGTGACCTGCCAGCTTCTCGCCAGGAAGGATCTCGGGGCGCGGACGGTGCATCCGCAGTGCACCGGGAACGACGGCAACACCGGCGTACTGGTCCTGGTGGTCGACCCCGCGGTGGCCGGCGAGGACCCCGACGACGTGGACCTGGAGGCGAGCGCGGAGCTGGCCCTGCGCGTGCGGGACGAGATGCGTCGGCCGATCCGCTGACCCCCGCCTCCGGCCGCGGCAGCGTCAGCCGACGGTGACCCCGGGCTCCGGCTCGGCGACCGGCCCCCCGTGCGGCTCCGCCGGGCCCGCAGGGAACGTCGTCCGCAGGGTGAAGGCGTACGGCGTCGGGCCGTGCGCCCTGAGGTGCAGAAGCCGTTCCTCCGCCTCGGCGACGGAGGGGCGGTGACCGGCCGGTACCCACCACAGGGCGGTGACCGCCTCCGTCGGCCGCTCGAACCACTCCCTGCGGCGGGACAGCAGCTCGCGGTGGTGCCCCTGGTACATGAACGTGGTCAGGGCGTCGATGTCCTGCCACGACGTCAGGTTGACGATCAGCCCCGCGTCCCCGAGGACCGGGACGTCCGTGGCGTTGCCCGACTCGCTCTGCAGACGCCAGACGAAGCCGGGGGCGGCGTCGGCCACCGCGTTCACGGGGTCCAGCGCGTCGACGAAGTCCTTCAACAGGGGCGAATCGAGGGGGGCTTTCAGACGGGAGATGTTCACCTGGGCGAGTTCGTACACGACGGCGGTCATGGGCCGAACGATAGGTCGGGCGTCTCGGCGGGAGACACCCGTTATCTCAGCGGGCGGACAGCCTGTGCCCACCCGGCAGACGGACATCCGGTGCCCACACACGAGGTGGACGGCCGTGCGCGGCGGGGCGGGGCCGCCCCAGCCGCCGGGCCCGGGGCCGTCTCATTCCGCCCTCCCCAGCACCGCCCTCATCACGTCCCGTGCGATCGGGGCCGCGTCCCCGCCGCCGCTGATCTCGCCCCGTACCGCCTCCGCGTCCTCGACCACCACCGCCACGGCAACCTCGGGCTCCAGCGCCTCATGGGACTGGGCCCAGCCGATGAACCAGGCGTACGGGGTGCCGGAGTTGCCGAGGCCGTGCTGGGCGGTGCCGGTCTTGCCGCCGACGGCGGCGCCCCGGATGCGGGCCTTGCCGCCGGTGCCGTCGGTGACGACGCCGAGCATCAGTTCGCGGAGCCGTCTCGCCGTCATCGAGGTCATCGCCTGGCGGAAGGCGCGGGCACCGGCGGTGGAGACGGTACGGCCGTCGGCCGTGGTGGTGCGCTCGATGAGGTACGGCGACCTGACGGCGCCCCCGTTGGCGACGGCCGCCGTGACCATCGCCATCTGCAGGGGCGTGGCCCGGGTGTCGAACTGGCCGATGGAGGACAGGGCGAGCTGGGCCCGGTCCATGCGGGTGTCGAAGCTGCTCGGCGCCACGGAGAAGGGGATGCGCACCCCCGAGTCGTTGAACCCGAAGGCACGCGCCGTGTCCCCCATGGTGCCGAGGCCGACGTCCACGCCGAGTTTCGCGAACACCGTGTTGCAGGACCACTCGAAGGCGTAGCGCAGCGAGGCGTTCTCGCAGCCCTCGACCTCGTTCGCGAGGGAGGTGGTGGTGCCCGGCAGGGTGTAGGGGTCGGGGGAGCGGGTCGGGGCGTCGACATCCTCGACGACCCCGGCGTCCAGCGCGGCGGCGGCCGTCACCACCTTGAAGGTGGAGCCCGGCGGATAGGTCTGCCGTACCGCCCGGTTGAGCAGGGGCTTGCCCTCGTCCCCGTTGAGCCGGGACCAGGCCCGCGCCACCGAGGGGCCGTTCCCGGAGAGCAGTCCGGGGTCGTACGAGGGGCGGGAGACCAGCGTCAGGACGCGCCCGGTGGCCGGTTCGAGGGCCACGACCGCGCCCCGGCGGGCGCCCAGCCCCCGGTAGGCCGCCCGCTGCGCCGCCGCGTCGATGGTGGTGACGACCTCGCCGCCGGCGTTCTGGTCGCGGGTGATGTCGTTCCACAGGGGCAGGAAGGACAGCATCGGGTCGCTGCCGTCGAGGAGGGGGTTCTCGGCGTGCTCCAGCAGTGTCGTCCCGTAGACCTGGGAGGCGAAGCCCGTGACCGGCGCGTACAACGGGCCGTTTCGATAGGTCCGTTCGTAGCGGAGCTGCTCTCCCGTGTCCTTCGAACCGGTGACGGGCCGGCCGCCGACCAGGATGTTCCCGCGCGGCTGGCTCCAACGGGCGATCTCGGGGCGACGGTTGGCGGGGTTGTCGTCGTAGGCACGGGCCTGGAAGACCTGGACGCGGGTGGCGTTGACGAGGAGGGCGACGAGCAGCAGGGCGCACAGCGCGGCGGCACGGCGGATGTACTTGGTCACGCGCCTTTCCCTTCCGGGCCCTCGTACTGTCGGCGGGCCGAGTCGCTCAGCCGCATCAGCAGGGCCACGATGATCCAGTTGGTGACGACCGAGGAGCCGCCCTGGGCCAGGAAGGGCATCGCCATGCCGGTCAGGGGGATCAGCCCGGTCACGCCGCCCGCGATCACGAAGACCTGGAGGGCGATGATCGAGGCCAGCCCGATGGCGAGCAGCCGCCCGAAGGGGTCGCGCAGCGCGAGCCCGGCACGGTAGCCGCGCTCCACCAGCAGGGCGTAGAGCAGGAAGATCGCCGACAACCCGACCAGGCCCAGCTCCTCGCCCGCCGTGGCCAGGATGAAGTCCGACTTGGCGGCGAAGCCGATCAGGATCGACTCGCCGAGGCCGAGCCCGGTGCCGAGCAGCCCCCCGGCGGCGAACGCGAAGAGCGACTGCGCGAGTTGGTTGGGACCGTGGCCCGCCTCGATGGACGCGAACGGGTCCAGCCAGTCCTCCACCCGGACATGGACATGTGGTTCCAGCCAGCCGACGGCCACCGCGCCCACCCCCGCGAGCAGCAGCCCCACGGCGATCCATCCGGTACGACCCGTGGCGACGTACAGCAGGATGACGAACAGGCCGAAGAACAGCAGCGAGGTGCCCAGGTCCCGCTCCAGGATCAGCACCCCGACGCTCAGCAGCCAGATGGTGACGATCGGCCCGAGCACCCGCCCCGTCGGCAGCTGAGGGCGCTTGAACCGCCAGATCTGGCGCCCGGCGTACGCCAGCGCGTTGCGGTTGGCCGCGAGATAGCTGGCGAAGAACAGCGCCAGCAGCACCTTCGCGAACTCGCCGGGCTGGAGGGAGAATCCGGCGATCCGCACCCAGATCCGGGCGCCGTTCACGGGCGGGAAGAGGATCGGCAGCGCCAGCAGCACCAGCGCGCCCACCACCGAGACGTACGCGTACCGCTGGAGCACCCGGTGATCCCGCAGCAGGACCATGACCACGATGAACAGCCCGATGCCCAGTGCCGACCAGTTCAGCTGGGCGGGCGCCGCCTGATCGGCCGGGGTCTCCAGGTCCAGCCGGTGGATCAGCACCAGACCCAGCCCGTTCAGCAGCACCGCGATCGGCAGCAGCAGCGGATCGGCGTACGGCGCCCGCAGCCGCACCGCCAGATGGGCCAGCAGCGCGAGCACGCCGAGCCCGGCGCCGTAATCGGCGACGCCGGGTGGGACGGTGCCGTACTTCGCGAGGCCGACGGCGCAGTAGCCGTACACGGAGAGCAGGACGGCCACGACGACGAGGCTGAACTCGACGCCTCTGCGCCGGGGGAGGCGAACGGCGGGCGGGGACGGGTCCGCCGGACCCGCCGCCAGGGTCGTTCCGGCCTTGGTGGTCATGCCCGGAACTTACCCAAATGGAATGTCTTGTGCTCTGTGTCGCTCAACTCAGCACCAGCGTGGCGTCTTCCACGTGTTGATGTAGCGGGCGGAGCCCCAGGCCCAGGTGCCGTCGGTGAGCAGGTACCAGTAGCGGTTGCCGTCGACGCTCTGGCCCGTGGTCCGGCAGAAGATGTTGACGATCTCCCGGTAGGGCGCGACCCGGATGACCGCGCCACCGCGGTTCGGCGCGCTGCGCAGGATCAGTCCGGAGCGGGCCGTGACCTGCCCCTTGACGGTCTTGTTGGTGGGGCCGGCATGGCCCCGTTCGTCACCGGCGACGGCGGGGGTGGTGGCCGCGAGCGCCACGAGAGCGCCACCGGCGGCGGCTATGCCGAAGCGCATGAGCAGAATCCGCAGGGACATGTGATGCTCCTCCAGAAAGGGGGCGAGGCTGACTAATCGCCACATTAGGAGGAGCGGGAACGGGACGCCTTCTGCGTTGGGCCATCGGAGCAGCCCCGCACCCTGAGGAGCTGTCAGCCCTCGCTCACGGGCAGCCGCAACACGGCCCTCGCGCCCCCGTCGGAGGCGTTCGAGAACTCCAGCTCCGCCCCCAGCACCTCCGCCTGTCCCACGGCGATCGTCAGCCCCAGCCCGTGCCCCTTGGCGGAGCCCTCGGTGCGGAACCGCTGCGGCCCGTCGGCGACGAGGTACTCCGGGAACCCGGCCCCGTGGTCCCGTACGGTCACCACCGGCCCGTCCACGGTGAGCACGACGGGAGGCGCCCCGTGCCGGTGCGCGTTGGCCACCAGGTTCCCCAACACCCGCTCCAGCCGCCGCCGGTCGGTCTCGACGCAGCGGTCCTCGACGACGCGCACCTCCGTGCCGGCACCGGCGTGCGCGGCCACCCGCTCCGCCAGCACGCCCAACCGGACGTCCTCCAGGTCCAGCCGCTCGCTCCCCGTCTCCAGGCGGGAGATCTCCAGCAGGTCCTCGGTCAGCGTCCGCAGCGCGGCGACCCGGTCCCGCACCAGCTCCGTCGGCCGCCCCGGCGGCAGCAGTTCGGCCGCCGCGTGCAGCCCCGTCAGCGGCGTCCGCAGCTCGTGCGCCACGTCCGCCGTGAACCGCTGCTCGCTGAGCAGCTTCCGCTGGAGCGTCGAGGCCATCGTGTCCAGCGCCGCGGCCACCGCCGCCACCTCGTCCCGGTACCGCGCCGGATCCGTCGTCCGGGGATCACCGACCCGGGCGTCCAGGTCGCCCGCGCTGATCCGCCGCGCCACCTGGGAGGTCGTGCGCAGCCGCCGGGTGACCCGGGTGACGCCGAGCGCGCCCAGCGTCAGCGTCACCCCGATCGCCAGCGCCGACGAGCCCAGGATGGCCCGGTCGAGCGCCTCGATCGTGGCCGCGCTCTGCGCGTAGTCGAGCCGTACGGCGAGCGCGCGGCCGTCGGCGGGGGTGGCCGCCCACATCGTGGGGTGGCCGTCGACGACGCCGACCACCGTGCCGCGCCGCCCGCCCTCCGCCAGCGCGCGCAGCGACCGCGGCAGCCCCGGCGGGTCGACCTCGGCGTCCGGCGGGAGCCGGTTCCCCGCCTCGTACGCCCGGGTCGCGCTCTCCAGCCGGCCGAGGGCCCGCGAGCGGGCGTCGCTGACCGTCTGGTTGGTCACGGAGACATGCACGAGGGCACCGAGCAGCGCGGCCAGACCGCAGCACATGACGGTGATGAAGGCCAGCGCCTTCCAGGTGAGCGAGGCGGCCCGCCGGCGCAGCCCCGGCCGCCTCCCCGGAGCGCGTGTCACGAGCCCTCCGCCGGACTGCACGAGCCCTCCGCCGGACTTCATGGGCTCTCCGACGGCAGGACGGACGAGGGCGACAAGAACGACAAGAACGACAAGGGCAACAAGGGCAACGGGGACGAGACGGACGACGTGGACGACGACCGGGACGGCGACGTGGACGACGACCGGGACGGCGAACGGGACGGCGAACGCGAAGGCGCGGGCCCGTCGGAGGGCCCCGTCGACCCCCCGACCCGGAGGATCTCGTCCCGGGTGAGCAGCATCGCCCGCTGCTCGTCGTCCCAGTTCCACTGGGTGCGGTACTCGTAGCCCTCGATCGCCGCGGGCGACCGGATGATCACCGTACGGCCGGCCAGCTCCACCGCGATCACCGCGTCGTCGCTGGCCAGCACCTGCACCAGCCGGCCCTTGCGCAGGGTGTACATCCGCACGGCCGTCTGGTTGCCCGGCAGCAGCCGGAAGCCCAGCACCATGTCGTCGTGCCCGTCGCCGGTGAGGTCCCGGTAGTAGGCCTCCAGGACGGGGCACTCCTCCCGGTCGCCGCCCGGCCCGCAGTCGACCATGCGCCGGACCGTCCCGCGGTACGGCCCGGTGGAGGCCGCGTACACGTCCGGGTGCGCGGCGATCTCCGCGCGCACGACCGTCACCGGGTCCACCTTCCGGATGTCGCCGCCGGGGGCGGTGACCCCCTTGACCACCTCGGTGTCGGCCTCGCCGAAGTCGTAGGCGGGGGAGGAGGCGGGCGGCTGCCCCGGCCACAGCCGGGTGGGGCCGTTCGCGGTGGGCGTCGCGCCCGCGCTCACCAGACCCCCGGAGTCGCCGCAGCCCGTCAACGGCGCGACGACGGCCACGGCGAACACGGCGCCGACGGCCGCGCGCGCGGACCGGCTGCGGAACACGGGACTCCTGGATGCGGAAGGACGACTTTCGGTCCCGTACACCTTATGCGTGGCTCGATCCGCCCTCAGGGCACGCGGTCGGCGTGAGGGCGGATCGCAGACCCTACTCGGCGAGCTCCTCCAGCTCCTCCAGGAGACGGACGGTCGGCAGGCCGGTGTGCAGATACTCCACGAACAGCTCGTTGTGCAGCGCCCACGGCGAGCGGCGGGTGCGGATCAGCCGGATCGCCTCCTCGGCGGAGTGCCCGTCGCGGATCAGCGCGTGCGCGACGACCAGCCCGGACCGGTTGTAGCCGTGGAAGCAGCGGACGAGGACCTTCCGGCCGTCCTCCAGTGCGTCGCACGCGGCCTGCGCCAGCCGCATCACGCCCGCCAGCTGCGTCCCGTCGAGCGGTCCGTCCGGGATCGGCCACACATGGTGCTCGACGCCGTCCCCCGGCCCGTACCCGGGCAGCCGCAGCAGGGACAGCACGAGATCGAACTCATCGCCCACGACGGCGAATTCGACTTCTCCGGTGCCGGCCCGCCCCGCGAACTCGTGCCCGCCCATCCACAGGCCGGGCACGATCTCGCTCCACGGTTCGAGCGGAGCCGGAACGTCGGGTTGCTTTCTGCGCGGCGGCAACGGCGGCCTCCCCAAGCCCCTGACGACGGGTCGTCCCCTCAAAGGTATCCGGGTTCTTGCCGATGGAGCACCCCGCCTGTTCCCATGGTCGGGGGTGATGGTGCATGGACGGACTGCGCGTCATACCGACCCGGCGGCACGGACAAGAACGCCTGTACGTGTGCCGGACCGACGGGAGCAATGTCGCCTGGTACGACCGTGAGACGGGCCGGGTGAACCTCCTGAGCGAGGAGTCGAGGGCGGACGTGCTCGCCGCCCTCCACCCCTTCGTCACCGGACCGGTCACGGTGGGCCCGCCGCCCGTGCCGACCGCCGCCGAGCTTGCCCGGCTGAGCCTGCACCCCGACGACGACCTCGCCCCCAATCGCCCCGGCGAGGCCCTGCTCGTCGACCTCGACCGCGACCCCGGACCACCGCACCGGCTGCGCCCCGACCCGCGCCGCCGGGCCCTCGCGGCGGAACAGACGATCGGGGCGCTGCTGGACGGGCTGGAGGGCGCGGGCTGGCGCACCCTGCACTCGGTGCCGCTGCCCGGCGGGGACCGCATCCACCACCTGGTGATCGGCCCCGGCGGCCTGTACTGCGTCCGCTCCCTCTACGCCCGCAGGCAGCGCGTCACCGTCTCCGACCCCCTCGTCGCCCTCGGCCGCCACGAGCCGCGCCCCCTGCTGCGCCGGCTCCGCGCCGACGCCGACCGGGCCTCCTACGCCCTCACCGCCGAGGTCCACCCCGTGCTCGCCCTCGTCGAGCCCGCCGACCTGCGCGTCGGCGCGCCCCCGCGCGAGGCCCGCGTCCTGACCGACGCCGACCTCCCCGGCCTCGCCCGCACCGGCGGCATGCTCAAACCGGCCGACATCGAGGCCCTGCACGCGACGGCCAGGGACCGCGGCACCTGGGCGAGGGCCTGACCGCGCGTCGGCGCGGGCGATGGCGACGCCCTGGCGTCCGCCCCCGGGCCTGTCCGTCCCCGGGCCTGTCCGTCCCCGGGCCTGTCCGCCCCCGGGCCTGTCCGTCCCGGAACGGACAGGCCCGGAACGGACAGGCCCGGGACGGGGGCTCACCGGCCACCGGCGTCCCGACGGCAGCGGGCGCTGGCCCGGCCTCCATGGCGGCCCCTCAGGGCAGTGGACGGGCGGCGGCCGGGTCGAGCAGGGGGGCCAGCAGGTCGCCGTAGTCCTGGAGGCGGGGGGCGATGTCGGGCGCCCGGAAGACCAGCCGGCCGGGGGAGGAGCACTCCTCGACCTCGGTCCAGGTGACCGGCGCCGACACCGTGGGCTCGGTGCGGGCCCGCAGGGTGTACGGGGCGGCCGTGGTCTTGCGGGCGGCGTTCTGGCTCCAGTCCACGAACACCTTCCCGGGGCGCAGACTGCGCGTCATCCGGTGCACGACCCGGCGGGGCAGCGCCTGCTCCGCCTCCACCGCCAGCTCCTTGGCGTACTCCGTCACCCGCTCGGACGACGCCCCGCGCACCGCGCCCAGCAGATGCAGCCCCTTCGACCCGGACGTCTTCGCGAGGACCTCGATCCCGTCGGCCGCCAGCCGTTCCCGCAGCCAGCAGGCGACCTCGCAGCACTCCACGACGCTCGCGGGCGGCCCCGGATCCAGGTCGAACACGATCCGGTCGGCCTCGTCGGGCGAGTCCACGGTCCACTGGGGCGTGTGGAACTCGGTGACGAGGTTCGACGCCCACATCAGGCTGGCCAGGTCCTGCAACAGCACCATCCGGGACGGCCCCTCCATGCGCCGCACCTCGGCGGTCGTGACCCACTCGGGGGTGCCCGGCGGCACGTTCTTGGCGAAGAACCGCTGGCCGCCGGGGCCGTCCGGGTAGCGGAGGAACGACACGGGCCGGCCCCGCAGATGGGGGAGGAGCGCGTCCGCGGTGGTGGCGTAGTAGTGCAGCAGCTCGCCCTTGGTGAAGCCGGTCGCCGGATGGAGGACCTTCTCCAGATTCGACAGGGCGACCCGGTGCCCCTCCACCTCGGTGATCGGCGTCATGCAACGAGAATCGCATGAAAGCGGGGCAAAGTGCCTCGCCCGGAGTCGGCCACCGGTCGGCTCGGGCGGCGCGACCGGCCGGGTCGGGCAGGGCGACCCGCCAAGTCGGGCAGGGCGACCGGCCGGGGCGGGCAGGGCGACCGGTCGGCGGGCAGGGGCGACCGGCCGGGGATACGGTGTGGATGATTCGGTGTAAACCGCCCGAAAGGGGTGTGCTGCTCGTGCGATCCATCTGGAACGGCGCCATCTCCTTCGGCCTGGTCAGCATCCCCATCAAGCTCGTGAACGCCACCGAGAGCCACTCCGTCTCGTTCCGGCAGATCCACACTGAGGACGGCGGCCGCATCCGCTACCGCAAGGTGTGCGAGCTGGAGGAGCGCGAGGTGGCGCAGGGGGAGATCGGCAAGGCGTACGAGGACGCCGACGGGACGATGATCCCGATCACGGACGAGGACCTCGCGTCGCTGCCGATCCCGACCGCCAAGACCATCGAGATCGAGGGCTTCGTCCCGGCCGAGAAGGTCGACCCGCTCCAGGTGGACGCCGCGTACTACCTGGCGCCGAACGGTGTGCCGGCCGCCAAGCCGTACACCTTGCTGCGGGAGGCGCTCAAGCGCAGCGGGAAGGTCGCCATCTGCAAGTTCGCCCTGCGTGGGCGCGAGCGGCTCGGGATGCTCCGGGTGGTGGAGGACGTGCTCGCCATGCACGGACTGCTCTGGCCCGACGAGATCCGTACGACGGAGGGGGTCGCGCCCGACGCGAGCGTCACCGTCCGCGACAAGGAACTCGATCTCGCCGACGCACTCATGGAGACGCTCGGCGAGGTCGACCTCGACGAGCTGCACGACGACTACCGCGAGGCCGTCGAGGAACTCATCGCCGCGAAGGCCTCCGGCGAGGAGCCGCCGGCCGCGCCCGCCCCGGAGACGGGCGGCAAGGTGCTCGACCTGATGGCGGCCCTGGAGAACAGCGTCCGTGCCGCCAAGGAGTCCCGCGGCGAGGACGTCGCCGCCGTGACCCCCATGCGCACCCCGAAACAACCCGCCGGCAAGAAGTCCACGGCCACCGCGAAGAAGTCGGCGCCGTCGGCCGCCTCCGCCAAGAAGTCCACGGCGAAGTCGTCCCAGGGGACGCGGAGCGCCCAGGGCGCCAAGAAGACGACGGCGAAGACGACGGCGAAGAAGTCCACGGCGAAGAAGTCCACGGCGAAGGAGTCCGCGACGGCGAAGAGCACCGCGAAGAAGACACCGGCCAAGAAGACGACGCCCCGCAAGCGCCCGGCCTGAGACACCGGCGGGTACCGGGCACCGGGCTGCGCACGGCGGCGGCCGTCAGTTCTCCCGCCGAGCCCTTACAGCACCTTCGCCCGTACCAGCGCCGAGAGCACCAGCGTGCCGGGGAGCAGGGGCAGCCACACCGTCAGGACGCGGTAGCCGATGACCGTGGTCGTGGCGACCGTCGCGGGCGCGCCGAAGGCGACCAGGGTGAAGACGAGGGCCGCGTCCATGGGGCCGAGGCCGCCCGGCGCGGGCACCGCACCGGCGGCGGTGCTGGCGACGAGGTAGGCGAAGACCATCTGGATCCAGGACAGCGGCAATCCGAGGGAGGTCCCGACGGAGGCGACGACCGCGCCCTGGCACAGCGGGAACGCGGCGGCGCCGCCCCACAGCGCGAGGGCCCGGACGGGCCGGCTGTGCACGACCCGCGTGTCGGTCAGCGCGGTCCGCAGCCCCCCGATGAGCGGCTGCCGCAGTGGCCGTACGGTCGTGATCAGGGTGACCACGGCGGCCGCACTGACCCCGGTGATCGCGCCGGCCAGGGCCAGCGTCTCGCCCTTCGGGAGCAGCTCGGTCACCTTGAGGGTGCCGGGGAAGGCGACCAGGAACGCGAGGATCACCAGCGTCTTGGCGACCGGTTTCACCGCCGAGTACAGGGCGAGGGAGGCCGTGGCCCGGGGCAGGGGTATGCCCTGGCCGCGCAGGAAGCGCAGGACGACGGCATGCGCGCCGATGTTGCCCGGCAGCGCCTGGCCCGCGGCGCCGGCCGCGAACTGCGTCGCGATCAGCTGCCCCGGCGGCAGCCGTTCGGGCACCGCGCCCTGCCGGACGAACGCGGCGGCCACGGAGCACAGGGCGGTGAAGAGGACCCCGGCCAGCAGCCACCGCGGGTCGGCCGAGACCAGCCGGGTGGCGCCGCCGTACACGGTGCGCCAGTCGACCGCGGCCCACACCCCGAGCAGCAGCAGCGGCAGCAGGGTGAGCGTGAGCCGCAACCGGCGGGCGGTGGCGGCGGACCGGGCGGGGACGAGTCGGCGGAGTCCGCCGGGGAGGCGGCTCCGGAGGTTCGTGGGGAGTTCCGTGGAGAGGGCGAGCGTGGAGCAGGGGGGCTCGGGCTCGGGGTCAGTTGCGGCGGGCCGCGCGGGGAGCGGCGCGTCGAGCGGAAGCGGATACAAAGGGCACGTCGTCCTTCCGTGTCACCGCCGGGCGGACGGGGACCGGACCGGCGGAGGCAAGGCGTGACAAGAACGAGGGGGATGACAGGAGCGTTCCCTTCGGATGTGACGCTCAAGTGTGGGGGAACCGAATTCCCGCCGCCGTCGGAGCCACCGTCAGGCGTCCGTACAGGCGTTTTGCATTCTCCCGTGCCCTTGTGCGAACGATGTTGTGATTCGTGTCACGTGAGGTCTACGGTTGTATGGCTTGGCAGGCCCTCGGGGCGCGCGCCGAGTGGCGGCGAGCGACGGGGAGACCGCCGGGCGAGGGAAGTGATCCCGTGTCCGTCGCCTGGGACGACATCGGTGGGCTCGTCGACGCGCACGAGCGTTTCCTCGCCGGCGCGCGGGTCGACGCGGATGTGCGCGACCCGGTGCTCGACTCCTGGAAACGCTGCCGTTCCGCGGGACTCGAACCGGACCGGCTGCTGATCCCCTACGACCCCGATCTCACCCTGGAGGACCCCTTCCTCCACGCGGCCGACCCGGTGCTCTCCCGGCTCACCGCCTCCCTCTCCAACGTGAGCATGACCATCGTGCTCTGCGACGGCCAGGCCCGCGTGGTCCAGCGGCACGGCGGCGACCGCCGGCTCCTCAGCCGTCTCGACGAGGTGAACTTCGCCCCCGGCTTCTGCGCCTCGGAGGCCGCCGCGGGCACCAACGGCGTCGGTACCGCCCTCGCCGAACGCGGCCCGGTGTACGTCCTCGGCCGCGAGCACTTCGCCGATTGCCTCTCCCCGTTCGCCTGCGCAGGCGCTCCCGTCCGTGATCCGCTCAGCGGCCGTATCGAGGCCATCCTCGACCTCACCTGCCTCCGCGACGACGGCGACCCCGCCATGCTGCGGCTCGTCCGGGAGACCGCCCACGACATCGAGGCCCGCCTGCTGGAACAGGCCACCGACCGGGAGCGTGCCCTGCTCGCCGCGTACCGCCGGGCCGCGCCGCCCTCCGAGCCGTGGCCCCGCCAGCCCGACGGCCCCGCCCGGACGCGGGGTCCGTACGGCCACGGCGCCGAGACCCTCGGCCGCGTCGACCTGGCCGTCCTCCGCGAGAAGGCCGAGGAACTCATCGCCTCCCCCCACCTCACCCTCGACCAGGTGACCCTCCCCGGCGGCCGCGTCGCCACGCTCCTGCGCCGCCCGGTGATGGGCGCGTCGGGCGAGACCGGCGTCGTCGTCGAGGCCCGGCTCCTGGGCGGACCCCAATTGCGGCACATGGAACGGACGGTGCCGACGGAAGCGGGGGAGACGGGACAGGCGGCGCAGAGGGCGGAGATGGGGGCGGCGGGGGCATCGACACGGCCCGTGCCGCTGGTGCAGTTGGTGACGCCCACGCTGACGCCGCCCGTCCCACCGCCGGTGACGCCGGTGACGCCGGTGACGCCGGTGACGCCGACGGGGCTGACGCCGCTGGTCGAGCCGGTGACGCCGGTGGGGCGCACTCCGACCGCTTCGCCGGGGTCGCAGACGGGCCCCTCCTCGTCGACCTCGCCGGTCGAGCCGGTGACACCGGTAGGGCAAACCCCGATCGCGTCGCCGGGGTCGCAGACAGGTCCCTCCTCGTCGATCTCGCCGATGCCGCCGGTCGAGCCGGTGACGCCGGTGGGGCAGACTCCGATCGCGTCGCCGGGGTCGCCACCGACTCCGCCCACCTCGCCAACGGCGCCGGTCATGCCGCCGGGCGTTGCTCCGCCGACCTCCACCACACCGACCGCGGAGGCCGCACCGATCGCGGAGGCCGCACCGATCGCGCCGCCGGACGCGACCACCTCCACCACCTCGGCGGCACCCACAGGCCCGGCTGTCTCTACCGCCCCGGCGGCGCCCACAGCTCCGGCGGCACCAACAGCTCCGGCAGCACCAACAGCTCCGGCGGCACCAACAGCTCCGGCGGCGCCCACAGCTCCGGCGGCACC
>NZ_LIQX01000517.1:620-1012 GCF_001418475.1 Streptomyces ossamyceticus | reverse complement strand
TGGAAGATCATCGCCATCTCGCGGCCGCGCAGCCGGCGGACCTCGTCGGGTGAGGCGGAGACCAGTTCCTTGCCGTCGAGCCAGATCTCGCCGGACATCCGCACGTTCTTGCCGCGTGCGCCGAGCCGGTGCAGACCCATGATGGCCAGCGAGGTCACCGACTTGCCGGAGCCGGACTCGCCCACGATGCCGAGGGTCTTGCCCTTCTCCAGCTGGAAGGAGAGGCCGTCGACGGACTTGACGAGGCCGTCGTCGGTCGGGAAGTGCACCTTGAGGTCGCGCACCTCGAGGAACGCGTCGGGGGAGGCCCCGCTGCGTACGGGCTCGCCGACGGCGGCCCCGGTCTTGGACAGTTCGGTCACGAGAGCCTCACCCGCGGGTCGATCGTGGCG
>NZ_LIQX01000517.1:0-592 GCF_001418475.1 Streptomyces ossamyceticus | reverse complement strand
GCGCGGTGCGGATGAAGTCCTCGTTCATCGTCTCCAGCATGCCCGAGCGGGTGAGCCGGGCGTAGATGGCGGAGTAGAGGAGGGCCAGCGAACACCAGGGCAGGAAGAGGGTGTTGGCCCACTGCGAGGGGTTCTCCGTGAAGGGGACGTACGTCCTGCCGAAGATCTCCAGCTTGTAGCTGAACAGCAGCAGCGCCAGCTGACCGGTGAAGAACATGGGCAGGGACACGCCCGCGAGCGCCACGCCCATGGCGGAGCGGTCGAAGAACGAGCCCGGCTTGAGCGCGGAGACCACACCGGCGGCGATACCGCCCAGCAGCCACAGCACGGCGGCGCCGACGGCCAGCGACACGGTGACCGGAAGCCGCTCGGTCAGCTGGGGCCAGACCTCCAGGTGGTCCTTGAAGGAGTAGCCGAAGCAGGGGGCGTTGCACTGGACCGTGGTGGGACCGAGGTCATAGGTGGCGCCGGAGACGATCCCCTTGATGAACTCCCAGTACTGGAGGTAGACCGGCTGGTCCAGGCCGAGGTTCGCCTTGACGGCGGCGATGTCCGCGGGCGTGGGGTTCTTGCCGATGTACTGCTGCGCCAG
>NZ_LIQX01000516.1 GCF_001418475.1 Streptomyces ossamyceticus | reverse complement strand
GGCCGGGGCCTCGGTCAAGGTCATGGCCAAGATCAAGTTCATGACCTTGACCGAGAGCACGACCACGGTCACGGTCACGGCCATGGTCATGGTCACGGCCATGGATTGATCCACTTCGTTCTCACGGCCCACGAAGGCCAGCGCAACACCCGCCTCTTCTGGGCCGCCTGCCGCGCCTACGAGAACGGCCTCGGCCCCGACCTCGCCAACGCCCTCATAGACGCCGCGATCCACACGGGCCTCACGGAACGCGAGGCCCGCTCGACGGTGGCGTCGGCGGCACGGATGTCGGGGCTGAGGGGGTGAGCAGGGAATGGGGGCGGGGGCGGACCATGCCGCTGCCCGCTCTCGGTCTCGGTCTCGGTCTCGGAGCACTCTTAATAACCGACGTGCGGCTGGCGCCCAGGATTCGGGCGGCGGCCGCACGTCGGCTGCGGGTCACTGGGGGGCGCCTCGGGCACGCCGCATCTCCGGGCCGGCGTCGGCGGAAGCCGGGCCGACCGCATCGCACGTCACACGGCGCCCGCGCTACTCCGCTACTCCGCTACTGCACTGACTGCGGGCCATCCACCCCACGCCCTACCGCGGAGGCGGCTCTTCCCGGCCGCCCGGGTCCGTCTGCCCTGTCTGGTCCGTGCCCAGCTGCTGCTTGAGCCGGTCCTGAGCGGTGTCGACGTGACGCCTGTGCTTGCCCTGGGTCTTCTCGTCGACGAAGTCGCCGGCCCGGTCGACGCCCTTGCCGGCCTGCTCCTCATGGCCCTTCAGCATGTGCTTGAGCTTGTCCATCACAGACATCGCGGCTCCTTCCGCTGTTCGCCGTCCCCTCCAGAATCAGCGCCCGTCCTCCACCCCGCATCCGGAGACGCGGAAGGGGTGCCCCGCACACCGGGACACCCCTCCCACCCGGCAACTTCACCGGAACACACGCGCGCTCGTCCCGTACCGCTCATCCCGCACCGCTCACCCCGTACCGCTGACGCCGGGCGCGACGAACCGTCGGTGCAGCGGGCTGAAGACGATCTCGGGCGACCCCGTGAGGCCGGCCTTCTGGATCGCGGGCGCGAGCCGCTCGCCGAAGAACGCCTCGAACGCCTCCTGGGAGTCCCACACATCCGTCACATGGAAGCCCTGGTCGTCGAACCAGGCCACATGCATCTGCCCACCGGCCGCCGGAACCTCCTCCCAGCCGACCGTGTCCCGCACCGTGTCGTACTGCTCCGGCGTGACCCCCGCCCAGTGCATCGACAACACCACAGCCATGCCAGGCCCCCTTCAGCTGATTTCTCGCCGATACCGGCACGGGGATCGTTCCACCCACCGGGTTGCGCCCGGCAGAGCGTGCGGGCGCACACCGGTGACCAGCCAAGCCCCCGCGCGCTCGCCCAGCGCGGCTCTGTGTGAACCCACGGGCTTGTGCGATACGACGGCGTCGGCTGATCTCCCGTAGTGTCCGGAATAACACGGTTTTCCCAAGAGATGTGTGCCGACGGCCACAGCGGGCCGGAGACGCGTAGGCTCATACTGAGCCATGACAAAGCCCGCGGCACCGAAGCGTCACTTGCCCACCAGCCCGTTCAAGGCCCCGGTCGCACCGGCTCCCAAGCACTTCGCCCTGGGCGACCAGGTCACGCACGACGTGTACGGACTCGGCCGGGTCGTCGGCATCGAGGACGGAATCGCGGCGCTCGTCGATTTCGGCTCGGCGCAGGTGCGGATCTCGAGCCCGTACGCCAAGATGACCAAGCTGTAGAACCGCTGTGCCCGGTCACGGCACACCAGGTCCCCTGAGGGACCTGTAACGAAAGGCAGACCTCTCATCGACCAGACGTCGCTGTTCTCCGCCCTGGAAGGGCAGCCCAGCCGTCCCACCGCGGTATCGCCGCCTCCGACGACGGACCCGTTCCGGGCCCCGGACTTCGGAGAGGACGAGCCCTACTGGCCCGAGGACGCACAGGACCCGGCCCCGGCCCCGAGCCCCGTTGCCCGGCCGGCCCGGTCAGCCCGGCCCCCCAGGGCTGCCTAGCGCCCACGGCGCAGAAGAAGGGCCCCTGACCACCGGACGTGGTCAGGGGGCCGTTCACGGCGTGCCCGGTATGCCGCATGGCACCGGTCATCCGGCCCACGGACCCAAGACCCCCGACCCCGGACGTCGGACCTCGGACCTCGGACCTCGGCCACGCCGCCGTGATCACCGCGCTTCGTCCCCCGTCGCACCGGGCCGCTGGTCACGGTCGCCCGGCTGGGAGGGGTCCGGCGGCGCGAGCGCATAGGCGGCGATCATGCCTGCCACACTCATCAGGCAGTTCAGGTAGACGTCCATGGTGGGCGCGGTGCCGTTGACCGCCATGATCAGAACGATCCCGGTCACGAGCACGGCGAGAAACGTCGTGTAGTGGCGGCGCAGCGACATCCTGAGGTCGATCGGCATGTGCGGTCACCTTCCTCTTCCGATCCTCGACTTGAGATGTCGGCCAGTTGACCAGGCACCGCTCCACGCGGTCCAGAGATTCCGGCAGAGCCCGAAAGTCCCGGAAGCTTCGGCGGAATTCGGGCTTCTTCGGCGGGATTCGGCGAAGTTCGGCGGCCGCCCGGAGAGAGTGGGACGATCACGGTCGTCGGACCGATCACACGCGCGGAGCCGATCGCCGTCATCAGACGGGATGACGGTCATCGGACCGGATAGCGGTCGTCGGACCGGCCAACGGTCTCAGGGGGAACTCAGTGGGAACGATGAACGTCCACGCGGGCGGTGTGCCGCCGGCCGTGCGTCGCTTCGCGGCGGAACTGAGCCGGCTGCGGATCACCGCGGGCACCCCGCAGGTCACGACGATCGCCGCGCGGGCGCAGTGCAGTCCGTCGACGGTCTCCGAGGCCCTCAACGGGCGCCGCCTGCCCGGCGAGACGGTCACCCGCCGCCTGGTCGCCGCGCTGGACGGGGAGTGGAGCCAGTGGCAGTCCCTGTGGCGCGAGGCCAGGACGGAACTGGACAGGCTCAAGCGGGAGGGACCCGAGGCGCCGGTGGAGGCGCTGAGGGCGGAGATGGTGCGCTACCCGGACCCGTCCTCCTTCTACCGCGCCTCGGCCGCACGCATCCGGGCGGCCCGCCGCGAGATCCGGCTCACCTACGTCCGACGGCACCCGCCCAGCCACTGGGGAGCACCGGAAGTGGCCGAGTACTTCAGCACGGTGCTGGACTGGGCGAGGGACCACTCCGGTGAGGGCGCCAGCGCCCGGCGCATCATCGGCGTCCCCGAGCGCGACGGCACACCGGAGCCGGCGTACTTGCAGTGGCTGCTCGACCACCGGCGGGAGACGGCTGACATCTACGCCTACGAGGCGCGCGTCATGCCCTGGACCGCCTCCTGCGCCTGGCACAACACCGGCCTCGTGGACGACTCCGTCACGTTCCTGTCCTTCTCCGGCGCCGGCCGCCAACAACTGACGGGCTTCAGCGTCGAAGGCCCCGCCTTCCTGCGGTACTTCGCGGACAGCTTCGACCAGGCGTGGGGCGCACTGGAACCCCTGGACGTGTACGCGTCCCGGCACAGCCGCTGACTGTCCCGCCGACCGAACGCCACCCACCCTCAGCCGGCCACCACGTCGGACTCACCGTCCTGCCTGCCGGAAAACACCAGCCAGGCACCGCTGTTGACCGCACCAAGAGACACCCATGCCAGGCCATACCGCACCAACCGCATGCCCCCCCTCCCAGCCATGGGGAGCCCCGAAGACCAGCCAGACCGCGAGCCCCATACCGCCCACCACACCCACGACCCCAACGGCACGACGTAAACCAATACTCATGGGTACATGATCTCCCGCGCCCTTGGCCCAACCACAGGTCCAGGAACACACAACGGCCCCTGACCGTCTCACCTGGTCAGGGGCCGTTCGCTACGCGGTGGGTGTGGGATTTGAACCCACGGTGACTTGCGCCACGACGGTTTTCAAGACCGTTCCCTTAGGCCGCTCGGGCAACCCACCCGTGCCCCGGCCCACCAGGGGCGGAGCGGGTACAGCGTACCGGCCCGGCGCGGGTCTCGGGGGCCGTGGGCCGCGCGTGGGCCCTTCTCGGGGAGGACGGGTCACGCACCGCCCCGAGGGAGAGGGGCGCCGCCCCCAGCAGCCGGCTGGAGCACGTTCGTGTCAGCCGGCTGTGTGCGCCTCCGTCAGCTGTCGCCCTCGCGTTCGCCGAGGGTGACCTCGGCGGTGCGGGTCTTGCCGTCGCGGGTGTACGTGAGCGTGACCTTGTCGCCGGGCTGGTGGGTCCAGATCTCGCCGATGAGGGTGGGGCCGCTGTCGATGACGTGGTCGTCGAGCTTGGTGATCACGTCGCCGGACTTCAGACCGGCCTTGTCGGCGGGGCCGTTGGGCGTGATCGAGGACGCGCCGTTCGCCCCGGCTTCGGTGATCTTCGCGCCGCCGGTGCCCTCGGTGAGGGAGACCGAGGCGCCGATCACCGGGTACACCGGCTTGCCCGTCTTGATCAGCTGCTGGGCCACGTTCTTCGCCTGGTTGATCGGGATCGCGAAGCCCAGGCCGATCGAACCCGCCTGCCCCGAACCGAAGCCGCCGTTGCTGGCGGACTGGATCGCCGAGTTGATGCCGATGACGTTGCCCCGGGCGTCGAGCAGCGGACCGCCGGAGTTGCCCGGGTTGATCGACGCGTCCGTCTGCAGGGCGCTCATGTACGACGCCTTGCTGTCCTGGGAGCCGTCGCTGGAGGCCACCGGGCGGTTCTTCGCGCTGATGATGCCCGTCGTCACCGTGTTCGACAGGCCGAAGGGCGCGCCGATCGCGATCGTCGAGTCGCCCACCGCCACCTTGTCGGAGTCGCCGAGCGTCAGCGGGTTGAGGTCCGACGGGGCGTTCTTCAGCTTGATGACCGCCACGTCGTAGCCCTGCGCGTGGCCGACCACCTCGGCGTTGTACTTCTTGCCGTTCGGGAAGGTCGCCGACACCTTGCCGCCGTCGACCGCCTCCGCCACCACGTGGTTGTTGGTGACGATGTGCCCTTCCTTGTCGAACACGAAGCCCGTGCCCGTGCCGCCCTCGCCGTCGCTGCCCGACGCCTCGATCGTGACCGTGCTCGGCAGCGCCGCCGCGGCCACCGCGGCGACCGTACCGGCCGCGCGCTTGACGTCACCGCCGTTCTGGGAGGCCGAAACGGTCGTGGAACCCGTCGAGTTGTCGTTGCGGTCGGCCAGCGTGTAGCCGATACCGCCACCGACACCGCCCGCCACCAGCGCGGCCACCAGGACCGCCGCGATCAGACCGCCGCGCTTCTTGCCGCCCGGCTGAGGGGCCGACTGCTGCGTCTGCTGCCACGAGGAGCCCCAGCCGCCGCCCGCGCCACCGCCGTGCCCACCGGCGCCGCCCTGGTCACCAGGGCCGCCCGGCCCCGCGACACCACTGCCGTCGGCGTACGTGTGCCCGCCGTCCGCGTACGACGGGACGGCCGGCGGAGCCGGGGGCGGCCACGCGGCGTCGGGCGCGGAGGCACCCTCGGGAGCTCCGGCAGCCCCGGGACCTCCAGGCGCACCCGGAACACCGGGACCGCTCGGCACACCAGGACCGCCGGGTGCCTGGCCGTAGCCTCCACCGGCGCCGGGCGCCTGCCCATAGCCGTGGCCGGCTCCATGGCCGGGGGCCGACGCGGCCGCGTACCCGGGCGCACCCGCGGTCACCAGCTCCGGCTGAGCCTGCTGCCCGTGCGGCTGCTGCCCGTGCGACTGCTGCCCGTACGGCTGCTGCTGCGCATGGGCCACCGGCTGCTCGTGCGGCGGCTGCGGCTGAACCGCCGTCTGGTCCGGCGCGGTCGGCGGGACCGGCGGGAGCTGGGCCGTCGGCGCGTTCTCGGCGGCGCCGGCGTCGGCCGGGGGCGCCGTGTGGGCGGTCGGTGCCGGCTCGGAGGTGGTTCCCGCGGGGGCCGCGCTCGGCTCGGGGGCCGGGGCCGGCGCGGAGGCAGCGGGAGTGTCCACCGGCACGGGAGGTGCGGACGGGGCCGGGGGTACCGCGGTGCCCTCGTTCTCGGTGCTCACAGCTTCTCTCCTCGATCCACGGCTGTCACCTGTCAGCGGTCGACTCGTCTTGGGCGCACAGCGGGGCCGTGCGCGAGTTCTTGTATGCGGTCAGCTTTTCCCACGAGCCGTCAGGGCACCATAAGCGGTGTCTGTGGGTCCGGGAGGAACCTTTATATAGGATCTATCTGACTAAAGGTGCACATCACCTTGGTGCCGCAGCCGTACGACGCCACCACCCCGACGCGTACCCCCGTCACGGTGGCACCATGACGCGGTGACCCACGCACGACAGCTCCCGATTCAGGTCGTCGCCCATCGAGGGGCCTCCGAGGAAGCCCCCGAGCACACGCTGGCCGCGTACAAGAAGGCGATCGAGGACGGTGCGGACGCTCTCGAATGCGATGTCCGGCTGACCGCGGACGGCCATCTGGTCTGTGTCCACGACCGACGCGTCAACCGTACGTCGAACGGCCGCGGCGCGGTGTCCGCCCTGGAGCTCGCCGATCTCGCCACCCTGGACTTCGGCTCCTGGAAGAACGGCGACGAGGCACCCGACTGGGAGATCGCCCCCGAGGAGCGGGCCGACACCTCCGTCCTCACCCTGGAACGGCTGCTCGAACTCGTGGCCGACGCGGGGCGCCGTGTGGAACTGGCCATCGAGACCAAGCACCCCACGCGCTGGGCCGGACAGGTGGAGGAGCGGCTGCTGGTGCTGTTGAAGCGGTTCGGGCTGGACGCGCCGGCGTCGGCCGACGAGTCGCCGGTACGGATCATGAGCTTCTCGGCACGCTCGCTGCACCGCGTGCGGGCCGCGTCCCCGACGCTGCCCGCGGTCTACCTGATGCAGTTCGTCTCGCCCCGGCTGCGGGACGGACGCCTGCCGGGCGGCGTCCGGATCGCGGGCCCCTCCATCAGGATCGTGCGCAACCACCCCGCGTACATCGAGCGCCTGAAGAAGGCCGGGCACCAGGTCCACGTGTGGACGGTGAACGAACCCGAGGACGTCGACCTCTGCGTCGGCCTCGGCGTCGACGCCATCATCACCAACCGCCCCCGCGCGGTCCTCGACCAGCTCCACCGCTGATCCACGCCGCGAACGCCGCGCACGCGCCCCCACCTCCCACCACCGACCCGCACCGCGCACGCGCCGCCGCCCCTTCCGCGCCCCCTCGGCGCGCCCCCTTCGGGCGCTCCTCCGCGTGCCGCCCCCCCTTCAGTCCGAATACACGCCTGTTCACTCTTGGCCATGCCACTGGCCCTCTCCGCAGCCCCGCACACCCTGTCGGCGGAGGTAAGAATTCCGCCAGAACGGCGAATCTGTGTGCGCGGACAAGTCCGTACA
>NZ_LIQX01000515.1 GCF_001418475.1 Streptomyces ossamyceticus | reverse complement strand
CGCCCAGGCTCCCCCACCCAGCCCGATCCGGTCGAGGAGAACGAAGGTGAGGGTGGCGGCTGGGGGGTGTCCGGCGACATGCGGGGGCCACTGCTCGGGAGAGTGGAGCAGGATGTGGTTCGTGAAGTCCCGCAGGGTCGCGGGGATGTCGTGGAAGCGGTCGATGACCTGCAGGTACTCGTAGCGGGTGGTCAGTCGGCGGGCGATGCCCCGGTGCCAGCCGTCGACGAGGGCGAGGGAGAACGTCCACGCCGTGGCGGTGGCCCAGGAGGTGAGCAGCAGGGCGCGCCAGGGCAGGCGCGCGGCGACGGCGGGACCGTAGGCCACGACGGCCACCGCGACGGTGAGCGCGGCTGGGGTTCCCGGGCCGACGTGGGGAAGCCAGTTGGCGTACAGGGGCGGCCAGCCGACATGGAGGACGTCCTTCGACCGCTTGATGGCGACACCGACCAACGCGGCTGTCAGGACGAGCAGTGCGGCGCCGACGACGGAGTACAGGTCGCGGCGGAGTTCGCGGCGCGGGCCGGGGCCGGTAGCGCCACGCAGGTCACTGCGGAGATCACGGGTCACACGGGAACGTTAGGCCGGAGGGCGGCGGCCGCGCCCGGGTCGTCGGCGGCCGTCAGCGTTTCGTCATAGTTCGCAGACGGGGTGTTGTGGGTGTCGCGTCGGTCGGCGCCGGCGCGCGCCGACTCTTCTGTGCGAGGAACCGGCGCGTGGCTCGGCGAGCGATCGCGCGCATCCTGCCCGGTGAAGAGCGCCAAGACCACGGCGCGGGCCCCCGCACTCCGCGGTTCCGATCCCAGGAGGCGGACGAGCGGGGTGCTGTGAATCCTTACGAGAACCTGACGAGGAAGCTGATTTTGCTCGTCGGGCCTTTCTCACCCGTAACTCTGGTCACCACGTCGTGACGAGCGGCGCGAGCAATGCGAGGAGCCGATGGTGATCACGAGAACACCGTCTGCGAGTGCGGGCGTCAATGATCCCGGGGCGGAATACAGGAACCGCCGACTGTCGCCGGTTTCGGGAGAGCCCCGCTCGCACACCGAGGCCGCAGGAGTTCCCCGAGGGGTTCTGCTCCGTCCGAACCCGATCACCACGCTCGCCGGGTAGCTGCCGGAAGCGGCACCGCAGCGGTACGACCACAGTTCCAGAAGGAGTCCCATGCCACGCAACACACGCAAGCGATCGAAGACGACCCGCCGGGCCGTCGCCGCACTGGCGGCGGCGGTCGTGGGGGCGGGAGGGTTGGTGGTGGCCAATGTGTATGCCTCGGCTGGGGAGAACGGCGCCGGTAACACCACCAGGAGTGCAGCCCAGGACCGCATCGACCAGGCCATGGCGGCGGGGGCCGCCACCATCGACTGCCCGGACGTCGGTTCCCGACTGCGGCAGGTGCCCGACGGAGCGCGGGCCGAGGTCGACAGGGAACTCGCCCTGCTGGACCAGCAGGTCGCGGAGGCATACCAACGGTTGCAGAGCTCGGTCCGCGCCATTCAGCAGGACAGTGCCTTCGCCGACAACGCGATCATGGGGCCGCTGAAGGACAAGCGGACGGCGGCCATCGACCGTATCGAGACAGCCATCGGTCGTGTCGCCGACAGGCCGCAGGGTCTTCAGTCCTTCGCCGCCTGCACGCTCCGCGCCTCCGGCAACGAGGCGCGCGACGGCGAGGGGGGCGAGGACCAGAAGGGTGAGGGACAGAACCAGGGCAACGGCGACCCGAACCAGGGGAACGGGCAGGACAAGCCCGGCGGCAACGGCGGACAGGCCGGTAACGGTCCGGTCGTGGCCGACTTCGTGGACATCACAACCGTCCAGCCCAACGTCCCCGCCCCCCAGAGGCAACAGAACGCCTCTGAAGGGAAGTTCACCACCGACTGCGGCGTCAACGAGAACAAGCTGTACAACACCGACAACATCATCGTCGCCCCCGGCGTGGACAACGGGGCACACCACACACACGACTACGTGGGAAACCAGGCGAACGACGCCTTCGCCGACAACGAGGACTTCGCGGCCGGCGAGACCACCTGCCGGAACCAGGGGGACAAGTCGTCGTACTACTGGCCGGTTCTCCGTCTGCAGGACGGAACGCAGGAGTTCGACGCGGGCCGGCAGGGCGGTGGCGCCGAGGGCAACGTGGGCAGGATCCTCACCGCGTCGCAGGTGACCCTGGACTATGTGGGCAACCCGAGCGGCAAGGTCGTGGCGATGCCGAAGTTCCTGCGCATCATCACCGGAGACGCGAAGGCGTTCACCAACGGCACCGCCAACGCCAACGCGGCATGGAGCTGCACCGGCTTCGAGGACCGGCAGCTGACGGACAAGTACCCGATCTGCCCCGAGGGCAGCAACGTGGTCCGCACGTCGAAGTTCCAGAGCTGCTGGGACGGCCAGAACGTCGACAGTGCCAACCACCGCGATCACGTCGCGTTCGCCGACCCGCGCACGGGGGCCTGTCCGAACGGCTTCCGGGCCATTCCGCAGCTCGTTCAGCGCCTGGTGTACGACGTGGACGCACCGAGCCTGAACGACGGCGGCCGGTCGCGTGCCTTCTTCTCCGTGGACGGCTTCCCCGAGCAACTGCACAAGCCCGTCACCGACCACGGCGACTTCGTCAACGTCTTCGACGAGAAGCTGATGAACCGGATGGTCGAGTGCATCAACACCGGTCAGAAGTGCCGGTGACATCGACGAGCTGAGCCACCGCTCGGGGCCCGGCCGCGGCTGACACCGCGGCCGGGCCCCGGCGCGTTCCAGTCCACGGCCTGAGACGTTCCGGCTTCGTAAGGGGCGCACGGGTTCCCTGACGCCTTGACGCCGGGTGGGATGAATGCATGAAACCGCGTTTCTCTCCGCCGGTGTTCAAGGGCGGGCTGCATGACGCCCGTACGGCGACCTCCATCGGCCGACTGCTGGGGCCGGCGTTCGTCGTCTGCTTCGCCACCGGGCTGATCAGCCACTTCATGCAGCACCCGCCGGGCTGGCTCGCCGACAGCATCCCGAGCCGCCCGGCGTGGGGCTACCGCGTCACCCAGGGACTGCACGTCGCTTCCGGCATCGCGGCGATTCCGCTGCTGCTGGCCAAACTGTGGACGGTCTACCGTTCCTGGGGACTGAGCAGGAGTGAGCCCGCCCAGCCGCACGCCCCGAACGGTCTTGGGCGGACTGGTCCCCGGCGTACTCGACCCCGGGGCGGCGACACGCATCCTGTGCGTGGTCCGGTCCCGGGAGGCCGGTTCCCTGCGCTACCTGGCCACGTGGGTACGGAGAAAGGACGACGGAGAGGCCCCAGACCTTCTCTCCGGAGGAAAGAGGGCTCCGCACTCCCCCAGCTACCGCTGGGGGTGCCCCAGGCTCCGTTCCCGGTGTCCCAGATCGCCCGCTCACCGTAGCCCGAACAGCCCACACCACCGCAAGCCAGGAACCCGACCATCACACCATCGAGCTAATCCACCGTTGGTGGTGGGGGCGCTCGTACTGCACGTGGCCGTCAAGGCTCCGGAGATTCGCGACCATTGGCGCAGGCGGTCGCCGGGAACACTCGCACTGCCGGCCCGGGGCGAGCCCGACCGGCGGTCGCTGCTGGCTGCGGTGGGGGCGGCTGCCGGCGCTGTCACCCTCAGCACGGTGGGTCAGTCCTTCACTCCGTTGAAGGGCTTCATCCTGTTCGCGCCGCGCCACCCCGATCGGGGCCCGCAGGGCCTGCCCGTCAACCGGACGGCCGCGGCGGCCGGGGTCGGCCGGATCGCCGACGAGACCTACCGCTTGGTCGTGGAGGGCCCACAGCCGTACACGCTGACGGTGGACGAGCTGCGCGCACTGCCCCAGCACCAGGTGGAACTGCCGATCGCGTGCGTGGAGGGGTGGAGCAGATCGGCCCGTTGGTCGGGCGTGCGTGTCGTGGATCTGCTGGAGCGGGCGGGCGCGGGGCCGGACGCGCGGATACGGGTGGTGTCGTTGCAACTACGCGGTGGTTACCGGGTGTCGGAGCTGGGCCGCGCACACGCTCGGGACCCCCTGACCCTGCTCGCCCTGCGCCTGAACGGCGAGGAACTCGACCCCGATCACGGCTATCCGGTGCGGCTCATCGCTCCCAACCGGCCCGGAGTGCTGCAGACCAAGTGGGTGGGCCGGCTGGAGGTGCTGTCGTGAAGGTGGTGCGGGTCCTCGCGGGCGCGGGGGGTGTGGCGCTCATGGGCGTCGGCGTGGCGCTGCTGGTGGACGTCCGTGACGCGACCGGCGTTCTGGTCTGGCTGGGCGGGGCGATGGTCCTGCACGACGTAGTGATCGCGCCGCTGGTGCTGCTGGTCGGCCTGGCGGCGGTGCGTGGCCGTGCGCGTGGTCCTGTTCGCGGGGCGTTGGTGGTAGCGGGTGCCTTGACGGTGGTGGCCCTGCCGGCGCTCTTGCGTCCGGGACGCACGGCCAACTCCTCCGTGCTGCCGTTGGACTATCCGCGCAACTGGCTGCTCGCGCTGGTGGCCGTGGCCGTGGCCGCGGTGACGGCGCTCTGCCTGGCCGCGCGGGGGCTCGCCCGCCGTCGGCGGCCCCCGACATGAGCAGGCAGTTGCCGTGCCGTGTCTTACGGGTGTCTTACGCGTTCCCGTCGGACGGCACCGCCGAGCAAGGTGCCTCCTACGGTGACCGGATGCGATCCCTCCGTGTTGTGCGAACGACGGCGCTGGTGACGGCCGCGCCACTGACTCTGGCTGTCGCGGGTCTGCTGCATCCGCGGCACCTGACGGCGGCGACGGCAGGTGATTGGGCAGAGCTGCACATCGCCCTGCTGCCGGTGTTCCCCTTTCTGGCCCTCGGCCTGATCGTCCCCCTGTGGGGCAGACCGCGTCGCGACGCGGAGGGCGTCTTGACGGTGCTGGTCTGGTCCGGGTGCCTTGTCTACGCGGCGTACTACTCCGGGCTCGACGCGGTGGCGGGGATATCCGCCGGCACGGTGGTGGATCATGGTGTCCACGGCGCGGCCGGGAGGCTCTTCGCGGTCGGCGGCGAACTGGGCCGGGCGGGCGTGTACGCGCTGGCCGTGGCCTGCCTCGCCACGTGCGTGGTGCTGTGGCGCCGGCACGGTACGCGGGTCCTGCCTGGAGCCGTGGTGATCCTCGCCACCTGCTGGTTCTTCGTCGACAGTCACATCTTCTGGCCGCGGGGCGTGTTCACCATGCTCGGCTTCGCTGTCGGGTTCACCCTGCTGACGTTGACGACGTACCAGTCGGCGAAGGAGGCGACGGCACGGACGGAAAGGCTGACGAACCGCTGACGTCCCGGCGTCGATCGACCCGGGCACGTATGGACGACCCTACGGTCGAGGCATGTTGATCCCGGTCACCGGAGGTGCGGGCTTCATCGGCTCACCCGTCGTCACCGCTCTCACCGGCGCCGGGCACGCGGTGCGCGTCCTCGACGCGCAGCTGCCCTCCGCCCACCGCACCCGCGCCGCGGATCCTTCCCGGGGTGGACTGGTGGCACGCGGCCGTCCGTGACAGAGCGGCCGTCACCGACGCCCTGCGGGCGTGGACGCCGTCTGCCACCAGGCCGCGATGGTTCGGCCTCGGCAAGGACTTCGCCGACGCGCCCGACTACGCGGCGCTCGACGGCGTGCACGGCCTTCCGGAGGGCGGCCTGCGGGCCTGCGACGTCGGCAGTGGGGAGCCGCACACCGTGGGGGAGATGGCCGCCGCGCTCGCCGCGTCGCACGGCGACCGGGCACCGGTCGTCACCGGGGAGTTCCGGCTCGGAGACGTCCGCCACATCACGGCCCCCTCTCAACGTCTGCGAGAGGAACTGGGGTGGAAGCCGCAGGTCACCTTCGCGGAGGGCACGGCGGAGTTCGCCGCGGCAGCTCTGCGAGCCGGTTGAGCGCGGGCCGACGCCGAGTCGGCCGCCGCGCGCGGCAAAGAGGGCTTCCCGGCCGGTCCGCTGCTTTCCCTCCGCACGAGCACGGCTCGCTCTTCTCCCCGCTCAGACCGCCGCGGGCAGATGCACCTCGAACCGGCAGCCGCCCGGCACGTTGGACACAGCTGCGCGCCCTTGGTGGGCCTCGACGATGCCGCGCACGATGGCCAGGCCCAGTCCTGCTCCGGCGGGTGGGGTCCGCGCATCGGTGCCGCGCCAACCGGTGTCGAACACCCGGGGCAGATCCTCGGGAGCGATGCCGCCACAGCCGTCGGTCACTGCCAGTACGACACGGTCGGCCTCCCGGCGGGCGGAGATCGCCACGGTGCCGTCGGCCGGAGTGCGGCGGATGGCGTTGACGAGCAGGTTGACCAGGACGCGGGACATCTCGCGACCGTCGACCTCGACGGGCACCTGCTCCACCCCGGCGCCCACCAGACGTACCCCGTGCTCCCTGGCCAGGGCGTCGGTACCCGCGATGGCGTCGCCGACCAGGTCGTAGACCGACATGCGGGTCGGGGTCAGGGCGAGGACGCCGGCCTGGATGCGTGACAGTTCGAAGAGGTCGCTGACCATCTCGCTCATCCGTCCGACCTCGGTCCGGATGCGGCCGTGGTAGACGTGCGGGTTGTCGACCATGCCGTCCTCCAGGGCCTCGGTCATCGCCTGGAGTCCGGCCAGCGGGGTGCGCAGGTCGTGGGAGATCCAGGCCACCAGCTCGCGGCGGGACGCCTCCAGCGCCTGCTCCCGCTCCCGCGAAGCCGCCAGCCTGGCGCTGGTCGCAGCCAGCTGACGGCTCAGCTGGGCGAGTTCGGCGGTGAGCGCGGTGGTGGGCGGGACGAAGCTGCCGTCGTCACCGAGAGCACGGGTGGCCTCGGCGAGGGCCCGGCTTCCCCGGACGACACTGCGGCCCAGGAAGAGGGCGACGGCGAACGACACGACGGCGGCCATGCTGCAGACCATCGTCACCACCCACAGGTCGTGCTCCGACAGGAACATCGCCCACGACACCAGCATCGTTCCGGCGAGCATCGCGGCGACCGTGACGGCCGCGACAACGGCCAGGGACAGTGCGACCGACCGGTCGCGGAGCAGCCGCAGGGCCGCCGCACCGGTCAGCCCGGCGGCTGCCGCGCCGACGGCCGCGTACAGGGCGATGAGCAGGGTGTCACCGACCATCGTCGGCTCCTCTCCCCTGCGTGCCGTCAGACGGGGGAGGATCGAAGCGGTAGCCGACGCCCCAGACGGTATTGATCAGCCGGGGCCTGGCAGGGTCGTCCTCGACCTTCTCCCGCAGCCGCCGCACGTGCACCGTCACGGTCGACAGGTCGCCGAACTCCCAGCCCCAGACCTGCCGCATGAGTTCCTCACGGCTCGTCGCCCGGCCAGGGTGGCGCAGGAAGAACTCCAGCAGATCGAACTCCCTCGTGGTCAGGGCGAGTTCGGAGCCGCGGCGGGTGGCGCGTCGTGCGGTGGGATCCAGGGCGAGCGGGCCGCTGCGCAGCTGGGGCGCCGCGGGTTCGGTCCGGGTGGCGGCCAGGGTGCCGACGCGGCGGAGCACCGACTCCACGCGCAGTACCAGTTCGCGTGGGCTGAAGGGCTTGGTGACGTAGTCGTCCGCTCCGACCTCCAGGCCGAGAACGCGATCCTCCTCGTCCCCCCGCGCGGTCAGCATGATCACCGGAAGCGGTCCGTGCGCACGTATGCGGCGGCAGACCTCCAGCCCGTCCATTCCGGGCAGCATCAGGTCCAGCACCACGAGGTCGGGTGGCCGGGCGGCGGCCGCCGCCACGCCGGCGGGCCCGTCGGCGGCGACGTCGACGGTGAAGCCCGCCCGGTCCAGGTACCCCGCGACGACCTCGGAGACGGTGGGGTCGTCGTCCACGACAAGTACACGTTTCACATGAGTGAGTCTCGCACCGGCGCTCCCTCACCCAGGCGGGCGGCCGCCGATGTCAGCGATCCGTAAGGAACGCCGATGTCAGCGATCCGTAAGGAGGTCACGTCCGTTATGTCCGCCCGGCGTTCGTAGGCTCGGTGGGGTGATCGAGACAACCCCTCCCTCCGTGGATGTCGTGCTGCCCTGCCTCGACGAGGCCGACGCGCTGCCCTGGGTGCTGCACCGGATTCCGCCCGGCTGGCGCGCGATCGTCGTCGACAACGGGTCCACCGACGGATCTCCCGACATCGCCCGCGCCCACGGGGCGTACGTGGTTCATGAGCCGCGTCGCGGCTTCGGCGCCGCCTGTCATGCCGGGCTGACCGCCGCCACGGCCGACGTGGTCTGCTTCTGCGACTGCGACGCCTCTCTCGACCCCCGCCTGTTGCCGGTCGTCGCCCAACCCGTGCTCGACGGCTCCGCCGACCTGGTACTGGGCCGACGTCGGCCCACCGCACTCGGGGCCTGGCCCCTGCACGCCCGGCTCGCCAATGTCGAACTGGCCCGGCTCATCCGCCGCCGCACCGGGCTGCTTCTGCGCGACCTGGGCCCGATGCGCGCGGCTCGCCGAGAAGCGTTGCTGGGGCTGGGCCTGAGCGATCGGCGCTCCGGTTACCCGCTGCAGACGGTGGTGCGTGCCGCCGACGCCGGCTGGCGCGTGCGGGAGACAGACGTGCCGTACCACCCGCGTACGGGCCGCTCGAAGGTCACCGGTACCTGGCGGGGCACCTGGCAGGCGGTCCGTGACATGCGTGCCGTTCTCGCCGAACAGGCGACCGGCGCCGACCGGAACTCCACCGGGCCGGACGCCCGGGTTGCTGGGGGCGCGCGATGACCACCGTCACTGCCGCGACCACACTGCTGATCATCGCCAAGGAACCGGTCCCCGGCCGAGTCAAGACCCGGCTCACGCCGCCCTACACGCCCCACGAGGCAGCGGCTCTGGCCGAGGCCGCCCTCGCCGACACTCTCCACACCGTGTTGCGGGTTCCGGCCCGGCGCCGGGTGCTCGTCCTCGACGGAACGCCGGGCCCGTGGCTGCCGCCGGGCTTCGACGTCGTCCCGCAGGTGGCCGGAGGGCTGGACGAGCGAATCGCGGGAGCCTTCGCGCTATGTGACGACGGACCCGCCCTGTTGGTCGGCATGGACACCCCGCAGCTCACCGCCGACACGCTGGCCGTTGTCGGCGGGGGCGGCCCCGATGCGTGGTTCGGTCCCGCCGCCGACGGTGGCTTCTGGGCCCTCGGCCTCGCCGAACCCTCCCAGGCCGGTCCGCTCGTCCGGGGCGTCCCGATGTCCACCGACCGAACCGGCGCGATCCAGCGGCGCCGACTCGTCGAGGCGGGGTTGACGGTCTGTGATCTCCCGCTGCTGCGGGATGTCGACACCGCGTCCGACGCAGTCTCGGTGGCCGGTCTGTGTCCTCCCGGCTCGTCCTTCGCCACCGTTGTGCACTCCCTCGCGGAGGTGGCCCGGTGAGCGGCGCCATCGGTACGGACACCGCCGTCGAGCCGGAGAAACGAAGCGACCCGGCGTCCCCGCCGCAGACCGGCACCCCGCTGCCCGATCGGCTCATCGTGTCCCCGCCGTCCGTCGACCGGTTCGTGACGTCCACGCCGACCGAGCCCTGGACGAACGACCCTTACGCGCAGGCCCTGCGCGCCGGTCACGGCCCTCTGTACCTGCGCCGTCTGGGGACCCGCGCCCACGGGGAGGCCGAGCTGATTCCCTTGGAGGTGGAGCGCTGGTGTGCCGCCCCCGACGCCGCCGACACCGGCGTGCTGGGCCGTTGCACGGGCCCCGTCCTCGATGTCGGCTGCGGACCAGGACGCCTGGTGGCCGCCCTGTCCTCCCGCGGTGTCACCGCCCTCGGTGTGGACGTCAGCCCGGCCGCCGTCACCCGAACCCGGCACCACGGCGGAGCCGCCCTGCGACGCTCCGTTTTCGACCGTCTGCCCGGAGAGGGTCGCTGGGGCACCATCCTCCTGATGGACGGCAACGTCGGTATCGGGGGCGACCCCTCGGCGCTGCTCGCCCGCCTGCACGACCTCGCCCGCCCCGGTGGGCGTCTCCTGGCCGAGGCGGCCGACGACGACGTGGACCAGCGACTCACCGTCCGTGTGGAGGACGCCCACGGCCACCACGGCGGCCCCTTCCCATGGGCCCGCGTCGGCACGACCGCCTTGCTCCGCGCGGCCGACACCACCGGCTGGATCCTCACCGGCCGATGGAGTGCAGACCACCGTTCCTTCGTGGAACTCCACCGTGCCACCGAAGAGTTCCCGCAGCCGACAACGTCCCAGGACGACGATCGCTTCGTGCCCCGTGACAGCCTTCCCCTGCGCGACGACGATCCGCAGGTCAACGTGGGTTCCGGCCGCGCAGGTGGCACGTCCGGTGGTGCTTCGCCGACACGCTAGCTTCGCGGACGTCTTCTGCCGCCCCTGCTGTCTCCCCTGCGCGCCTGCGCGCCTGCGCGGCCTGGGGCCCGACTGGATCTCCGATCCGAAGGTCTGGCGCACCGAGGCCCTGGCGGGACTGGTCGCCGCCCTGACTCTGATCCCCGAGGCGATCTCGTTCTCGATCATCGCCGGAGTCGACCCCGCTGTCGGCCTGTTCGCCTCCTTCACCATTGGCCGTAACCATCACGATCATCGGCGTCGCCGGGCGATGATCTCCGCCGCCAGCGGGGCCGTCGCGCTCGTGATTGCGCCGCTGAACCGCGAGCACGGCTTCGGCTACCCGGTCGCCGCTGTCATCCTGGCCGGTGTCTTCCAGGTGATCCTGGGCGCTCGGGTGGCGAAGCTGATGCGGTTCATCCCCCGCTCGGTGATGGTCGGCTTCGTCGACTTGCTCGCCATCCTGATCTTCATGGCGACGTGTCGGTGACCGCGTCGGCGCGGGCGCCGGCCCTCGCGCCCGGTTCAGCTGCGCGCATCACTCTGCGCTACATGTCCCCATGCTGTAGCTGTACGAGAACAGGTCCCACCACGGCAGGCCGCAACCCGAGATCAGCGCATCTCCCAGTCAGGTCACCCCGACGCACACGCGGACACGGTGGCCCGCACCGGACGCAGAGCCCGGGCGGTTCCGCCGGCTCCGTCCGTCATGGGGCACGCCCAGTCCGCTCCACCGCGACGGGCGGTCCGTCCCGGGCATCGGCCAACTCCTTGGCACGGATTTCGGGCTGTCAGGCCTTTCGTTGCGAGGACGGTCAGGCTCTCCGTCCCCTACGGATCGGCCGTCGACAGCGTGCGGACGGGTGGGCCGACAATCGTCCGCCGGTCTCGGCGGGCCACACGCCCTCAGGGCGACGGTCCCGGCTCGACCTCACGGGGTGATCTCGACGGTCTTGGAGACGGTGACCTGGTCGATGTCGGAGACGCGGACGGTGGCCCGCATCGTCCAGGTTCCGGCGAGAGGGAGGTCGAGGGTGTCGCTGCCCCAGTAGCCGCGCTGGTCCACGAGTTCGGCGTCGAGCGGGCCCACACGTTTCTCGGACTGGGTGAAGGTGAGACGCAGTTCGGGAATGGCGATGAGGCCACCGTCGGCACCGAACACCACGGCCTCGACCACGTTCCGGCCGACCCGCCCCGGTTCCAGAGTGATCTGCACCCTGCCGCGCCCCGCCGGAGCCCCTGTGTCGAACGGGACCACGGTCAGGTTCACCTCGGGCTGCCCCGACACCGTGGAGGCTCTGGCGGCCACGGTGGCGGCCCGCCCCGGCTGGCTGCCCGTCAGCACGGTCGTGACCGCCAGCACCACTGTGCCGATCAACACCTCCGTGAGCACGGACCTGCGCAGACCGCGGCGGCCACCCTCGAGGTCGTTTCCTGCCGCCTCGGGTACGGCGCCGAAGTCCTCTGTCACCGTCGCTTCACCCGGTGGGCCGTGGGCACCGCCCGCGGTGACGAGTACCTGTTGATTCCGGCGGCCGCGCAGCAGCCGCTCGGTCCACTTCCGCGAGAGCGACGCCGCCGTCAGCATGAGGATCACGGTCCCGGTCTTCAGCGCGAGAACCCTCCCGTAGGGAGTGGTGAACGCTTCCCAGGAGCCGAGACCGCGCCAGGACTGGTAGAGGCCGGTGGCCGCCAGGACGGCCACGGCACCGAGGGCGAGCCGGGAGAAGCGGCCCACGGCGCCGGGCCGAAGGGGGGCGTCGGCCGGGGCCCGGTACAGGGTGACGAGCAGTGCGGTCAGCCCACCGAACCACACGGACATGGCCAGCAGGTGCAGGCCGGCGGACGTCATCGCGACCGGCACCTGGATACCCGCGGAGGCGTGTTCGGCCACAGCCCAGGTCGCGGCCAGAGCGAGGGCGAGTGCGACGCCGGCCGAGACCGTGAGCCGGTCCGCCCGCCGCGCCGGCGGGGCATTCCTCAGCAGCAGGGCGATCAGCAGGAGCAGGACCAGGCGAACCAGCAGAGCGATGCCCGGTCGGCTCTCCACCGTGTCGCCCAGGAGCTCCGGGTCAAGTACGCCGGCTGGTCCGTCTCCGCTCGCGTACGGACCGAGCACCAGCAGCAGCACGATCGTCGCCGCCGTCAGGGCCCACCACCCGGCAAGGAACTGCCCGCGCGCCACTCGCGTCGCCCCGGCGCCGGGGCGGCAGACCGCCAGGAACACAGCCGCACCGATCAGCAGGGCCAGACCCCCGTAGGCGACGAAGCGGCCGAGGCCGTACAGCACGTCGACCCACGGGTCCACGGCCGGCTCGGCAGCGGTCTCGGAGTGGGTCCGTGAGGGCACGCCGACGGAGAACGTGAAGGCGCCGGAGATGGCGTGGCTGTCTTCGGAGAGCACCCGCCAGGAGACGGTGTACGTACCCTGCTTCAGACCGCCGGCCAGGGGCACGCGAGCCGTGTCGGCCCTGCCGTTCGCCCGCCCGGGGTCGCCGGCGGTCACCGGACGGCTGTCAGGGTCGAGGACGCGCACCGAGTCCTCGGTGAGCGCGACGGACTCGCTGAAGGAGACCGTGACCTCTTCCGGCGCGATCTTCAGCACCGCGCCTTCACGCGGGTCACTGCCGGTCAGCGCCGCATGCGCGGAGGCGGGGACCATGCCGCCGAGGAGTGTTACGGCAAGTACGGCGATCACCAGGAGCAGCGCCTTGCACCCGCGCCGTGCGTGTCGGGTCTGCTGTCGTTCCACGTCGTGTCTCTGAGCGGTTCTTGGACAACCCGGCCGACCAACCGCACGGCCAGGACTGCCGGCGAAGGGAGACAGTGGCCGGGTTACCGCACTGTCGAGTGCCGATGCCCAACTGCCGACTGCCCTCAGCCGGACGGCGAGGCCGTGACGCCAGGGGTGGCTGCGGGCCAATCGGGGGGAGCCTTTTCCGACTGTTGTGAGACGGCGTCGTCCTGTCCGTCGTAGGGGCTGCCGGATGTCGGCACCTGGGAACCCGTCGCGCCAAGCGGGGGCCTCAGGCCGCCTGTGTGCGTGTCTCCGTTCCTCGGGAGGGGAGGGTGGTAGCGCCGTCCGCGGCGCCGCCTCTCGTTCGAAGGCGGAGAGTTCCCTCGGCGCGGAAATCCGTATGGAGTGTTCGCTGTCCGTCAGAGATCTGTGCCACACCTCGTCGGGGACTGGCGGTGTGTTGCCGTCGTTGCCCGGTGTTCCGTCGTTGTCCGGTACACGAGCGCTCACCTGCTTCACCTCCTTTTCCCCCTGTGGCCGGTCACCTCGTAGAGGGCCGGGTTCCTGCCGCCAATTGACCGTTCGTGGTCTCCCCTTGGTCTGCCACGGACGCAAGTGCGCTGTCGAACGCGGCCGTTGGCGGGGCCTCCGACGGCCGACGCGCCCATGTTCACCTCGGTACTCCGCCGTCGTCACTCCCGGGCGTGCGGCGGTCCGCCGCCGGACGGGCCCCACCTGATGATTGCACAGTGCAAAGAGTTGGTGCCATAGAAGAACGGCCACCACGAGTCCCCGTGGCGACCAGCCGGGTCCGTCAGGTCGTCCCATGGACGTCAGGGTTATTACGAGAACCTGACGCGGGGGCCGGACCCCTTCAGCCGCAGGGGCCTCATCGATAACTCTGGCTCGACGCGCCACTGTTCGAGGGTGGCGGAGTGGTTGGAGGAGCGAGCTATGAGCAGGCACACCAGGCGCAGGTCGCCGTTGCAGGTTCGGCTGACCATCGCCGGAGCCGTGGTGCTGGCCACGACGGCGGCCGCGGTGACGGTGACCGTTGCCTCAGCGGGGGAGACCGGCCGCCGGTACGTGGGCTCGGGAAAGGCTGGCGCCGACCACGCGGTGTTCGTGCAGGGCAACGAACTCGACGGCAACACCATCCATGTCTTCAGGCGGGGGCAGGACGGCAAGTTGACCGCCGCCGGCCGCTACGCCACGGGTGGCAGGGGCGGCGACCAGATCGACGCACCGACCGACTCCCTCGCCTCCCAGGGCTCGCTCGTCTACGACGAAGCATCAGGGCGACTGCTTGCGGTCAACGCCGGGAGCGGCACGGTGACCTCGTTCCGGGTCGAGGGTCAGCGGTTGACGGACCGGCAGGTGGTCGGTTCCGGGGGCGACTTCCCGGCGTCGATCACCGTCTCCGGCCGGCTTGCGTACGTCATGAACGCGGGCGGGGAGGGGAACGTCCAGGGCTTCCGTATCACCGCCCACGGGCTGAAGCCTCTGCGCGGCTCGCAGCGCACTCTGGGCCTGGACAACGAGAAGGTCCCACTGTTCAGCAGTTCGCCCGGACAGGTCGCGTTCACCCCGGGCGGCCGTGCGCTCGTCGTCACCACGAAGTCCGCGAACACCGTCGAGGTCTTCCCCATCGGGCGTGACGGACGCCCCGCACGGCAACCGGTCGTCAACAGGTCCGCGGGCGGGGTGCCGTTCGCGATCACCTTCGACCGTGGTGGCCGGATGCTGGTGGCCGAGGCGGAGAAGTCCACGGTCAGCACCTACAAGGTGCGTGCCGACGGGACCCTGAAGGTCGTGCAGGGCCCCCTGCCCAACGGGCAGGAGACATTGTGCTGGCTGGAGCGAGCCGGTGACTTCTTCTACGGAGGCAACACCGGCAACTCCACGGTCAGCGGCTACCGCATGGACAGGCGCGGACGCCTGGCGCTCACCAACCACGTGGGTGTGGCGACGCCCCCGTCGGCCCGTTCTCAGGGCGTCATTGACCTGGCCGTCACCGAGGATGAAAGGTTCCTGTACGTGCAGAACGCCGTCTCCGGCACTGTCGACGGCTTCCGCGTGGGCAGGAACGGTTCGCTCACGAAGGTCACGACCGTGACGGGACTGCCCGCATTCGGTGAATCTGGTATGGAGGGCATTGCCGCAGTGTGACGGGCGGCCGACGAGTGCTCCTGCGGGCCGGTGCCTCTGTCTGCCGGCCCACTGCGCGTGGCGGTGTCGTACACCTCCGCTGTGGCCGAGGCGCGGATCGGGGGCGATCTGTACGAGGTGGTCGCCTCGCCACACGGTGTCCGGGTGATCGTCGGCGACGTGCAGGGCAAGGGGCTCGCCGCCGTCGAGACGGCGGCCGTGGTCCGCGGAGCCTTGAGGGAGGCCGCCCATGACGAACCTGATCTGATGGGGGTGGGTGAACGGCTGGAGCGCATGCCGCCGCCATGCTCCTGCTGCGCCACCACGGTCATGGAAAGGGAAAATCTGTTCCGGCCGATTGAGCGCACGGGTGTCTCAGCGCGTAGAAAGGGGGCATGGCGGAACGTAGGACCCCTTCGAGGGGCATGGACGATGTCGACGCGGTCACCCGAGCGGTGCTCACCGCGTCGCGGTTGCTGGTGGCGGTGTCGGCCAGATCCCTCGCCGAGGTCGAGGAGCGGGTGACCCTGCCGCAGTTCCGCATGCTGGTGGTGCTGTCGACCCGTGGCGCAACCAAACTCGTCGTGCTCGCGGACCTGCTCCAGGTGGCGCCGTCCACAGCCATGCGTATGGTCGACCGGCTGATCGCCGCGGGGCTGGCCGACCGCCAAGTCAACCCGGACAACCGCCGCGAGACGATGCTCCAGCTCACCGACGAGGGGCGGCGAACCGTCGCCGATGTCACGGCCCGGCGCCGCGACGAGATCGCGACGATCGTCGAACGGCTTGCACCGGAGCAGCGGACAGCGCTGGTGGGCGCGCTCACCGCGTTCAATGAGGCGGGTATGGAGCCCCTCGCACCTGTGACCGACGACCCGGAGCTCTACCCCTTGGGCTGGGTGGACGCCACAGTGGCGCGGGGCGCCTGAGTTCCGTCGTAGGGAAACAGGGACGAGAAACCTTCGCTCCGGACGCCATGGTCACGGTCACGCGTTCCTTCCAGCGGTGCCCTCCTCCCAGGCCAGGCCCCGGCCTCGTCCCCCCCCGAT
>NZ_LIQX01000514.1 GCF_001418475.1 Streptomyces ossamyceticus | reverse complement strand
GCGGACCTGTCCTCCAGTGGACTACGCCAGGGCGTGCGCCGGGAGCGCGCGCGTGACACCGGCGTGTGCGTTCGATTCACACGGGGCGCGTGAGAGCGCGCCCCGCCCCCCAGCCGTACGGCTCAGCAAATGCCGTATGGCACAAGGGTGTTCACCAACCCCGCGCGTGCCGCTGCGGCAGGTGCGGGCGCTCCGCGTCGGGCGTGGTGTCGCTGCCGTGGAACGGGTAGACCCACGTCTCGTCGGGCAGAGCACCGAAGGTCTTCGTCTCCACGTCCACCGGGCCGATCCCGCCCGGCGCACGACCATGATCGTTCTCGCCGGGACCTCCGGACCCGGCAACCCCACCGTTCCGGTCTCCTCGCGTGTCCTGCCCTAGGTCCACATGCGCGCCGCAGGGGATTGGTGTAGATCTCGAAGGGAGAGAAACGCACCACGCTCGGCCCGCCGGCGACGTCCGGACGGTTCGCCCCCGGACTCGTTCACCGGCATGTCCGGCTTCGTACGAGACGGAGGCCGCCGCCATGCAACCTGTCGTCACCGTGGGCCTCGACGGCTCACCAGAGAGCCTCACCGCCGCCCGCTGGGCCGCCGACGAGGCCGAGAAGCGCAAGCTCACCCTGCGGCTGCTGCACGCGTGGCCGATGCTGGTGCCGGAACCGACCCGCGGGCCCGCCGAAGTCGACCAGAACTACTGGGCGAAGCGTCTGGTCCACACGGCGCAGTCGGAGCTGCAGACACGCCATCCGGGCCTGGCGGTCGTGGGGAGCCTGGTCGCCGAGGACGCCCGCGAGGCTCTGCTGCGGGCGGCATCCGATTCCGAGATGCTCGTGCTCGGCTCCCGGAGGCTGGAGACCTTCTCGAGCTACTTCCTGGGCGACGTCAGCCTCCCGGTGGTGGCACGCGCCGGCCGGCCCGTCGTCGTGGTCCGCACGGTACCGGAGAAGGAGCACCCGCCTCCGGCAACCGCGAACCGCGTGGTCGTGGCCGTGGAACCGCGCGGGTCCAGCGACGAGTTGCTCGACTTCGCCTTCCACACCGCCGCCGCGCGGGGTGCTCCCCTGCTGGCCGTCCTGGGCCGCAGCGTGCCGCTCCACGCGCGCACCCCCTGGGGTGTCGACCACGACGCCACCGAGGAGATCACGAGGAACGGCCGGAAGGAACTGGGCAAGGCGCTCCGACCCTGGCAGGAGAAGTACCCGGGGGTGGACGTGTCCGACAGTGTCCGTCTCACGAGCCCCGCCAAGGCCGTCGTGCAGGCCACCGCGGACGCCGGGCTGCTGGTCGTCGGCCGACGCGTGCACCAGCACGCGCACACGGGGCCGCTGCTGAGCCACGTCGCCCACGCCGCCCTCCACCACGGACGCTGTCCCGTGGCCGTCGTCCCCCATACCTGAGTCCGGCTCACGGCTCGGACGAGGTCCCCCGGCCGAGCTCGACGCTGCCTTCCGCCCGGTCGGCGCCGACAGGTCGCATGGGTGACCTTGTGGCGCCGATGCGCCGACCTACCAGCCCCGCTCGTGCCACGCGCCGAGGTGAGGCCGCTCGGCGCCGAGCGTGGTGTCGTTGCCGTGGCCCGGGTAGATCCAGGTCTCGTCCGGGAGTACGAAGACCTTCGCCTCCAGGCCCGACATCAACGACGCGAAGTCCTCGGGGCGTGTGGTCCGTCCAGGGCCGCCCGGGAAGAGGCAGTCGCCGGTGAACACATGGGGATGCCCGTGCGGGTCGTCGTAGACCAGGGCGATCGAACCCGGCGTGTGGCCCACCAGGTGGCGCGCGGTCAGCTCCACGCGCCCCACCCGGATCGTGTCGCCGTCGTTGACGAGCACATCGGTCGGCACCGGGATGCCCTCGGCGTCGTCCCGCCCCGCGTACGTACGAGCGCCCGTGGCCGCCACCACCTCGGCGAGCGCCTGCCAGTGGTCGCCGTGCTGATGCGTGGTGACGACGGACGCGATGCCGTCGTCACCGATCAGCGTGAGCAGGGTGCCGGCGTCGTTCGCGGCGTCGATCAGCAACTGCTCGTCCGTGGCCCGGCAGCGCAACAGATAGGCGTTGTTGTCCATCGGGCCCACCGCGACCTTGGAGATCATCAGGTCCGGCAGCTCGTGCACATCCGCAGGACCGCCGACCTTCACCGCTCCGCTGTACGTCATGGCCGTCAGTCTAGGTCGCGGAGGGACGCCGCGGTCGCTACAGCGAGGGCAGGGACGGCAGGGCGCCGCCCTCGACGTGCAGGGCGGTGCCGTCGCGCCGTCCGGCGAGCCAGCCGAGGAGGTCGGCCTGGCGGCCGGTGACCACGAGCGTGTGGCTTCCGCTCTCCAGCTGCTCCGAGGTGAGGCCCTTCACGGCTCCGGTGAACAGGAGCCGCCCGTCCTCCTGCTTGATCGTCACCGCGGGGACCGCGGGGTGGTCGCGGAACCGCTCGGTCAGGAAGTTGATCTCGCGCTGTGTGAACTCCTCCGGCAGGTCCTCCAGCTCGTACCCGATGCCGAGGTCCACGTGGTGCAGCTCCACCTCGATCCAGCGCCGGAACGGCACCCGCGACGCCGCGTCCGTGACGCCGTTGCGCAGCTCGACCGTGCGTGACCAGTCCGCGGGGACGGCGGCGGCCTCCTGGAAGCGGTGCGCGCTCTCCCGCAGGTCCGTGAGCTGGTCCTCCAGGGGCCGGGGCGCGTCCCGCTCGATGTCGGCGTCCCGGGCCTCGCCGGACACGTACATGGGACGCCCCTCCAGGACGTTCACGATCGCGTCCGCGTTGCGGGCGAGGTGGGCGAGGACATGGCCGCGGGTCCAGCCGGGCAGCCGTGACGGCTGGGTCACAGCCGCGTTGTCCATCTTGGCGACCGCGGTGAGGAGTCGCTCGGTCGCTTCCCGTACAGAGTCCAGGTCACGCGCGTGAATCTTCATGACGCCGACCCTAGCTTCGCCACTCCTTCGGGTGAAGGCGGTGGACCCCGGACCAAAATCGAATGCACGTGCTATATGGTCGAGTCCTGCGTCGGGCATGCTGGAAGGTCCGGGATTGTTGTGGAACGGGGAAACAGGACCGGCGCTGTCAGTGGCTCCCCCTAGTCTGAGAAGGACGGGGGCTCCGCTCCTGTCACTTCACTCAAGAAAGGTGCGGACCGGCGTGGCCGACCGTCTCATCGTCCGTGGCGCGCGCGAGCACAACCTGAAGAACGTCTCGCTCGACCTCCCACGCGACTCGCTCATCGTCTTCACGGGCCTGTCGGGGTCGGGCAAGTCCTCGCTGGCCTTCGACACGATCTTCGCGGAGGGCCAGCGCCGGTACGTCGAGTCGCTGTCCTCCTACGCCCGGCAGTTCCTCGGGCAGATGGACAAGCCGGACGTCGACTTCATCGAGGGTCTGTCCCCGGCGGTCTCCATCGACCAGAAGTCGACCTCGCGCAACCCGCGCTCGACGGTCGGCACGATCACCGAGGTCTACGACTACCTCCGGCTGCTCTTCGCGCGCATTGGCAAGCCGCACTGCCCCCAGTGCCGCCGCCCGATCTCCCGCCAGTCGCCGCAGGCCATCGTCGACCGCGTGCTGGAGCTGCCCGAGGGCAGCCGCTTCCAGGTGCTGTCCCCGCTGGTGCGGGAGCGCAAGGGCGAGTTCGTCGACCTCTTCGCGGACCTCCAGACCAAGGGCTACAGCCGCGCGCGGGTGGACGGTGAGACCGTCCAGCTCTCCAGCCCGCCCACCCTGAAGAAGCAGGAGAAGCACACCATCGAGGTGGTCGTCGACCGCCTCACGGTGAAGGACTCCGCCAAGCGCCGGCTCACCGACTCCGTGGAGACCGCCCTCGGCCTGTCCGGCGGGATGGTCGTGCTCGACTTCGTCGACCTCCCCGAGGACGACCCCGAGCGCGAGCGCATGTTCTCGGAGCACCTGTACTGCCCGTACGACGACCTGTCCTTCGAGGAGCTGGAGCCGCGCTCCTTCTCCTTCAACTCGCCCTTCGGCGCCTGCCCCGACTGCTCCGGCATCGGCACGCGCATGGAGGTCGACCCGGAGCTGATCGTCCCGGACGAGGACAAGTCGCTCGACGAGGGCGCCATCCACCCCTGGTCGCACGGCCACACCAAGGACTACTTCGGCCGCCTCATCGGCGCCCTCGCCGACGCGCTGGGCTTCCGGACCGACATCCCCTTCGCCGGCCTCCCGCAGCGCGCGAAGAAGGCCCTGCTGTACGGCCACAGGACGCAGATCGAGGTCCGCTACCGCAACCGCTACGGCCGCGAGCGGGTCTACACCACGGCCTTCGAGGGCGCCGTCCCCTTCGTGAAGCGGCGGCACAGCGAGGCCGAGAGCGACGCCAGCCGGGAGCGCTTCGAGGGCTATATGCGCGAAGTGCCCTGCCCCACGTGTGAGGGCACCCGTCTGAAGCCGATCGTCCTCGCGGTCACGATCATGGAGAAGTCGATCGCCGAGGTCTCCGCGATGTCCATCAGCGACTGCGCGGACTTCCTGGGCGAGCTGAAGCTCACCGCCCGCGACAAGAAGATCGCCGAGCGCGTGCTGAAGGAGGTCAACGAACGGCTGCGGTTCCTGGTCGACGTCGGCCTGGACTACCTCTCGCTGAACCGCGCGGCCGGCACCCTCTCCGGCGGTGAGGCCCAGCGCATCCGCCTCGCCACCCAGATCGGCTCGGGACTCGTCGGCGTGCTCTACGTCCTCGACGAGCCCTCCATCGGTCTGCACCAGCGGGACAACCACCGGCTCATCGAGACCCTCGTCCGACTCCGCGACATGGGCAACACGCTCATCGTCGTCGAGCACGACGAGGACACCATCAAGATGGCCGACTGGGTCGTCGACATCGGCCCCGGCGCCGGTGAGCACGGCGGCAAGGTCGTCCACAGCGGCTCCCTGAAGGAGCTGCTCGCGAACACCGAGTCGCAGACCGGGCAGTACCTCTCGGGCCGGAAGGCCATCCCGCTGCCCGACATCCGCCGCCCGCTCGACCCGACCCGCCGGCTCACCGTGCACGGCGCCCGGGAGAACAACCTCCAGGACATCGACGTGTCCTTCCCGCTCGGCGTCTTCACGGCCGTCACGGGTGTCTCGGGCTCCGGCAAGTCCACGCTGGTCAACGACATCCTGTACACCCACCTCGCCCGCGAGCTGAACGGCGCGAGGAACGTACCGGGACGGCACACACGCGTGGACGGCGACGACCTCGTCGACAAGGTCGTGCACGTCGACCAGTCGCCCATCGGCCGCACCCCCCGCTCCAACCCGGCGACCTACACCGGCGTCTTCGACCACATCCGCAAGCTGTTCGCCGAGACCACCGAGGCGAAGGTCCGCGGCTATCTGCCCGGCCGCTTCTCCTTCAACGTCAAGGGCGGCCGCTGCGAGAACTGCTCGGGCGACGGCACCATCAAGATCGAGATGAACTTCCTCCCGGACGTCTACGTCCCGTGCGAGGTCTGCCACGGCGCCCGGTACAACCGGGAGACCCTGGAGGTCCACTACAAGGGCAAGTCCATCGCCGAGGTGCTGAACATGCCGATCGAGGAGGCGACGGACTTCTTCGAGGCCGTCCCCGCGATCGCCCGCCACCTCAACACCCTGAAGGACGTCGGCCTCGGCTACGTCCGCCTCGGCCAGGCGGCGACCACCCTGTCCGGCGGTGAGGCGCAGCGCGTGAAGCTCGCCAGCGAGCTCCAGAAGCGCTCCACCGGCCGCACGGTGTACGTCCTGGACGAGCCGACCACCGGTCTCCACTTCGAGGACATCAGCAAGCTCCTCAAGGTGCTGTCCGGCCTGGTCGACAAGGGCAACACGGTCATCGTCATCGAGCACAACCTCGACGTGATCAAGACCGCCGACTGGGTCGTCGACATGGGTCCCGAGGGCGGCGCCGGCGGTGGTCTCGTCGTCGCCGAGGGCACGCCCGAACAGATCGCCGGGGTCCCGGCCAGCCACACCGGAAAGTTCCTGCGCGAGATCCTCGGCGCCGACCGGATCAGCGACGCCTCACCGGTGAAGGCGCCGCGCGGGGCCACGGCCAAGAAGGCGGTCGCCGCCGGGTCGACGGCCAAGAAGACCGCCACCGCCCGCACGACGAGGGCCACCGGCTCCACGGCTGCCAAGAAGGCGGCCTCGGCCACGACGAAGAAGGCGGCTCCCGCGAAGAAGACCACGCGGGCCCGCAAGGCCTGACCCTGCCCGACCCGGAAGAACGGCGTGCCCCGCGGGAGCCTCCCGCGGGGCACTGCTCGTTCCACCACTCCCCGGGGCGGATCAGTCGCCGTCCACCTCGGACGCGTACGGCGGTTCCGCGCCCGCTCGGGAACAGGTGACCGCGGCCGCGCGGGCGGCGAAACGGAGCAGGCCGCTCCAGTCCGCGGCCGTCAGGGCCGCGAGCGAGGCCGCGGACAGGGCGTCCCGCACGGACAGGCCGTGCAGGAGGGCCGCGTTCACCGTGTCACCGGCGCCGATGGTGTCGACAACATCGACCTTCTCGCCCGGCACACGGTGCTCTGCCCCGTCGCGGGTGTAGGCGGTCAGCCCCTCCCCGCCCCGGGTCACCACGACGGCCGCCGGACCGGAGGCCAGCCACTGCTCCGGGGTGCCGCCCAGCCACTCGGCGTCCTCCTCGGACAGCTTCAGCAGCGACACCGAGGGCAGCCAGCTCTTGAAGCGGGCGCGATGGGCGGCCGGGTCGGCGATGAGGACGGGCCGGATGTTGGGGTCGAGGGCGGTGAAGACCCCGCGCGCGGCCGCGCCGTGCAGCAGCTCCTCGTACGCGCTCGCCCCCGGCTCCAGGACGAGCGAACAGGTGCCGAAGGAGACGGCGCGGGTGCCCGCGGGGAGCCGCTCGGGGGCCTCGAACAGGCGGTCGGCGCTGCCCTCCACGTAGAAGGAGTAGCGGGCGGAGCCGTCCTCGCCGATCGAGGCCAGCGCCAGCGTCGTCGGCTCCGGGCCGCGCTGTACCGACGTCACGTCCACACCGGCCTCGCGCAACCCGGTCAGCAGGGCCTCGCCGTAGACGTCGTACGAGACACGGGAGCAGAACGCCGTGGGGGAGCCGAGACGGCCGAGGGCGACCGCGGTGTTGTAGGGCCCGCCGCCGCGTGCCGGCCGCAGATCCACGAGCGGACCCGAACCCCTGGGGACCAGGTCGATCAGGGCTTCACCGGCGACGACGATCACTAAGGGGTCCTTTCTGGGAAGTCTCCGCCGGAAGGTACCTCAGCGGTTTTCGCCCCGCGACGGGCGGCCCCGACCGAGGCCCGCAGGATGACACCCCGGGGAGGAGGGCACCCCGGCCCCCCGTTCCCCTCACTCCCAGTCCCAGCCGATCCCGAGGACGCCCGTGCGCACCCGGGGCTCGACCAGATGCACCGAGCGGTGCAGTCCGCTCAGGGGGAGGGACTGTCGCCCCCCGCGCGGGGAGGCCGGCGCGTGCCGGCTGAACCGGTGGCAGCGCACCGGCAGCGCCCGCTCGTCGAAGCGCACCTGGAGGGCGTACTGCCCGCCCCCCGACCGGAACCCGCGGACGTACTCGGTGCACACCCCGGCCGTCCCGTCGTCGACGCCGTAGCGGAACAGAAACGTGTCGCCGCTGCGCAGCCGGGTGTCGAAGAGGAACTCGGCGACCAGCACCCCCGTGTCGTCGTCCCAGCGCACCCGGCCCCGGCGGCAGTTCTCCAGCGCACGGAACGCCATCCGCTCCGGGGCGCAGCCCGGGTCGCCGTGGTGGACGGCCACATAGCGGTCCACGCCGTCCCGGTGCGCCCGCACGATGTGCTGCGACTCGCGGCCCAGCAGCTCCCGGTGCGCGCCGACCCGCACCCGCTCGTGATGGCCGATGGTGTGCACCCCGCCGTCGAGCGGCGACCCCAGCTCGCCGAGGAGCCGCTCCAGGACGCCCGAGGCCTCCACGAGGGAGCGGTAGGAACGGCCGGCGCCGCGGCCCGGCCCGGAGGGTTCCTCGGACCGGGCCAGCAGACGGATCAGCGACTCGTCCGGCAGCTGGAGGATCTCCTCCAGGGCCCGCACCGCCCGCAGCGACTCGGGGCGTTGCGGGCGCCGGGCGCCCTGCTGCCAGTAACTCAGGCTGGTCACCCCGACCTTGACCCCGTGGCGCGACAGATGGTGCTGCACCCGCTGCAACGGCAGTCCGCGCGCGGCGATCGCGGCGCGCAGGGCCACATGGAAGGGACCACCCCGCAGGGCCGACTCCAACTCCGCGGTGGCGACGTTCGCGATCGCCGCGACGTCGGCGTGCTCTGTGGCGTGCCGCATGGAGGAGCCTTTCTGTGAGGTGCGCGTCGGCTGGTCGGACCACGCGTGGGCCGGTCGGGGCGCCCCACGGACGCGCGGGGCTCTCGGCGACCGTCCGTCTTCACATCCGTACGACGGCGTTCCCCGCCCTGAGTTCCTCCGCATTGAAGCGTGTTGACAAAGTCCCGACAACACCCGGGGCCGGACATGGCCGGACACCGACGGCAAGATCCTCAGTGCTCAGGGGACCCCGGACCGGGCCCCAGCAGGTCGCGCAGCGCCTGTCCTGAGAGCCTCGACTTGTGAAGGAATCCGCGCACCGGAGCGGCCGCGACCAGTTCGCGGACGTCCTCCAGGGGGTGCGCGGACGTCAGGACGATCACGGCCGACGGCGAGGTGCGCGCGAGCACCGGCGCGAGGTCCAGTCCGCTCTCGCCGGCGAGGTCGAGGTCCAGCAGCACGACGTCCGGCGCCAGTTCCGCGGTCCGCGCCAGAGCCTCCGCGCCGGTGGACGCGACGCCGACGACCCGGATCCCGTCGCGTTCGAGGAGGGCCCGGGCGGCCTCCAGGAATCGGGCACTGTCGTCGACGATGAGACAGCGCGTGGACATGCTGACAGCCTCCCCGGGCCGGTGACGGAACCACATCCCGGTCAGCCGGAAAGTGTCCCCCGGCGCGCGCCCCGTGACGTGGAATGTGCTGATGTCCCTTGCCGATTCGATCCGTTCCCACTCACCGAGGGAATCGAACAAGCCACGGGGAGTAGCATGTCGCTGCCCTGGGGGCCGAACGGCCCGGTCGAATGGGAGTAATACGCGATGAACGCGTCGCACTACGGCGTCGAAAGACGTCAGATCCGTCGTGCCCTGGTGGCGGGAATGTCGGCGGTGGCACTGTTACTGGCCGGATGCAGCGCCGGTGACGAGGAGGACCGGCAGGGCGCGGACGGCAAGGCGGCGGGCGACACGACCTGCGACGGCAGGATCGACGGCACCGCCCACATCACCCTGTGGTTCCACGCCGGGCAGAGCGGTGAGCAGAGCACCCTGCGCAGCCAGGTCAAGGAGTTCAACAAGGCCCAGCGGCAGGTACGGGTCGAACTGGTGACCCTGCCCGAGCAGCGCCCGTACACCGAACTGGTCCTGTCCGCGGCGGCCAGCGGAGACCTCCCCGACCTCCTCGACTTCGACGGCCCGAACCTCTACAGCTACGCCTGGTCCGGCAAGCTGAAGCCGATCGACTCCTGTGTGCCCGCCGGGATCCGCGAGGACCTGCTGCCCTCGGTCCGGCAGCAGGGCACGTACGACGGCCGGTTGTGGGGGGTCGGAACCTTCGACTCCGGGCTCGGTCTGTACGTACGGCCCTCGGTGCTCCGCAAGGCAGGGATCCGGATCCCGAAGGGCACCGGAGACGCCTGGACCGCCAACGAGCTGACGGGGATCCTGCGCAAGCTGCGGGCCGAGGGGTACGAGGCACCCCTCGACCTCAACTTCGTCGATTCGTCGAGCCCCGACGAGTGGAACACCTACGCCTTCGCGCCGGCCGTGTGGTCGGCCGGCGGCGACCTCATCGACCCCACGGGCTTCCGCACGGCGGACGGCTTTCTCAACGGCCCCGAGTCCGTGAAGGCGCTCACCACCCTGCGGAGCTGGGTGAAGGAGGGATACGTCGACCGGGACAGGAACAAGAACGCCTTCGTGAAGGGACGCACCCCCCTCTCCTGGATGGGGCACTGGAAGTACGGCGAGTTCAGCGCGGCGCACCCCAGGGACGTGGCGATCGTGCCACTGCCCGACTTCGGCGCCGGCACCGCCACCGGGATGGGCTCCTGGCAGTGGGGCATCCCCTCCGGCGGCGCGGACGGCGACGCGGTGTGGCGGTTCCTGGAGTATCTGCTGCGGCCGGAGCAGGTGTTGCGGATGAGCGAGGCCAACGGGGCGATCCCCGGTACGGAACGGGCGGTCGGCCTCTCCACGAAGTTCGCCGAGAAGGGTCCGGAGCGGCTGTTCATCGAGCAGCTGCGCGGCGGTGTCGCCCGGCCCCGGCCGCAGACCCCCGCGTACCCGGCGATCACCAAGGCGTTCTCCCGCGCGGTCGCCGACAGCGTCTTCGCGGGGGCCCCGGTCGAGAAGACGCTGTCGGCGACCGC
>NZ_LIQX01000513.1 GCF_001418475.1 Streptomyces ossamyceticus | reverse complement strand
ATGACGACCCCTCCCCGCCGCTTGACCTCAAATCTAGGCGCGCGGCGGGGAGGGGTCGTCATGCCCTCGTACCGATTGGCGGGCCTCCCGGAGGATGAGCGACGACGTGCGGCGTACTCCCCAGGGTGGAGACGGGGTCCTAGGTCTCGGGGTCTTCCCGGAGGGGACGGCCGGGAGATGCCTGGAGTGCCCCTTCTGTCGGGGGCGCCACGGGAGGGTGGGAGCGCGCACGGAAGAGGGTGACTTCGCTCACTTCCGCTACGCCCCGACGTGCCGCCGACGCCGTCCGACGGTCGGTCGCGAAGACGATCACCCCACCGCCGCATGTCATGTTCTCGACGTTCCGCACCCTGCTCACCCGCCCTCCATCAGGTTCGTCAATCTTCCTTGCCAGTCGGGACGTTGAGATCATCAGGGAGCCAACACCCGCCCGAGCTCCTGTTTCCTGACCGTCCTTCATGTCGCGTGCGTGAGGCCGACAATCGATGGGGTCGCGAGGGCGCGGCCTCTGCGCACGCCCGGCCGTGGAAACGTAAGCTGTGGCTCGTCAGACGGAACGGGCAGCGGGGATGAACATGGCGATGATGCGCCTGAGGCGCGAGGACCCGCGCGTCGTCGGCTCGTTCAGGATCCACAGACGGCTCGGCGCGGGCGGGATGGGCGTTGTCTACCTGGGCTCCGACCGGCGTGGACAACGAGTCGCGTTGAAGGTGATCCGGCCGGACCTGGCGGAGGATCAGGAGTTCCGGTCGCGGTTCGCACGCGAGGTGTCGGCCGCGCGGCGGATCAGGGGCGGGTGCACGGCCCGGTTGGTCGCCGCCGACCTGGAGGCGGAGCGGCCCTGGTTCGCCACCCAGTACGTCCCGGGGCCCTCGCTGCACGACAAGGTCAACGAGGAGGGGCCGCTCTCGGCCGCCGAGGTGGCCGCGGTCGGTGCCGCCCTCTCCGAGGGACTGGTGGCGGTGCACGAGGCCGGTGTCGTCCACCGCGACCTGAAGCCGTCCAACATCCTGCTGTCCCCGAAGGGGCCGCGGATCATCGACTTCGGCATCGCGTGGGCGACCGGCGCCTCGACACTGACCCACGTCGGTACGGCCGTGGGGTCGCCCGGCTTCCTCGCCCCCGAGCAGGTGCGCGGTGCCGCGGTCACCCCGGCCACCGACGTCTTCTCCCTCGGGGCGACGCTCGCCTACGCGGCGACCTCCGACTCCCCCTTCGGGCACGGCAGTTCGGAGGTCATGCTCTACCGGGTCGTGCACGAGGAGCCGCAGCTGCGCGGTGTGCCGGACGCGCTCGCCCCGCTCGTCCGGGCATGCCTGGCGAAGGACCCGGAGGAACGGCCGAGCACCCTGCAACTGTCGTTGCGGCTCAAGGAGATCGCCGCCCGTGAGGCGCAGGGGCTCTCGGACGTCCGGCCGCCCGCGCCGCGCACCGACCCGGACCGTCCCTCGGGGCGGCTCGCCGAGCAGTACGTCGAGCAGCGCACGCTGCGGCAGCCGCCGGAGACCCGGGCGACGCCGTCGAGGACGCCACTGCCCCGCACCGGGGGCGGCTCCCGGACCGGCGGGGATGCACGGACCGGGGGTGGCTCCAGGTCCGGTGGTCGGCCCGCGTCGGGCCGCGGCGCCACCGGCTCCGGAAAGCGGCCCGCGCCCCGCAGTGGCGCCGGACGTCCGGGCCCCCGCACCAACGGCACCGGGCGCAGGCCCGCCAATCCGCGGCTGCTGCGCCAGCGGCTCGTCGTGTTCGTCGTGGTGACGCTGCTGGCGGCGCTCGGCATCGCCGCGGCCCAGGGATGTCAGGGTCCGGCACGCGGACTCGGCGTGGACGAGGTGCGGCACGAGCGGACGGTTCTGGAGCCGGACGGCGACTGACCGTCGCGCGGGCCCCGGGGAGGGATGGGGCCGGGGGCCGCGACCGCGTCGTACAGCGCGGCTCCCGCGTACCGATGGTCCGTCGCAGCCATCCGGCCGCGCCGTCACGCCTGCGGTCGGCCCGTCGCCACCGCGTAGAACGCCACGGCCGCCGCCGCGCCCACGTTGAGGGAGTCGACGCCGTGCGCCATGGGGATACGGACCCATTCGTCGGCGGCCATCAACGCCTTGGTGGAGAGGCCGTCGCCCTCGGCACCGAGCATCAGGGCGACACGGTCCATCCTGTGCGGGGCCGCCTCGTCGAGGGACTTCGCCTTCTCGTCCGGAGTGAGGGCGAGAAGGGTGAAGCCGGCGTCGCGTACCGCGTCGAGGCCCCTCGGCCAGGCGTCCAGGCGGGCGTACGGGACGGAGAAGACCGCGCCCATGGAGACCTTGACGCTGCGGCGGTAGAGCGGGTCGGCGCAGTCCGACGAGAGCAGGACCGCGTCCATGCCGAGGGCGGCGGCCGAGCGGAAGATCGCACCGATGTTGGTGTGGTCGTTGACCGACTCCATGATCACGACCCGGCGGGCGGAGCCCAGCAGGTCCACCGCCGTCGGAAGCGGTCTGCGCTGCATGGAGGCGAGGGCGCCACGGTGCACGTGGTAGCCGGTGACCTGTTCGGCGAGCTCCGGGCTGACCGCGTAGACGGGGGCAGGGAGCTCGTCGATGACATCGCGCATGACGTCGACCCACTTGGCGGAGAGCAGCATCGAGCGCATCTCGTACCCGGCGTCCCTGGCCCGGCGGATGACCTTCTCGCCCTCGGCGATGAACAGGCCCTCGGCGGGTTCGCGTCTGCGGCGCAGTTCGACGTCGGTCAGGCCCGTGTAGTCACGCAGGCGCGGATCGGCGGGGTCCTCGACGGTGATGAGTTCGGCCACAGGGTGATACTGCCTTGTCCTGGGTGTGGTGCCAACGGCTCGGTACGGGTTGGGTTACCCGCGGTTACTTGCTGGGGTTCGGGCCCACGGTCACGACCTCGCCGATGACGATGACCGCCGGCGGCTTGATCTCCTCGGCGACGACCGTCTCGGCGACCGTCGCGAGGGTGGCGTCGACCCGGCGCTGGGCCGCCGTGGTCCCCTCCTGGACCAGGGCGACGGGCGTGTCGGGGGACTTGCCGTGCGCGATCAGTGTCTCGGCGACCTTGCCGATCGTGCCGACGCCCATGAGGATCACCAGCGTTCCGGTGAGCCTGGCCAGGGACGGCCAGTCGACCAGGGAGCGCTCGTCGTCGGGGGCGATGTGCCCGCTGACCACGGTGAACTCATGGGCCACACCCCGGTGGGTGACGGGGATGCCGGCGGCACCCGGGACCGAGATCGAGCTGGAGATGCCGGGCACGACCGTGCAGGGGATGCCCGCCTCGGCCAGCGCCTGGACCTCCTCCATGCCGCGGCCGTAGACGAACGGGTCGCCGCCCTTGAGGCGGACGACCGACCTGCCCTTCCGCGCATGCTCGATCAGGGCGTCGTTGATGGCCTCCTGGGCCATGAACCGGCCGTACGGCAGCTTCGCCGCGTCGATCACCTCGACGCTCTGCGGCAGTTCCGCGAGCAGGTCGCGCGGGCCGAGGTGGTCGGTGATGACCACGTCGGCCTCGGCGAGGAGACGGCGGCCCCGCACGGTGATCAGGTCCGGGTCGCCGGGCCCGCCGCCGACGAGGGCGACTCCGGGGGTACGGGTGCGATGGTGCGGGGCGACCAGGGTGCCGTCGCGGAGGCCCTCGACCACGGCGTCGCGGATCGCGGCGGTGTGGCGGGGGTCGCGGCCCTTGGCATCACTGGTGAGGACCGCGACGGTGACGCCTTCGCTGGTCCCGGTGGCCGGGGTCCAGGCGGTGGCCGCTTCGGCGTCGTCGGAGCGGACGCACCACACGCGGTGCCGCTCCGCCTCCGCCGAGGCCAGGGTGTTCGCCCCGGTGTCGCTGGTCGCGATGAGTGCGTACCAGGCGTCGGCGAGGTCGCCCTCCGCGTAGGGCCGCTTCTCCCAGGTCAGTTCGCCGGCCTCGACCATGGCCTCCACCGAGGGGGTGGCTGTCGGGGAGACGAGGAGGATGTCGCCGCCCGCGGCGATCAGGGCGGGCAGTCGACGCTGGGCCACCTGGCCGCCGCCGAGGACGACGACCTTGCGGCCGGTGAGGCGGAGGCCCACGGGGTAGGCGGGATGTTCGGCCATGAGGGTGCGGCTCCTCTGGTGGCGGCGGTGCGGGACGGAGCCCCTGCGGCGTTGGAGCGGCCCCTGACGTGCGATTTTATTGCGCGGGCGAGGGTGTGGCGGGGGCGGGGTGGGATATGTCTCCCCGCCCCCGTCCCCTTCCGTTCAGCCTCGGCGGCGGCCAGG
>NZ_LIQX01000512.1 GCF_001418475.1 Streptomyces ossamyceticus | reverse complement strand
GCCGGGCGCCCGATAGCTCGGGGGCGCGCTGTTTGTTCGGCGGGTGCGGGTGAGTGGGGGTTGTTCGCGCAGTTCCCCGCGCCCCTGAAAAGCGGCCGGGGCTGCGCCCCGTGCTTTTCATGAAGGGGCGGGCCGCAGGCCCGTTCCCTTCAGGGGCGCGGGGAACTGCGCGAGAAACCACGACGCACCCGCACCCGCCGGCCCGGCACCCCGCTCAGGTTCCGGGGAGGAGACGGCGTGTTTCGTAGGCCCACATCGCGATCTCGACCCGGTTGCGGGCGCCGAGTTTGGCCATCAGGCTGGCCAGATGCGTCTTCACCGTGCTGAGGCTGATGTGCAGTGCGTCGGCGATCTCGGTGTTGGTCAGCCCCCGAGCGACGGCGAGGAGCACCTGCTCCTCGCGGGCGGTGACGGGGGAGACCGGCTGGACCGCGGGCCGGCCGGCGGGCAGGTCCGAGAATGCCTGGAGCAGACGGACGGTGACGCTGGGCGCGATGAGCGCCTCACCGTCGGACGCCGACCGTACGGCCTGGGCCAGAAGGTCCGGGCCCGTGTCCTTGAGGAGGAATCCGCGGGCGCCGGCACGCAACGCGCCGTAGACGTACTCGTCGAGGTCGAACGTGGTGATGACGACCACGGCCAGCGGGTCGGCGACGCCCGGCCCGGCGACCAGCCGGGTGGCCTCAAGCCCGTCGAGTACGGGCATGCGGATGTCGAACAGGCAGACGTCGGGGCGTAGTTCGCGGGCCAGACGCACCGCTTCCCGCCCGTCGGCGGCCTCGCCGACCACCTCGATGCCGGGCTGGGCGTTCAGCATGATCCGCAGCCCGTAGCGGATGATCGTCTGGTCGTCAGCGACGAGGACGCGAATGGACACCGCTCTCGCTCCTCGCTCTCGGCAGTTCGGCTTCGACATGCCAGCCCTGGTCGGTACCCGGGCCGGCTCGTAGTGTGCCGCCGAGCAGGGTCGCGCGCTCGCGCAGTCCGGTGAGTCCGTATCCGTCGCGGCCTCGGCCGGTGCGCCGGCCGTTGTCGCGCACGTTCACCCGTACCGTGTGCCGTTCCGCGGCGACCCGAACGACGAGCTCGGTCGCGTCGACGGCATGACGCAGCGCGTTGGTCACCGACTCCTGCACGATCCGGTAGACGGCCGCGTCCACGGCCGGGGGCAGCGCGTCCAGTTCGCCGTCGAGCCCCAGGTCGACCCTGAGGCGACCACTCGGGGTGCGCACCAGGCGCTCCAGATCCGCGATTCCGGCAGGGGGCGCCAGCTCGGCGCCGACCCCGCGGTCGCGCAGCGCGGCGACCATGGCGCGCATTTCCTCCAGCGTGCGCGCCCCTTCCTCCTCGACCCCCTCCAGTGCCTGGACGGCGGCGGACGGGTCGGTGCCCGCGAGTACTCGGCCCGCCTGGGCGATGATCACCATGGCCGACACATGGTGGGCCACCGTGTCGTGCAGTTCCCGGGCGAGCTGCTCGCGCTCGCGGGAGCGCAGCTGCTCCAACTGCCGCTCGCGAGCGGTTACTTGGAACCGCACGGCAGCCCCGACCACCCCGGGCAGCATCAGGAAGACGAGGCCCACGACCTTTTCGACGACCGGGGTCCCGTCCGCGACGACACACAGCGTGCCGACCGCGAGGATCACCGCGCCGCCCAGCACGGTCTCGCGTCCCGATCCCCACCGGGGCAGCGCGTACACGAGCACGAGCACGACCGTGCCGGTGTACAGGCCGACGGGCTCGCGCAGGGCGGCGACGAGCGAGGCCACCTGGAGCAGGGCCACCGAGCCGAACGCCAGCGTCACCATCGCCAGCGGGCGGGTCCGGCGCCACAGGGGCAGCAGCCACAGCCATACGGTGAACACCACCGCCACCGGCCGCCACACGACGTCCTCGCGCAGGGTGGCCTCCAGCGCCACACCGGCGAGGCCCGCGGCGAGCAGCGCCCAGTCCCGCCGCACCCGTGCGGGCGCGCCGGGCGGCCGGGGTTCGGTCCACAGGGTTCGCAGGTCGTCTCGGAGCACGGTTCCCAGCCTAGGGACCACCGCGTGGCGCGCATCGGCCGAAAGGACGGGTCGTCACTCCGCCCCGGGGCCGACGGATCCACGGCCCGCGGGCCGATGCCGCGGAGCGCCGTGGCGACGAGCCTCGGCATCGGCGGCCGTACAAGGACGGCCGACGAGGTGGTTGGAGGACCCGATGCTCTCGAAAGCCCTGTTGCGCCTGGGCGCAAGCGCCGCCCGCCATCCCTGGCGGGTGATCGCGACATGGCTGATCGCCGCCACGCTCGCCGTCCTCGCCGCCGTCGCCTTCGGCGGGCGTACCGCGGACTCGATGACCGCTCCGGGACTGGACTCGCAAAGGGCCGCGGAACTGATCGAGCGGGCCCGCACCGGCCAGGAGGGGATGACCGCCCAAGTGGTCCTCACCCCCCTCGACGACGGTGCGACGTTCTTCGACGACGACGGCGCGCGCACCGCTCTCACACGGCTGCGGGCCGAGGTGGAGCGGCTGCCGCACGTGCTCGGCGCGAGCGACCCGGCGGGGGCGCTCGACGCAGGCCGGGACACCGCCGTGCGCGGCGGACTTGTGTCGGCCGACGGGCGGATCGCGGTCGTCCGGGTGCAGTACCCCGACCAGAGCCGACTGTCGGCCGAGGACCTCGACGCCCTCGTCGGTCTCGGCGACCGGCTGCGCGGCGAACTGCCCCTGCGGATGGAGATGGGCGGGAGCCTCTTCTACGCCTTCTCCGACCCCGACGGCGGCGCGAGCGAGCTGATCGGCCTTCTCGCCGCGGCCGCGATCCTGTTCCTGGCGTTCGGTTCGCTCGTCGCCGCCGCGCTGCCGATCGGCATGGCGGTCTTCGGGCTGACCGTCGGGGTCGCCACGATGACGGTTCTGGCGGGGGTGACAGAGGTCCCCACCTTCGCACCGGTCCTGGGCAGCATGGTCGGGCTCGGAGTGGGCATCGACTACGCGCTGTTCGTGCTCGCCAGACACCGGGAGTACCTGGCGCGCGGGCTCGATCCACACGAGGCAGCCGGACGGGCGGTGGCCACGGCGGGGCGGCCCGTGGTCTTCGCCGGCGGCACCGTCGTCGTATCGATCCTCGGCCTGGCGGTCGCGAACGTGCCGTTCATGACGGTGGGCGGCCTGGCAGTCTCGATCGTCGTGCTGATCATGGTGCTCGCGTCGGTGACGCTGCTGCCGGCCTTCCTCGGCGCGGCCGGCCCACGGCTGGGCCGGGCCGGCCGGATCGGCCGGGCTCTGCGGACCAGGTCGCGGGGCCGACTCGCACGACGGCGGGACCCGGCGGCAGGCGCCGCCCACGCCGCCGGGTGGCGTCGCTGGATCGGGCACGTCAGCCGGCACCCGGTGCCGTACGCGGTCGGCGCGGCGGGGCTGCTGCTGACCGCGACGCTGCCCGTGCTCGGCCTGCGCGTCGGCCTGCCCGACGACGGCTCCCTGCCGCAGAGCCGTACCGAACGCCGCGCCTACGACCTCGTCGCCGAGGGGTTCGGCCCGGGAACCAACGGTCCCCTCGTCATCGCCGTGGACCCCACCGGCGATGGAGGAGTGGTGGACCGTCTCGCCTCCACGGTCGCGGCGGATCCGGGCATCGCGTCCGTCGCGCCGACACACATCGATCGGGCCACCGGCATCGCGACCCTCGTGGTGTTCCCGACCACCAGCCCTCAGGACAAGGCCACGGCCGACACCATCGCCCGGCTGCGCACCGACGTGCTGCCCACGGCGATCGGGCAGGGCCCGGCCAGGGCCCATGTCGGCGGCGCCGCCGCGAGCCT
>NZ_LIQX01000511.1 GCF_001418475.1 Streptomyces ossamyceticus | reverse complement strand
GAAGTACGGCCCCGCGAACCTCAGGCCTTGTCGAGCATCTTGTTCATCTGCTCGATCTCTGCGGTCTGGGCCGTGATGACATCCTCGGCGAGGTCGATCGCGGGGCCGTACTTCCCCTCGGTCTTCTCGGTCTCGGCCATCTCCACGGCGCCTTCGTGGTGCTCGACCATCAGCTTCAGGAACTTCTCGTCGAAGGCGGCGCCGGACGCCTTCTCCAGGTCGGCCATGTCGTCCGCGCTCATCATGCCGGGCATGCCGGACCCCATGTCGTGGCCCATGCCGGCCATGTCCTCGGGGACCTTCTCGCCCCAGGCGGTGAGCCAGCCGGACATCGTCTCGATCTCCGGGTCCTGGGCGCCCTTGATCTTGGTGGCGAGCTCCTTGACCTCCGGTGAGACGGCGCGGCTGTCGGCGAGTTCGGCCATGTCCACGGCCTGGCGGTGGTGCTGGATCATCTCCTCGGCGAAGCCGACGTCCGCCTTGTTGTGGCCGCCCGCCCCGGGCTTGCCGGACGAACCGGCCTTGGGGGAGCCGGACTCGGAGGCCATCGAGCCCATGTCGTGGCTGTTGCCGTCGCTGTTGCCGTCGCTGTCGCCGCCGCACGCGGTCAGGACGAGGGCGGCGGCACCGGCGGTGACGGTGAGGGCGGCACGACGGAGGAATCCGCGGGATGCGGTCATGGTGGTACTCCTGCGTTGGTTCGGATCGAGAAGTCGGAAGAGGGGCGTTCCGGGGCACGGCGCCGCGGCCCGATGGGCGTGCGGCGGCGTGCGGGCTTCTCTAGATCCGCAGGAGCTGGAGTTCGGCGAGGGATGGTGGCGCGCGGCCGCCTTCGGGGCCGGAGCCCGTCAACGACGGCCACACGTGCGCCCGTTCGGCCCACGTCGCCACGTCGGGCACCAGCACGGGCACCACGGCCGGGGCCTGACCCACGGAGGCCGAGGCGCAGGTCGGGTCCGCGTGGTGCGGGTGCCCCGTTCCGCCGTCGGTGTCGTGACCGCACGCCCCCGGCATCGACACCCGAACGGGCGCCTCCGCGCCCGCGCGCGTCTCGCCCGCCGTCATGCGGTCATGCCCGGCGGCGGCTTCGTGCAGTGCGGGGACCGGTCCGAGACCGTGCATGCCGAGCAGGCCCAGCAGCAGCGCGCACACGAGAAGGCCGCGGGCCCCCAGGGGCGGGCGCGGCCGGCGGTGCGGCGCTCCGAGGCCGGTCACGGCCTCGTCGTGGGCACGGTTCATGGTCCCTTGCGTGTCGTGTGGGTCATCCGGGTCGGGGGTCGCCGGGTGTCGGGGGCCGCCGAGGCGTGACTCGGCACCGATCACCCCCGTGGGCGGACCGTCAGTTCTACTAACCTACTATGGACTTACGTATTCATTGTGCACGTCGGGTGGGACGAGGGAGTCAGGGCATGCGCCGGTTGGGGGAACTGGAAGCGGAGATCATGGACCGCCTCTGGACGTGGAACCGTCCCGCGACGGTGCGCGAGGTAGTCGACGACATCAACCTGACCCGGCCCGTGGCGTACACGACGGTGATGACGGTCACCAACATCCTCTACAACAAGGGCTGGTTGTTGCGCGGCAAGCAGGGCCGAGCGTGGCTCTACTCACCCGTCCGCAGCCGCGAGGCGTACGCCGCCGCACTGATGGAGGACGGTCTGGGCGCGAGCAAGGACCGGCCTGCCGCGCTGGTCCACTTCGTGGAGAACATGACCGAGGAAGAGGTGGCCGCCCTGCGCAAGGCCCTGCGGACCATGGGACGACAGGCGAAGCCGTGAACGCGACGCCCGTCCTGGTCGCCTACACGGCCCTGGTGGGCTTCGTCGCCCCGCCGCTGCTCGTGCGGGCCGACTGGCCGCACCGGGCGCCCGCCGCGGCTCTCGCGGTCTGGCACGCGCTGGCCCTGTCGTTCTCGCTGGGCGTCGCGCTGACCGCGTACCACCTGGCGATGCCCGCCGGGCATCCGCACGCGGGACTGCTGGGTCTGCTGCACTCCTGCGGGCTCGCCGTCCTCGGGAGCGGCGCCGATCCGCGGATCGCCGCCCGGGTCGCCGTGGCCCTGCCCGCCGCGCTGGGCCTCGCCCTCGTGGGGAGCCTCGCCTTCCATGCCGTACGGGCCCGCCGGGCGCGGGCGCGGCACCGGCGGGCGGTGGATCTGGTGGGGCGCCGGTCGGAACGGCTGGGTGCCGTCGTCCTGCCGTACGACGTGCCCGCCGCCTACTGTCTGCCGGGCCGCTCGCCCCGGATCGTGGTCAGCGACGGGGCCGTCCGTGAGCTGACGGCCGAGCAGCTCGGCGCCGTGCTGGAGCACGAGCAGGCCCATGTCACGGGCCGTCACCATCTGGTGCTGGCCGCCGCGGAGGCGTTCCACTCCGTCTTCCGCGTGCTGCCCGTGGCCCGCCAGGTCCGGGAACAGACGGCGCTGCTGCTGGAGATGGTCGCCGACGACCGTGCCCTGCACGGGCACTCCCGCGAGGCCCTGGCGACCGCGATGTACGAGATGGCGGCGGCCCGGACCCCGCGCGGTGCGTTCGGGGCGGGCGGCCGGGCGGTGCTGATCCGGATGCGGCGCGTACTCGGCCCGCCCCGGGCTCCCCACCGGGCCCTGTCCCCCGCCATGGCCGCCCTGGCGGTGACGGCACCGCTGCTGCCCCTGCTCGCCACCTGCCCACCAGGCCTCACCTGACCCTCGCCCGGCCTCACCCGACCCACGCCCGGCCTCACCCGACCCGCGCCGCCGGCATCGGCAGACCCGCGCCCGGCATCGGCAGACACGCACCCGGCAGTGGTAGCCACATGCCCCTCCTCCATCCCCTGTCTCTACTACACCTCTGACGCTGCCG
>NZ_LIQX01000510.1 GCF_001418475.1 Streptomyces ossamyceticus | reverse complement strand
GACGCCCGGTGGACGGCCCGGTGGGTCGCTCAGCGGCTCCCGCAGTCCCCCGCGTCCGCCGCGACGGGCACCCCCGGCAGCAGTGTGGCGCGCTCCTCGGGACCGATCCCGGCGCGCAGCCGGCAGATGTCCGCCAGCCGCGCGCCCGGGTCGAGGTCCCACAGCCGTACGGTGCCGTCGGTGCTGCTGCTGGCCACCGTCCTCCCGTCGGGGGCGAAGTCGACGCCCCACACCGCGTTGGTGTGGCCGGTGAGCGTCGCCCACGGCCGCCGCCCGGCGATGTCCCACAGGCGGACCGTGCGATCGTTGCCGCTGCTGGCGAGGGTGCGCCCGTCCGGGCTGAACGCCACACCGCGCACCGCGCCCGAGTGGCCGACGAGGGCCGCCTCGAAGCGGCGGTGCCGGACGTCCCACAGGCGTACGGTGCCGTCGTTGCCGCTGCTGGCGAGGGTGCGCCCGTCCGGGCTGAACGCGACGCCCCGCACGGCGCCCGAGTGCCCCCGCAGCGCGCCCAGTTCGCGGTGCGAGGCGACGTCCCAGAGCCGTACGGTCAGATCGTCGCCGGCGCCGGCGAGGGTGCGGCCGTCGGGGCTGAAGGCGACATCGTTGACGAAGTCCTTGTGGCCGTCGAGCACGGTGGTCTGGCGGCGCCTCGCCACGTCCCACAGGCGCACCGTGTGGTCGGCACCCGCCGACGCCAGGGTCCGCCCGTCGGGGGCGAAGGCGACGGCGAAGACCTGCCCGGCGTGCCCGGTCAGCTTCTTCAGCGCCGCCCGCCGCGCGACGTCCCACAGCCGGACCGTGCCGTCGGAGCCCGCCGACGCGAGGGTCCGGCCGTCGGGCGAGAAGGCCACCGAGAACACGGTCTCCGTGTGCCCCTTCAACGCCGCGACGAGGGTGTGCGTCAGCGCGTCCCACAGCCGCACGGCGTGGTCGGCGTCGGCGGTGGCCAGCAGCTTCCCGTCGGGGCTGTACGCGGTCTGCCAGACCTCGGTGAACGGACGGGACGTCAGGACCGGCCCGGCGAGGTCCCACAGGGCGACGGACTGGTCGAACCCGGCCGTGGCCAGCAGGGCGCCGTCGGAGGTCACGGCCACCCCGAGGACGTAGTCGGTGTGCCCGGCGAGCACCGCGGTCTGCCGACCGCCGCGCACGTCCCACAGCCGGGTCGTGCCGTCGCCGACCGCGCCGACGACCGTCGTACCGTCCGGGGTGAAGACGACGGCGTTGATGTCGTCGCTGCTCCCGGTGAAGGTGGCCGTCAGCCGTCTGTCGCGCACCTCCCACAGGCGTACCGTCCGGTCGACGCCGGCGGAGGCCACCGTGGTGCCGTCCGGGGAGAAGGCGACACCCAGCACCTCGTCGGTGTGGCCCTTGAGGTCGTCTACGAACTCGTTCCGTCGGGTGTCCCAGATCCGTACGGCGCGGTCGGCGCCGGCGGAGACGAGCGTCCGCCCGTCGGGGGCGTACGCCAGCGCGTTGACGGTGCCCTTGTGGCCGCGGAGGGTGGTGACGGGCCGGGGCGGCCGGGACGCGGTGTCCCACAACCGGACGGTGCCGTCGGCGGCCGCGACGGCGAGCCTGCCCCCGCGCGGGTCGAAGGCCACGGCCCGCGCACCCTCCGTGGCGTCGGAGAGCACGCCCGTCCGGCGGTGGGCGGTGGTGCTCCACAGGGTCACCGGTCCGTCGGTCGACGTCACCGCGACCGTACGTCCGTCGGGGCTGAAGGCGACCGAGCGCACCCGTCCGGGCACGGTGAACCGGGCGAGGATCCGATGGCTCTCGGCGGTGTCGCGCAGGGTCACCGTGCCGTCGGAGCTGGCGGTCGCGAGGATCCGGTCGCCGGGAGCGAACGCCACCGCGTTGACCGGTCCGCGATGGCCGTCGAGGCGGGCGGAGAAGGACTGCGACTGGGTGCTGAGCAGGGCGCCGCGCGCCTCCGCGGTGGGGGCGGCCCGGTAGGCCTCCTCCGCGAGGAGCATCGACGCCTCGGGCCGGCCCCCGGCGAGGGACGCGGACCGCGCGGCGAGGGCCTGGGAGCGGGCGACGCGCTCCTGGTCGAGGGCGCTCTCACGCTGCTGGTAGGCGAGCCCTCCGGCGGTGACGGCGAGACCCAGCAGCACGGCGAGGGTGGCGAGCATGGACTGCCGCAGCCGCACCTGGCGTCGGGCCTGTCCGCGCCGGCGGTCCTCCTCGGCCTGACTGGCCGTCAGGAACGCCTCTTCGTCGGGCCCGAGCCGGGCCCGGCCGTCCGACTCGTCGGCCCACGTCCGTACGGTGTCGAGGCGGGTGCCCCGGTAGAGGGCGGACGGGTCGCGGTTCTCTCGCTCCCATTCGGCGGCGGCGTGGGCGAGTTGCTGGTGGAGGAGGAGGCCCGCCCGGTCGGCGTGGATCCAGTCCCGGAGGCGGGGCCAGGCGTGCAGCAGGGCCTCGTGGGTGATCTCGACGGTGTCGCTGTCCAGGGTGATGAGGCGGGCCCGGACGAAGGCGTCGAGCGCGGCGGCGGCCCCGTCCGCGTCGCCGAGCTGCGCCATCAGGGCGTCCCGGCTCATCCGGCGGCGGGTCGCGCCGGCGCCGTCCATGACGAGGACCAGCCGGGACAGGATGCGGCGGATCGTCTTCTGCTCGGCGGGATACAGCCGGGCGAACACGTTCTCGGCGGTGCGGGCGACCGCCCCCTGGATACCGCCGGCCCGTTCGTACCCGTCGACGGTCAGCGCCAGGTCGCGGCGCCGCTGCCAGGTGGCGAGCAGCGCGTGGGAGATCAGGGGGAGCGCGCCGGAGGGGGTCTCGTCGGAGCCGGTCGTGGCGGGCCGGGGGCCGGTGCCGGGGTCGTCGCGGAGTCCGGCGTCCCGCAACAGCAGGGGGACCAGGCCGGGTTCGAGGGTGACCCCGGCGAGTTCGGCGGGGCGTGTGATGGACTCGCGCAGTTCCGCGACGGTCATCGGTGACAGGACGAACAGCCCGTCGGTGAAGATCCGGGCCAGCTCGGGGAGGTCCAGACAGCGGCCGGTGAAGTCGGCGCGCACGCCGAGCACCACGACGGCGGCCGGGTGCGGGTGATCGGCGGGCCGGGAGGTCGCGAGGGCGCACAGCAGGCGGACGTACGCGCGGCGTTCGTCGTCGTCCGGGCAGAGCGTGAAGAGTTCCTCGAACTGGTCGATGATCAGTACCGGTCGGGGCGGCGGGGGCCGCCGCGGCCCTTCGATGCCCGGCGGGGTCTCCGAGCGGGCCCGTACGGCACCGAGCAGGACGCTCGGGTTGTCCCGTACCTCGTCGGCGGTGATGCCGAGGTCGCCGCCCAGCGCCTTCGCGACGCGCTCCAGCAGTTCGTCCAGGGGGCGCGAGGTGGGGGTGAGCAGCACCACCGGCCAGCGGTCGGCGCCCGGCATGGGGAGGTCGCCGCGGCGCAGGGCCGGGACGAGTCCGGCGTTGAGCAGCGAGGACTTGCCCGCGCCGGACGGTGCGACGAGCATCAGGGGGCCGCCGCCGATCCGTTCGAAGATCCGCTCCACGAGTGCGGCCGTCGCGCGGTCCCGGCCGAAGAACATCTCCGCGTCCTGGGGCGTGAACGCCGCCAGGCCGCGGTACGGACAGCTCTCGTCGGACTGCCGCTCCACGGGGTCGGTGTCGGTGCGGGGGTCGCCGTCACGGGGCGGCGCCTGCTGTACCAGCCGCAGCAACTCCCCTTCGGCGCCCAGTACTCGGTCGCACAGTCGGGCGACGTCGACGGTCGCGCGCTTCGTGCCGGTCTCGATCTTGCTGAGGTAGCCCTTGCTGTAGTGGGTCCGCCGGGCCAGGTCGGTGAGGGACAGTCCGCGCTCTTGTCTGAGCCGTCTCAGTTGCGCCGGGAAGGACAGCGTGGTCAGCGCGTCCCGGTCCCGTCCGTGATGAGGGTCTGGTTGCTGTCCGTGCTGCGGGTCCCCCAAGGTGTCCCCCAAGGCAGAGCGGCCGTGAGACGGCGGATGCCCAGGTTACTGCCGGGTCCTCGGAGGCGGCCAAGTCTTTCACCCGGAGTGGCGAAAACAGGGACGCCCGGAACCGCGGGCAGCCGGTTCCGGGCGTCGTCAGGCGGTCACTCGCCGTCGCGCTACGGACGGAGCGTGATCGAGTTGATGGGCGTCAGGTCGCGGTAGAAGGCCCACCCCTCGGGGATCGTCTCGATGCAGTCCCCGCCGTTGTACTGCTTGCACAGATCCGCGGTCGCGCCGCCGTACTGGTTGTTGAACACCCAGTGGTAGTTGTTCTGCCCGCTCAGGTTGTGGGCCTGGTAACTCCAGAACTTGTGGGTGGGGTTGGCTTCGGAGTAGTGCTTGCCCTCCGGGTAGATGCAGACCGCGCCGTAGTCGCAGCCGTAGATCGTCTCCTGGGCGAGCCTGGCCTCGACCGCCTTCGCTTGGGCGGTGCCGCTGAGCGCCACCACCGCGGCCGTCGAGGTCAGGAGCGTGGCGGCGACACGGGTCATCTTGCGCATGGTTCCCCCTTGCTGGTTCTCACCGGGCTTCCCGCTCGGTCATGCGGGCCGGGCCCGGTGCTGACGATCTGAGATTCGTCCTCCTGCCGAGCGGGGTCCACGGGTTTCCTGTTGCCCGCCGTCACGTCGGTCGGGAAACAAGGGGTGAGCTGGGAGGGCGTGGGAGCGGAGGCAACGCGGGGGGGGTGTCCGCGGGTGCGAAGCGGCCACGACGGGGCCACGGCTCGGTCACGATGGACACAAGCGGAATCACATCTCGCAGAAACCTCGCACAATGCATTGACGCACACATACGTCCCTCTTATCTTCTGATCGAAGTTCCGTACGATGTACGGCATTTCGAACAAGAACCCACGCCTCAGGGCAGTTCGCGCAGAAATGGGACGAGCGTTGAACAGAACCCTCAGAGCAGTCCTCGCCCTGCTCACCTCGGTGGCCGCCCTGCTGGGGCTCACCACCGCCTTCGCCGGTCCGGCCGGAGCCGACACCCCGCCGCCGGCGCAGGTGACGCGGTACACGATGACCGCGTTCACCAACACCAGCGAGTCGAACATGTACGTCTACGACTCGCCTGACGCCACCACGTACACCCTGCGCAAGGGCCCGGCGTACACGCCGCCGTCCGGTCTGATCCGTGACCCCAGCATCTTCAAGCACACCGACGGTTTCTACTACCTCACCTACACCACCAACTGGACCGGTAACACGATCGGCATCGCCCGCAGCGCCGACCGTCTGAACTGGACCTTCCTGTACAACTACACGATCCCGATCAGCGGGATCACCCGCACCTGGGCACCCGAGTGGTTCATCGACACCGACGGCAGCGTCAACATCATCGTGACCCTCACGTCGGCGAGCACCGCCACCCACTTCACCCCCTGGAAGATCACGGCGACCGACTCCACGCTGACCAACTGGTCCGCGCCCACCCAGCTCGCCGGCATCGGCCCGAACTACATCGACACCTTCGTCGTCAAGATCGGCTCCACGTACCACGCGATCATCAAGAACGAGACGACGAAGTACCTCGAGTACGCCACCGCCCCCAGCCTCACCGGCCCGTACACCATCAAGAAGACCGGTGACTGGGCGGGCTGGGGCTCCTGGAACGAGGGCCCGGCCCTGGTGCAGCTCGACGACGGAGGCTGGCGCATCTACTTCGACGCCTACCGCGACGGGAAGTACTGGTACAGCGACAGCTACGACAACTTCGCCACCTGGACACCGCGGAAGGAGCTGCCGGGCCTCAGCGGCTTCGTCCGCCACATGACCGTCCTGAAGGAGAAGGTGCCCAGCGCGACCCTGCCGACCGACACCACCCGGTCGCTGCAGTCCGTCAACTTCCCGGACCGCTACGCCGTGGTCCGCTCCGACAGCCTCGGCTACATCGACCCGGTGAGCAGCTCCAGCACCGCCGCCGTCAAGCAGAGCGCGACCCTCACGATCGTGCCCGGCCTCGCCGACGCCACCTGCTACTCCTTCCGTGACTCCGCCGGCCGCTACATGCGCCACTGGGACTACCGGATCCGCTTCGACGCCAGTAACGGCACCGACGTCTTCAACAAGGACGCCACCTTCTGCGCCCGCCAGGGCAGCGCGGCCGGCTCCGTCAGCCTGGAGTCGTACAACTACCCCGGCCGCTTCCTCCGCCACTACAACTACGCACTCCGCATCGACCCCTACCAGGACACCGCCACCTTCAAGGCGGACAGCTCCTTCACCGCAGTGACCCCCTGGGCGTGACGCAGGGCAGTTCCCCGCGCCCCTGTCAGGGGCGCGGGGAACTGCGCGACAAGCCCCCACGACCCCGCACTCGCCGTCGAAGGAGCCGGCCTCGAACCGGAGCGCGAAGCCGGGTCCCAGGGGCGGCAGGGGCGGCAGGGGCGCCTATCGCTCACTCACCACGGCGGCGGGCGCCACCGCGTAACCCGCGGGGCGTGTCGTGAACGTCCCACGCCCCTGCGTACGGCTGCGCAACCGCGTGGCGTACCCGAACAGCTCGGCCAGGGGCACGGTGGCGGTGACCACCACCGACCCCGCCCGCGCCACGGAGTCCGACACCCGCCCGCGCCGCGCCGCGAGATCCCCGAGGACCCCGCCGACCGCGTCCGCGGGCACGGTCACGGTGACCTCGGCGACCGGTTCCAGCAGCGCCATCGCACTGCCCCGCAGCGCCTCGCGCAGCCCGAGCCGCCCGGCCGTGCGGAACGCCATCTCCGAGGAGTCCTTGGAGTGGGTCGCCCCGTCGGTGAGGGTGACGCTCAGCCCGGTGACCGGGTGACCGCCGAGCGGGCCCTCGGCGAGGGCGTCCCGGCACCCGGCCTCGACCGCGCGCACGAACTCCTGCGGCACCCGCCCGCCGACGACCGTCGAACGGAAGGCGAAGCCGGTCGCACCGCCGTCGGCGTCGCCGTCCGGCGCCTCCAGCGGTGCCACGTCGAGGACGACATGGGCGAACTGACCGGCGCCGCCGTCCTGTTTGACGTGCCGGAAGACCAGTCCGGCCACGCCCCGGACGACCGTCTCGCGGTAGGACACCCGCGGCCGGCCGACCGTGACCTCCACACCGGACGTCTGCCGGATCTTCTCCACCGCCACCTCCAGATGCAGTTCCCCCATCCCGGACAGCACGGTCTGCCCGGTCTCCGGGTCGGTCCGCACCACCAGCGAGGGGTCCTCCTCCGCCAGCCGGGCCAGCGCCGACGCCAGCCGGTCGGTGTCGGTGCTCCTGCGGGCCTCCACGGCCACCGACACCACCGGGTCGGCGACGGACGGCGGTTCGAGGAGCAGCGGAGCGGCCGGTGCGCACAGGGTCGTGCCCGGCCGGGCCGCCTTGAGGCCGACCACGGCGACGATGTCGCCGGCCGACGCCCGGTCCAGTTCGGCGTGCCGGTCGGCCCGCACCCTGAGGATCCGGCCGATCCGCTCGGTGCGCCGGGTGGCCGCGTCGAGCACGGTGTCCCCCTTCCTGATCGTCCCCGAGTACAGCCGCAGATAGGTCAGCCGCCCGGTGGCCGTCGCGCTGACCTTGAACGCCAGCGCGGCGAGAGGCGCGTCCGGGTCGGCGGCGCGTTCCTGCTCCGCACCGTCGTGCGTGCCGCGTACCGGCGGCACGTCCAGCGGTGAGGGCAGGTACGCCACGGCCGCGTCGAGCAGGGGTTCGACGCCCCGGTTGCGGTAGGCGGAACCGCACAGGACGACCACGCCGTCACCGGTCGCGGTCAGGTCGCGCAGCGCCGCGGCGAGCGTCGGCGCGGCGAGCGTGCCCTCGGCGCAGAACTCGTCGAGGGCGACGGGGTGCAGTTCCGCCACGGCCTCCTCCAGCCGTCGTCGGCGGCGCTCCGCCTCGTCGCGCAGGGCGTCGGGCACGGGCCCCTCCTGGACCTCGTCACTGCCGTCGGCCCAGGTCAGCGCCCGCATACGAAGCAGGTCCACGACGCCGGTGAAGCCGTCCTCGGTGCCGATGGGCAGCTGCACGACCAGCGGCGCGGGGTGCAGCCGCCGCCGGATGGAGTCGACCGCTGTGTCGAGGTCGGCTCCGGCACGGTCGAGCTTGTTGACGAAGGCGATCCTCGGTACGCCGTGCCGGTCGGCCTGCCGCCACACCGACTCGCTCTGCGGTTCCACGCCGGCGACCGCGTCGAACACGGCGATCGCGCCGTCGAGCACCCGCAGCGAGCGCTCCACCTCGTCGGCGAAGTCGACGTGGCCGGGAGTGTCGATGAGGTTGACGCGGTGGCCGTCCCAGGCGCAGCTCACGGCCGCCGAGAAGATCGTGATGCCGCGGTCGCGTTCCTGCGGGTCGAAGTCGGTGACGGTGGTGCCGTCGTGGACCTCGCCCCGCTTGTGCGTGGTCCCGGTGGCGTAGAGGATCCGCTCGGTGACGGTGGTCTTCCCGGCGTCGACGTGGGCGAGGATGCCCAGGTTGCGGACGGCGGTCAGGGTGGTGGGGTCGAAGGTGCGCATGGCCCGTGGCCTTTCAGCTGAGCTGTATCAGGGCAGCGCGATTCCCGTGCGGGCGGGGAACGACGAGGGCACACCGAACGACGGGCGCAGGACAGGGCTGTCCTCCGCCTCGGCGCGTGGATTCGACGTCAGGCCGGCGTCACGGGCATCCGGTACCGGCCGCGCAGCGGGCACCGGACGGACGAGGACACGAGGATCACCTCGTACAGGGACGAGGGGACGACGACAGCGGTGCGGTCGCACACGGCTGGTCCCCCCTCTCCATACACACGTCACACGACACACGGAGCGCGCCGCGTTCTCGTACGGCGCGCGATGTGTGCCGAGTCTAGGGACGGCGACGGGGCCGGGTCACCGCATTTTCCGCGGCTGGGCGACGGCCCTGATGGCGTCCACGTACACCACGCCCTTGGTCTCCGCGCCTGCGCGGCCGAGGTACAAGGTGAACGCCGTCACCTTGGCCAGTCGGGCCGCGTCGAGCACGGCTCCGGGATGTGAGGTGTCCCAGGGCGCGGGCTGGAACTCGCCGAAGGGCATCGTGATCTCCTGCCCGGTGGTGTCGGCCAGCGGGAACCGGTACTGGAACGGGATGCCGTCGGCGACGATCTCCACCGCCCCGGCGTTCTCCGAGCCGTCGCCGCGCAGCCACATCGCCAGGGACGTGAACGCGGACCAGTCGGCGGCGAGCGCTCTGCCGATGCCGGTGAACTCGGCGCCGGAGAAGTCGTACCCGTAGGCCAGTCCGTAGGAGCCGGAGGACTTGTGGTCGGGCGACAGGGTGAGGGTGTGGGAGTTGAGGTGGGTGTACGCCTCGCTCAGGGCGATGTCGTCACCGGCGTACCCCTCGAAGTCGTCGATCCAGCCGGCGGGCAGCCGTGGGGCCTCGCCGAGGAGGACGACCGCGGAATCGGTGAGCGTCTCGCCGTCCACGCGGGCGCGTACGGTGAGGGTCGCCGAGCCCTTCTTCCGCAGGGCGGGGCCGATCGACCAGACCGCCGAGTGGTAGCCGTCGGCGTCGAGGCGCAGCGCTCGGGCCCGGCCGCCGTTCACGGAGTAGGTGACGCGGCTCGCCCGCGCGGGCGTGACCCGTACCCGGACGGTGGTCCGGGAGCCCGTCACCCGCTGCCGGTCCGTGGGGGTCACCAGGTGCATGACGGGGCCGTTCCTGACGGCGGTGGTGCGCGCCGTGAACACGCCCCGGAGGTCTGCGGCGAAGAGGGTGTGGGGGTCCTGGTGGAAGGCGGTGAAGTCCGGCAGCAGGGCGTGGCCGGGGTAGGGCACGTAGGCACGTCGGGTGCCGCCGAAGTTGGCCCAGGTCGCCATGTACGTCACCTGGCGGGCCAGCGGGTCCGCCTTGAGGGCCCCCAACAGGTGGGTGAACCACTGCGGGTCGCGGACCTCGGTGCCGCTCTCCCCGAACTCGGTGAAGGCGGGCACCTTGTCGCGCTCGGTGGCGAGCCGGACCACCATCGCGAGGTCCCGGACCAGACCGTCCAGCCAGGGGGTCGGTCCTGCGGCCTCGTCGTAGGAGTCGTAGCCGAGGATGTCGACGAAACGGTCGCCCGGGTAGGTCTTCAGGTAGCCCGCCGGGTCGCCGCCGAGACTGGCGTTGGGCGAGTAGGCGTAGAGCAGGTTGTGGACGCCCTTGGTGTCGCGCAGGTACTCGACGGTGTAGCGGAACACTTCGATGAACTCACCCGAGGTGGTGTGGCCGGCGCCCCACCAGAACCAGCCGCCGTTGTTCTCGTGGAAGGGGCGGAAGATCACGGGGATCGCGGTGCCGTCCGGCCGTCGCGCGCCCTTGACCGCCTTCGCGACACGGTCGAGGAAGGCGTTGAAGGCCGCGTGCTTCGCGCCGCCGGGCAGGATCTGCCGGACCACACCGCCCGTGGTGTCGTAGAAGTCCCCGCCGGTGACGAAGTTCGGCAGATGGGCGCTGAGGGTGTTGATCCCGCCGCGTGCGTCGCCCTGCCGGATGCAGCGGCTGAGCGCGGCGATGTTCTCGGCGTGGGTGCCGCCCTCGACACCGGGGCGTTCGTCGCCGTCGAGGACGAGGGTGTCCCAGCCGAAGATCGCGGGGTAGTCGCCGACCGCCGCCCGGGTGTCGGACGCCCTGCCGTCGGGGGTGGTGAAGGTGAAGCCGTAGGTGAGGTCGTGCTGGTGCCCGAAGAGGATGCCCTTGCCCTGCTGCCGCTTCAGATAGGCGTAGAGCGCGCGGGTGGCGGGGGTCGCCCTGTCGTCGACGACGCGGACGGGCACCGGTGTGCGGGCGGGCGCCGCGACGGCGATCGACGTCCTGGTGCCGGCGGCCGCGGCGACCGCGGCGCCGAGCAGCACGAACGCGCGACGGCTCAGGGGCGAACGGGGCATGTATGTCTCCTCACGGCCTGCTGCGGACAGGGGTCGTCCTGGTCAGGGACATCCGCAACGCATGCGACGCGTGTGACTCAAGTGCCGCCATTCGACTAGAAGTTGAACAGAAAAGGAAGAGCTCGGCCGGATACGAGAAGGGCCCCGACCGCATGGCCGAGACCCGTGCCCTGAGCTGCTGCCCCGCTCGCCCCACTTCATGTGGATCACGGGGGCGGGCCGGTGGTCGGCGTCAGACCGTGCGGTGCCGCCCGGTGCCCACCCGCGGGGTCGTGAGCGGCTTCCACCAGTCGGGGTTGTCCCGGTACCAGGCGACCGTGTCGGCCAGTCCCGCGTCGAAGTCGATCCGGGGGGCGTAGCCCAGTTCCTCGCGGATCTTCGTGCAGTCGAGCGAGTACCGCAGGTCGTGTCCCGGTCGGTCCGCCACCCTGTGCACCAGGGACGGCTGGGCCCCGCACAGCTCCAGCAACCGCTCCGTGAGCCACAGGTTCGTCCGCTCGGCCCCGCCGCCGATGTTGTAGACCTCACCGGGGCGCCCCCGGGTGAGCACCAGGTGCAGGGCCCGGCAGTGGTCGTCCACATGCAGCCACTCACGGACGTTGGAACCGTCGCCGAACAGTGGAACCGGCCTGCCCTCCAGCAGATTGCTGACGAACCGCGGGATCAGCTTCTCCGGGTTCTGGTACGGGCCGTAGTTGTTGCAGCAGCGCGTGACGGAGACTTCGAGGCCGTGGGTGCTCCAGTACGCGCGGGCGATCATGTCCGCCCCCGCCTTGGACGCGGAGTAGGGGGAGTTGGGCGCCAGGGGCCACTCCTCGGTCCAGGACCCGTCGGCGATCGAGCCGTACACCTCGTCGGTGGAGACGTGCAGCACCCGTGGTACTCCGGCCCGCAGACAGGCCTCCAGCAGGGTCTGGGTGCCGGCCACGTTGGTCCGCACGAACACCGCGGGATCGTCTATGGAGCGGTCCACGTGGGACTCGGCCGCGAAGTGCACGGCGACGTCGTGTCCCGGCAGGAGTCCCATCAGGGCCGGCAGATCGCAGACGTCGCCCCGGACGAACCGCATCCGCGGGTGGGACTCGGGCAGGCTGCCGCGGGTGCCGGCGTAGGTCAGGGCGTCGTAGACGGTGATCTCGGCGTCCTCGAAGCCCTCGTAGCCGCCCGCCAGCATGGTCCGCACATAGTGCGAACCGATGAAGCCCGCGCCTCCGGTGACGAAGACCTTCATGCGGCCACCTCCACGCGGGCGTCGTCGCCGATGATCAGCCGATGGCCGGGGGTCGCCCGGCCCGCGCCGACGACGGCCGACCGGCCGATCATGGAGCCGTGCAGGCTGGGTACGTCCGTCACGGTCGCCCCGTCGAGGGTGATGGAGTGGTCGATACCGGAACGGCGCAGGACACAGTCACGCCCGATCGACGTGTACGCGCCGACCCGGCAGTCCTCGATCATGCTTCCGGCACCGATGATCACCGGGCCCTCGACCCGGGACCGGATGATCCTGGCGCCCGCCTCCAGTACGACGGGACCGGTCAGCACGCTCGTCGCGTCCACTTCGCCGACGACGTCGCCGGTGAGGCCGGCGAGGAGGCGGCGGTTGCACTCCAGTACGTCGTCCACGTGGCCGGTGTCCTGCCAGTAGCCGCTGTACTCGCTCGCGCGCACGTCGGCGCCTGAGGCCACCAGCCACTGCAGGGCGTCGGTGATCTCCAGCTCTCCCCGGGCGCTGGGCGCGATGGCGTCCACGGCGGCGTGGATGTGGAACGTGAAGAAGTACACGCCGATGAGCGCCAGGTTGCTGCGCGGGTTCCGCGGTTTCTCCACCAGCCGGGCGACCGAGCCGTCCGGACGCAGTTCCACCACTCCGAAGGCCCGCGGATCGGGCACCTTGTGCGTCACCAACTGCGCGGCCGGGCGTTCGGTGCGGAACGTCTCGGCGACCGCGCTTATGCCGTTGGGAAGGATGTTGTCGCCGAGATACATGACGAAGTCGCTGTCGCCGAGGAAATCCCGTGCTATCCGCACGCAGTGGGCCAGACCCAGCGGCCGTTCCTGGCGGATGTACACGATCCGCACCCCGTACCGGGAACCGTCACCCAGTACCTCGCGTACGCGTTCCTCCCAGTCTCCGACGACCACGCCGACCTCGGTGACGCCCACCCGGCCGATGTTCTCCAACACGTGCTCCACCACGGGTTTGTTGGCGACGGGAAAGAGCTGTTTGGGCATGGAGTGGCTGAACGGACGCAGACGGGTTCCCGTCCCGCCGGCCAGGACTAGGGCCTTCATCGCGGTCCTCTCCTCACTGCCTGCCGTGTCACGGCAGCGGCGAAATGACAGGGAATTTCCGGCTCGCCGATTTCGGCAATATGCCGAGGCGGAATGATGCAACGAATAACGGAAGGCCCCGTTCGGAAACCTGCTGAGGAGGCTATAGAGTCCCGGAAATACCCACCACCCCTACCTCCCCTTATCC
>NZ_LIQX01000051.1:772-30134 GCF_001418475.1 Streptomyces ossamyceticus | reverse complement strand
CTTTTCAGGGGCGCGGGGAACTGCGCGAGAAACCACGACGCACCCGCACCCGCCGACGAACCGCGCACCCCCGAGCTAGATGGCGCCCGGAGACACCACCCGCACGGTTCTTGTCGGCCCCCCTGACCCCCCGTACCGTCTGAGGCCGGACATCGGACGTGGGACGTCCGATGTCCCCTCATCCGGACGCATGAAGGGCTGGCCGCACCGTGCCGTCAAGTCTTCGCGCACGTCTCAGATCCACCCTCACCGCCTTACTCGCCGCCTCACTCACCGCCGTGCTCACCACCTCCGCACTCCTCGCCCTCCCCCACCCCGCCGGAGCGGAGAACCGACCAAGGACCGGCGCCACCGAGTTCGGGCAACAGGTTCTCTTCAAGGCCTCCCAGGACCCCGGCTACGCCTGCTTCCGCATCCCGGCGATCGTGCGGAGCACGGCCGGCACCCTGCTGGCCTTCGCCGAGGGACGCGTCCTGAACTGCGGGGACGCGGCCGACATAGACCTCGTGCTGAAGCGGTCCACGGACGGCGGCCGCACCTGGGGCCCGCTCCAGGTCGTCAACGAGGGCGCCGGCGACACCCATGGCAACCCCGCCCCCGTCGTGGACCGGGAGACCGGCCGCATCGTGCTGGCGGAGACCTACAACACGGGCCGTACGGACAGCGCGAGCTGCGACGTGCCCTGTGACCGCACCCCGCACCTCCAGTACAGCGACGACGACGGACTGACCTGGTCCGAGCCGCGGTCGCTCGCCGAGCGGATCCGTCCGGCCCACTGGAACTCCTGGTACGCCACCGGGCCGGTGCACGGCATCCAGCTCACCCGGGGCCGCCACGCGGGCCGGCTGGTTCTCGGGGTGAACGCCGAGACCTGGGCGGACGGCCGGGTCTCCGCCAACCACGCGGCGCTCGTCATCAGCGACGACGGCGGCGAGAACTGGCGGATCGGCGCCACCGACACCTGGCCGATCGCCACCGACGGAACGTTCCGGCAGAAGCCGTCGGAGCTGACGCTCACCGAACGTGCCGACGGCTCGGTCCTGGTGAGCGGACGCGAGCAGGACGGCACCGACCTCGGGCACCGCAGCCAGACGGTCAGCCGGGACGGCGGTCGCAGCTTCGCCGCCCCGTTCCGGGCACTCCCGGACCTGTACATGCCCCAGGTGCAGGGCTCCGTGCTGCGGCTGGGCGACCGCATGCTGCTGGCCGGGCCCGCCGACCCGGACCGCCGCCGGACCATGGCGATCCGCTCGTCGTACGACGGTGGCCGCACCTGGGAGAGCGTGGACCGGGGCACGGTCGTCACCACCGACTGGTCCGGCTACTCGGACCTGGTGCGGATCGGCCGCGGGACCGACGGCGCCGGCGACGTGGTGGGGCTGCTGTACGAGGGCGGTGCCGTCGACGCCCGCGACGAGATCCGCTTCGCCCGGTTCACGGAGGACTGGCTGAAGCCGCGCCGGGGTCCCGACCCGACGACTCCCGACCGGGCGCCCGGCGGCGGGCGGGCCGCCGTGCTCGGGGGTGCGCGGTCCACGGACGGGGCGTTCGGGGGCGCGATCGCGTTCGACGGCGCCGACGACGCCGTACGGCTGCCGTACCGGTCCCGACTGCCGCTCCACGACAAGGAGTTCACCGCCTCGCTCTGGTTCCGCTACACGGCGGCCGGCGGGGAGCATCCGCTGCTGTGGATGGGCGGGGTCGGGACCACGCAGCCCCAGGTGTGGGTGCGCGGTGAGCCGGCGTCGGGGAGGCTGACGGGGCTGATGACCATGCGGGACGGGGCCGCGCCGCCCAGGACCGTGTCGGTGCGGTCGACGGGCGCGTACAACGACGGGCGGTGGCACCATCTGGTGCTGCGACGTGGCGGCGGGCAGCTGACGCTCTTCGTGGACGGTGCGCGGTTCGCCGTCGCCGACGTCGCCGGATCGGTCAGCAGGAACTCGCCGTTCGGGGTGCACCTCGGGCAACGCGTCGACAGCCGCGTGCACTTCACCGGGGCACTCGACGAAGTCCTCGTCTTCGACCGGGCGTTGAGCGACGACGAGGTGGCCGGACTGCGGGCCGGGGACCCGGCCCCGCGGCGCGGCGCGATCCTGTGGCTGCCCATGGACCGCGTGGACCGGGGTCACTAGGGTCCTTCTGATGGATCTCCGTGGGAGAAGGAGCGGCGTTCGGTGCGTGCTCTCGGTGTGCCGGGCGGAAGCCCTCGTAGCGGAGCTACCAGGGCTTTTGTCCGGTGCGGCGAGAGGGCGTGCCGGGCGTCGTGACGCCGCGGAGATCCGTCAGAAGGGCCCTGACGTCCCTCCCGTGCCCGACGACGCGGGAGCACGACGGCGGACGGGGGCGGGACCGGTCATCGTTCTGGCCCTGGTCCTCGCCCTCGCTGCCGTGCTGCTCACCGCCCTCCCGGACGACGACCGGGAGGGCGGCCGCACCTGCACGGCCCGCACCGTCCGGGACTGGGACCCGGACGAGCCGCTGACCGGCGAGTTCGCCCGCTACGGCGACGACGCGACCCGCACCGACGACTGGACCGGCGGCGACGGCACCCACTCGGTGCGCCTGCCCGACGGGCGGGTGCTGTGGCTGTTCTCCGACACCTATCTGGGTCAGGTGCACGCACCGCCCAACCCGGTCGGCGAGTCCGTGGCCTGGCGGGACGTCGCGACGCCGCTGCTGCGCAACTCGGCCGTCGTCATGTCCCCCTCGGGCCGGCTGGAGTCCACGCTCCCGGCCCCCGTCTTCCCGGACCCCGCCCCGCGGCAGTGGCGCTGGCCGGTGGCCGCCCGGGTCGAGCCCCGCTCCCCCGGCTCCGCCGAGAAGGTCGTCCGGGTGCTGCTGTGGACGCGTACGGCGGGGCAGGCGCCCTGGATCTACGGGGTGCCCACGGCCACCGAGGTGGCCACGCTGTCGCTGCCCGCGCTGCGGCTGGAGGGGATCACGACGGTCCTGGACCAGGCGTCGGTCGCCGATCCCGCCCGGCGGGTGCTGTTCGGGACGACGGCCGTCGACGCGGGCGACTGGACGTACGTCTTCGGCGGCACCGACGCCCAGGCCGCGTCCCGGCCGACCTCCCACGCGTATGTCGCCCGGGTGCCGCGGGGCAGGCTCGGGGAGCCGGGCGCGTGGGAGTACTGGGACGGCTCGCGCTGGGCGGTGCGGGCGCGGCCCGCGGCGGTGCTGGGCGACGGGAAGGACAAGGGCGTCGGCAGTGCCTTCAGCGTCGTCCGGGACGGGCGCACCTATGTGCTGTTCACGATGGCCGCCGGGACCGAGGGCCTGACGACCGTCACCGCGTACTGGGCCTGCTCCCCCACCGGGCCCTGGCACGGGCCCACGAAGGGGTTCGGGCCGCCGCTGCCGAAGGACGGGGTCGCGGCGTACAACCCGCAGGCGCACGAGGCGCTCGGCGGCGACGGGCGGCTGGTCCTCAGCTACGACGTCAACTGGCTGGACGCGAACGCGGCGGCGGCGCAGCTGAACATCACACGGGATGTGTCCCTGTACCGACCACGGTTCGTGTCCCTTCGTCTCGCCGCTCCGTGACGTCCGCCTCCTCGGGGTCGTGCGAGCGGCGCTTGGCGATGACCGCGCAGACCATGAGCTGCATCTGGTGGAACAACATCAGCGGGAGCACGGCGAGGGACGCCTCCGCGCCGAACAGGACGCTCGCCATGGGCAGTCCGGAGGCGAGGGACTTCTTGGAGCCGGCGAACTGGATGGCGATCCGGTCGGCCCGGCCGAAGCGCAGGAGCTTCGCGCCGTACCAGGTGAGCGTGAGCATCACCGCGAGGAGCACGGCCTCGACGACCAGCAGTCCACCGAGCCGCAGCGGGCTGACCTGGCTCCAGATGCCGCGCACCATGCCCTCGCTGAACGCGACGTAGACGACGAGGAGGATCGAGGCGCGGTCGACGAGGCCGAGGATCCGCTTGTGCCGGGTGACGAAGCCGCCGATCCAGCGGCGGGCGAGCTGCCCGGCGACGAACGGCACCAGCAGTTGGAGCACGATCTTCCAGACCGCGTCGGCGGAGAAGCCGCCCACACTGCCGCCGAGCAGGCTCGCCGCGAGCAGCGGGGTGATGACGATGCCCGCGAGGGAGGAGAAGGATCCCGCACAGATCGCGGCGGGAACGTTCCCGCGGGCCATCGAGGTGAACGCGATCGACGACTGGATGGTCGAGGGGACGAGGGTGAGGAAGAGCAGACCCGTGTAGAGGGAGTGGCTCAGGAACACCGGTTCGAGGCCCCGGGCGGCCAGGCCCAGCAGCGGGAAGACGATGAACGTGCAGGCCAGGACGGTGACATGGAGCCGCCAGTGCTTCAGTCCGTCGAGGGCCTCACGGGTGGAGAGCCGGGCGCCGTAGAGGAAGAACAGGAAGGCGATCGCGGCCGTGGACGCGCCGGAGGCGACCTCGGCGGCGGCGCCCCGCGCCGGGAGGAGCGCCGCGAGGCCCACCGTCCCGAGCAACAGCAGGATGTAAGGGTCGATCGGCATCCAACTCGGCCAGCGCAGGCGTTTCACGGTGCTCCACGTGCTTTCGATCGGAGGTGCGGCGGGGGCCGGAGAGCCCCTCTCCATGGTCCTCTCCCCCCTCGTGATCGGGAATCCGTCATACGGCTCTTACTGTCATCGCGTTTCATGATGACCGGGGGTAGGGTGCCCCTCATGTACGACCCCACTCACCTGCGGACGTTCCTCGCCGTGGCGCAGACGCTGAGCTTCACGCAGGCGGCGCGGCGGCTGGGGCTGCGCCAGTCCACGGTCAGCCAGCATGTGCGCCGCCTGGAGGACGCGGCCGGGCGGCAGCTGTTCACCCGGGACACCCACTCGGTGGAGCTGGCGGAGGACGGCGAGGCGATGCTGGGGTTCGCGCGCCGCCTGCTGGAGGTGCACGAGCAGGCGACGGCGTTCTTCACCGGGACCCGGCTGCGCGGCCGGCTGCGCTTCGGCGCGTCGGAGGACTTCGTGCTGACCCGGCTGCCGGAGATCCTGGAGAGCTTCCGGTACGACCACCCCGAGGTCGACCTGGAGCTGACGGTCGAGCTCTCCGGCACGCTCCACGAGCAGCTGGCCGCGGGCAAGCTCGACCTGGTGCTGGCGAAGCGGCGCCCGCAGGACCCGCGCGGCGAGCCGGTGTGGACAGACCGGCTGGTGTGGATCGGTGCGGAGCGGCTGCGTCTCGACGCCGACCGTCCGGTGCCGCTGATCGTCTACCCGCCGCCGGGCATCACCCGCGCACTGGCCCTGGAGGCGCTGGAGCGGGAGGGCCGCGCCTGGCGGGTGGCCTGCACCAGCGGCAGTCTCAACGGCCTGATCGCCGCCGCCCGCGCGGGCCTCGGCGTGATGGCTCATTCCCGTCGTCTGGTGCCCCCCGGTCTGGTCCGGGTGCCCGAGCGGGCGGGGCTGCCGGAGCTGGGCGAGGTCGACTTCGTGCTCGTGCACGGACGGCGGCCGGGAGCGGCGACGAGCGCGGCGGACGCGCTGGCCGCGGCGATCCTCTCCGGCGGCGACCGCCTCCACGGCCGGGCCCGCGGGGCGTGACGGCACGGTGCCCGGCTGCGCTGGAACTGATGTCGGTCCGTGCGACCGGAAGCCGCCGGGGCCGGACGTGAAGCGGCGCGACCCGGCCCCGGCGGCGGCCGTAATCGGGTCGTACAGATTCGGTGGAGATTACGGTGCCGAAACCTACTGCGCCGTAAGGAGTTTTGCCCGAACTCGGCCCGTCTGCACACCTTCTCCGCCACCCGCTCGTACTGATCTTGCCGATTCGTCCCCTCCGATTCCCCTCCCATCCCGGCTCCCGGTGAGGTAGCTTTCACGCGCTGTGCGGAGCGCCACGAGGAGCGGGTTTGCGCGAGTTCACCAACCCTCCGTTGGCGTCGGCGCCGCCGGTGGGCGGTCTGGCCGACGTCGTCTTCGAGTACGCCCAGGAGGACCCGACGTACATCGCGCTCGGCCGCAAGGACGAGCGGGGCGAGTGGCGCGACGTGACCTCCGCCGAGTTCCGTGACGAGGTGCTGGCGCTGGCCAAGGGCCTGCTGTCGCAGGGGGTCCGGTTCGGCGACCGGGTCGCCATCATGTGCCGCACCCGGTACGAGTGGACCCTGTTCGACTACGCGCTGTGGACCATCGGCGCCCAGGTCGTCCCCGTCTACCCGACCTCCTCCGCCGAGCAGGTCTTCTGGATGCTGTACGACTCCCAGTGCACGGCCGCGATGGTCGAGCACGAGGACCACGCGATGACCATCGCGACGGTCATCGACCGGCTGCCGCAGCTGGGCCGGCTGTGGCAGCTGGACGCGGGCGCCGTGGAGGAGCTGTACGAGTCGGGCGCGCAGCTCGACGACGAGGTGGTGCACCGGCACCGGCGGGCGGTGACCCCGGAGTCGGTCGCGACGATCATCTACACGTCCGGGACCACGGGCCGCCCCAAGGGCTGTGTCATCTCCCACGCCAACTTCATGGTCGAGGCGGACACGGTCATCGAGCGCTGGGCGCCGCTGTTCGAGTCCCGCAGGGGCCAGGAGCCGGCGACCCTGCTGTTCCTGCCGCTCGCGCATGTCTTCGGGCGGATGGTGCAGGTGGCCGGGATCCGGGGCAGGGTGAAGTTCGGCCACCAGCCGCAGCTCAGCGCGGCCGTGCTGCTGCCGGACCTGGCCGCCTTCCGGCCGACGTTCTTCCTCGCGGTGCCGTACATCTTCGAGAAGGTGTTCAACGCGAGCCGGCGCAAGGCCGAGCGGGAGGGCAGGGCGGGCCCGTTCGAGAAGGCCGTCGAGGTCGCCGTGAAGTACGCCGACGCGATCGAGGCGAAGGCCTGGGGCATCGGGCCCGGCCCCTCGGCGGGCCTCAGGATGCAGCACCAGTTCTTCGACAAGGTCGTCTACGCGAAGATCCGGGAGGCCATGGGCGGCCGGATCAAGTACGCGATGTCCGGCGGCTCGGCGATGGACCGCCGGCTCGGCCTGTTCTACGCGGGCGCCGGCATCCACATCTACGAGGGGTACGGGCTGACGGAGTGCACGGCGGCCGCGACGGCGAACCCGCCCGAGCGCACCCGGTACGGCACCGTCGGCCAGGCCATCCCGGGGATGACCGTGCACATCGCGGACGACGGCGAGGTGTGGCTGCGCGGCCCGAACGTCTTCCAGGGGTACCTCAACAACCCCAAGGCCACCGACGAGACCCTGCACGACGGCTGGCTCGCCACCGGGGACCTGGGCGCGCTCGACGAGGACGGCTATCTCACGATCACCGGGCGCAAGAAGGAGATCCTGGTGACCTCGGGCGGCAAGAGCGTCTCCCCGGCGATCCTGGAGGAGCGGGTGCGGGACCATCCGCTGGTCGCCCAGTGCATCGTCGTCGGCAACGACCGGCCGTACATCGCCGCGCTCGTCACGCTCGACGCGGAGGCGGTCGAGCACTGGATGCAGATGCACGGCAAGCCGAAGCTGTCACCGGCCGACCTGGTGCGCGACCCGGAGCTGGAGACCGAGGTGCGGCGGGCGGTGGTCGCCGCCAACACCCTGGTCTCGCAGGCCGAGTCGATCCGCACGTTCCGGATACTGGCGCACCAGTTCACCGAGGAGCAGGGGCTGCTGACGCCGTCGCTGAAGCTGAAGCGGAAGGCGATCGAGAAGATGTACGCGAAGGAGGTGGAGGCGCTGTACCGGGCGTGAGAGCGCCGGGGACGCGCCCCGCCCTCCTTCGGACGCGCCCGCCCTTCTTCGCGCACCGGGTCAGACCAGCTGGTAGCCCCGCATGTTCCGCAGCAGCATGTGGCAGTTCTGCAGGGAGCCCGAGGTGTCGCCGAGGGAGCGGTAGATGCCCCACTTGGGGCGCAGCCGGTCGGCGAGGAAGGTGTCGACGCCCGTACGGGAGACGTCGATCAGGGTCGTCGAGCCCTTCTTGAGGATCCAGCGCACCGAACCCGCCGAGCCGTCGCCGACCTTGACCTGGAAGTCGACGTCGGTCCAGGAGTCGTGCAGGGGCGCCAGATCGGTACGGCCGACCAGGATGTCGTCGATGGGCAGCTTCAGCTCGATGGTCTGGGCCCCGTTCACCCGGCGCAGGGACTGCACCACGAGCGGGGAGGTGCCGTTGCCGGGCTGCTTCATCTGCATGATGTGGGTGAAGCTGGTGGTCGCCTTGAGGGAACTCGGCAGGTACATCTGGTAGGTGACCCGCCAGGTCTGCCCCTCGGTCCAGCGGAGGAAGCCGCTGCCGGTGCGCAGGCCGGTGACCTCCTGGCGCTGCCGGTCGGTGGAGGTGTCACGGTCGACGGTGTGCATGTCGAACCGCCAGGTGTCGCCGGTGGCACGGATGTGCGGCGCGGCCGCGGTGTGGGAGTCGGCGCGGTCGTCCTCGACGGTCTCGAAGGCACGGAGTCCGTCCGCGCTCGCCGAGGGGGACCACTTCAGCTGCCAGGAGGCGGCGTGCGCGGTGGCAGGCGGGCCGAGGGCGGCGGCCGTGCCGCCGAGTGCGGCGCCGAGGAGGGTCCTGCGAGTGGGGGTCATGGCCATCCATTCACGTACGTGACCGGAGTTCAGTGATGTACGTCGGGCGTTGGCAAGAATTCCCGCGTGACGGTGTTCGGTCAATGGTCCGGACCGATAACGTGGAACCGTCGGATCCATTTCCGGCCATTCTGCGATTCGGTGCGCGAGCGGGCCGCTCAGGAATGCATCGCGCGCCGTGATCGTTGACGATGGGAAGCACCAACCGACGACTTTAAGGATCGAGAGCTCGTGAGCAGCAAGGTCCCCCCGATCATCCTGAACAACGGCGTCGAGATGCCCCAGCTGGGCTTCGGCGTCTGGCAGGTGCCGGACGACGAGGCCGAGCAGGCCGTCGGCACGGCGCTGGAGGCCGGCTACCGCAGCATCGACACGGCCGCGATCTACGGCAACGAGCGGGGCACCGGCAAGGCGCTCGCCACCTCCGGCGTCCCCCGCAAGGACCTCTTCGTCACCACCAAGCTCTGGAACACCGACCAGGGCTACGACGCCACGCTCCGCGCCTTCGACGAGTCGCTGGACAAGCTCGGCCTGGAGTACGTGGACCTGTACCTGATCCACTGGCCGATCCCGGCCCGCGGCACCTACGTCGACACGTACAAGGCGTTCGAGAAGCTGTACGCCGACGGCCGCGCGCGGGCCATCGGTGTCTCCAACTTCCTTCCGGAGCACCTGGAGACGCTGATCGAGGCGACGAGCGTCATCCCGGCGGTCAACCAGATCGAGCTGCACCCCCACCTCCAGCAGCACGCCTCCCGCGAGTACCACGCGGAGCAGGGCATCGCCACCGAGGCCTGGTCGCCGCTCGGCCAGGGCAAGGGCCTGCTGGAGGTCCCGGCGATCGTCGCCATCGCGCAGAAGCACGGCCGCACCCCGGCCCAGATCGTGCTGCGCTGGCACCTCCAGCTGGGCAACGTGGTCATCCCCAAGTCGGTGACCCCGTCCCGCATCAAGGAGAACATCGAGGTCTTCGACTTCTCCCTGGACGTCGAGGACATCGCCGCGATCAGCGCGCTGAACGAGGACCGCCGCATCGGTCCCGACCCGGCGACCTTCGACATGGCCTGAGGCGTGGCCCGAGACCCGGCCTGAGGTCCATCGCGGCCGACGTCGACCGACGAGACCGCCCGCCGGAGATGCTCCGGCGGGCGGTCTCGTGTGCCGCGGGCGTCCACCGCCGCCGTACCCGCGTCACGCGCGGGCGAGGTGGACCGTGTGGGCCGCGAGGACGAACACATCGGGGCGATGGTGCAGGCTCGCCTTGTCGTCGGGGTCCAGGAGCCGGTCCAGTGTGGAGAGGTCGGACGGGTCGAGGTGGTCCGCGTACTCCGCGAGGGTCTCCCGACGCCGCTGGAAGAGGGTGAGGGTGTGGGAGCGTGCCGCGTCCGACGCCGGGGCCGGCAGGTCCAGCAGGAAGGTGCGGGAGGTCGCGTCGCGCAGGCCCGCGGCGGTGAGCAGGCCCGGCCAGTCCTCCGCCTCCTCGACCGTGCCGGGCAGGGCGGCCCGCATCTCGCCGAACCACAGCTCCTCGACCGCGTCGAGCCGGGACTGGAGTCCGGGGCGGCCGATGCCGATGTCCCGCGGCAGGAACCGCGCGGGCAGTCCGCCCTCGACGAGCGCCAGCACCCCGCCCGGGGCCAGCCGTTCGGCGAAGGCGGCGAGGCCGGCCCGCTGGTCGCCGAGGTGGTGCAGGCTACGGCTCGCCCACAGCACATCCGCGGGGTACTCCAACTCGGCCAGGCCCGCGGGGAGGTCCGCCTCCAGGGTGGCGAACCGGTCGGCCACGCCGAGGCGTTCCGCCCGGGACCGGGCCCGCTCCAGCAGCGGACCCGAGCCGTCCACGGCGACGATCCGGGCGCCGGGGAACGTGTCGGCGAGCAGCGTGCTCACCACGCCCGGACCACTGCCCGCGTCGACGACGAGACCGGGCTCCGGCTGCCGCTCGGCCACCCAGGCGGCGGCCTGGCGGTTCAGCGGCGCGAACAGCTCCGCCTGCTCCTCCAGGTGCTCGGCCAGCTCGGCCCAGTCGATGTCGGTGTGGTCGTGGCACCCGTGTCCGTGCCCCCGCCCTTGACCGTGTCCCTGGCCGTGGCCCTGGCCGTGGCCCTGACCCTGACCCTGGCCGTGCTGGTGGTGGTGTCCCATGGTGGTGAGCCTCTCTTCCGGTTGCCGTCAGCCTGCGCCGACGCACCCCAGAACGGCAACCTCCCTTGCCGTAACGGCAAACTCGCCTGGCCTCAGCGCTTCTCGGCGGCCCGGTAGACACAGACGTTCACACCCGTGGGGCTCGTGACCGTGGAGACCAGCTTCAGGGTGTGCTTGGCGCCGCCGTCGGGGAAGATCGTCTTTCCGCCGCCGAGGACGACCGGCATGACCATCAGCCGCAGCTCGTCGACGAGGCCCTCGTGCAGGAGGGTCCGGGCGAGGCTGGGGCTGCCCATGACGAGCAGGTCGCCGCCCTCGCTCTCGCGCAGCTTGCGGAGGTGGGCGACCGCTTCCTCACCGGGGACACGGGTGGTGTTCCACGTCAGCTCGTCGTCGCCGAGGGTGCTGGAGACCACGTACTTGGGGAGGGCGTTGATCCGGTCGGCGAAGGGGTCACCGGCGCGCTCGGGCCAGGCCCCGGCCATCGCCTGCCAGGTGCGGCGCCCGTACAGCAGCGCGTCGGCCGCGCGCAGCGCCTCGTCCCAGGCTCCGCCGACCACCTCCGGGTCGAAGAACTCCTGCGTCCAGCCGCCGTGGGCGAAGCCGCCGTCGGTGTCCTCCTCGGGGCCGCCGGGGGCCTGCACGACGCCGTCCAGGCTCATGAACTCGGTGATGACGATGCGCATGGGGTGGTCTCCTCGTCCGTGTGGGGTGTACGGCGGTGAAGACCGGGCTGCCGTCCCGAACTCATCGCCCCACCCGCCCACACCACGGTGACGTGCGTCACACCACCATGCCACCGCAACGGCCGCAGCCGCCCGTCCCCGTGGTGAACGGGGGCGGGCGGCCGTCGCTCGTGCGCGTGTGCCGTGCGACCGGATCCGCCAGGGGGTGGGGGAAGTGCGCGCCCCTGGCGGATCCTCTCAGCCGGCGGAGGTCACAGCGCCGGGTACGCGTTCCGCATCAGCTGCTGGAACTGGGAGGAGAACCAGTGCCCGGACAGCGGGGCGTTGCCCAGGGCGCCGGACATGTTGTTGTTGTTCCGCGGGTTGCCCGTGTACGTCGGGTCGCACATCCGGTCGAAGCCCTTGCCCTCGTCGTTCGGGATCTGGGAGCTGGCCCCGTCGGACTCACCCGGGGGCTTCATCCACACGTAGGCGTCGATCCCCGGCGCCGGGGCGGCCTGCGGACGCTCGCCGAGACCGGCTCCGGACTGGTTGCACCAGTTGCCGGTGTTGAGGCGGCGGTCGTAGCGCCCGCCGTCGACGTAGGTGTCGACGCTGGTCGTCGCGCCCGGTCCGGTGGGCCGCGCGGTGCCGCCCCAGCCGTTGCGGGAGGTGTCGATCAGCATGCCGACGTTCGCGTTGAAGCCGGCCGAGACGGCCTGCGTCCGGAAGGCCTGGGCGAAGGACAGCTCGTCGACGTAGCGGTTCCAGTCGACCCACTTCGACTCACGGACCGACTTGCCGGCCACGTTGTCGTTGATGGTGAAGTTGTTCTCCTTCAGGGCGCTGTAGTTCGCCGTGTTGGTGATGAAGCCGTGGACGTCGTCCACCGTGGCGCCCTCGGCGGTCGCCGCCTCCTTCATGATGGCGGCGGAGGGGGCGAAGTTGTCGTCCCAGCCGAGCCAGCCGTGGTGGCCGGCGTCGACGTAGTTGTAGACGTTGGGGACGTCGCCCAGCTTGTTGAGCGCGTAGCCGACACCCTTGACGTAGTTGCCGTTGGCCTTCATCACGTCGCACTGCGGCACGGCCGTCGGACGGCTGCCGGTGTTGGTGACGAGGTTGGGCAGCGAGTCGATCTCGACCGTGGTGACGATGCGCAGCGAGGCGTACTTCGGGTCGGCGAGGATCGCCTTGATCGGGTCGATGTACTGCGTCTTGTACTTGTCGATCTCGTCGGCCTTGAGCTCGCCGTTGGAGGCGAGGGCCGAGCAGTCACGGCCGGGCAGGTTGTAGATCACCAGCTGCACGACGAGCTGGTCGGAGCCCTTCTGCCGCAGCGCCTCGTCGAGGTGGGCCCGCAGCCCCATCTTGCCGCCGGCGCCCGCGATGGCGGCGCTGCGGTCCAGCCACACACCCGTCGGCTGGTTGGCGATCCGGCTGCCGCCCGGCTCGGCGGCGGCGTTCGCGGACCACTCCGGGTTCACGTACACCTTGGCGCCGGCGTACGGGTTGTCCACCCGCGAGCCGGGGTTGCCCGGGTCGGGATCGGTGGGACCGCCGCCGCCCCCGTCGTCGACATTGCAGGTCACACCGTCGAGTGTGAAGGTCGCCGGGAGGGCGTTGGAGCCGCTGTAGGAGGCGTTGAAGCCGAAGCTGACCGAACCACCCGTCGGGAGCGACCCGTTGTACGTCTCGTTGGAGGCCGTCACCGCGCTGCCGCTCTGGGAGATCTTCACGTTCCAGCCGTTGCCCACCCGCTGGTTGCCCGCGTACGACCACTTCGCGGACCATGAGGACTTCGCGGCGCCGTTGTTGGTGATCGTGACGGCGGCGGTGAAGCCGGTGGACCACTGGTTCTGCACCTTGTAGTCGACGGTGCAGGGGATCGCCCGGATGCCGGAGTCGTCCGGCACGGCGGCCACCGCGGTCCCGGCGGCGCCGGCGACCAGCGCCATCGCCGCGAGGAGTGCTGTTCTGGTACGGCTCATGAGTGCGGGTTTCCTCTTCCGTAGTGGGGTGTACGTGGAGGTTCCGTAGGGGGTCGTACGGGGTGCCCGTCCGCCGAGGCGGCGCGGACGCTCGCTCGGCCCGACGCCCGACGACGTGGGACTGTCGTCGCGGGCGGGGTTCAGGCCGGGCCGGCGGGAGCCGGCCATGTGCTCCGGTTCCGGCCCGGGCGAAAAGCGGATCGCCACGGGGCGGGGTGGGTCGGTTCCACGGCCGCGGACCCAGGTCGCAGGTGTCCGCGGACCCGCCGGACGACCCTGCCGCCGGGCAGCTCGGACACCGGCGGCCCGTCACCGTCCCGCGGGACGAGCCCGCTCACGGAGACGAGTAAAAGACCTGAACGCGGAGGGTGGCGCATGAGCGACTCCTTGCAGATCGGGCGCGCCGTGACGGCCGCGTCGACTGGTGGAACCGCTCCCACTGGTGCTGGTGAAGGTAGCGCCAAGCGACGGTAAAAGACAGGGGTGTTGCGTTATTGCCCACCACAAATCTTTTCGCCCGTCGTCGAATCTTTTCGACTCTTCAAGCACCTTGACCGCCTGCACCCCTCTCCTCAATATGGGAGCGCTCCCACTGGTTCAAGGCTTGTTGTTGCTGCTCCGCCCCCACCTTCGTAAGAGCCGCACGGAAGGAACCAGAGCATGCACCCCAGACGCGGACGCCGTACCGCACGGCGCCTGTGGACCGCCGTGGTCGCGGCCCTCGCTCTTCCCCTGACGATGCTGGGCACGGGATCGTCCCCCGCCGCCGCGGCGGCCGTGGCCTGCAACGTCGACTACAAGACCAACGACTGGGGCTCGGGCTTCACCGCCGAGCTGACCCTCACCAACCGGGGTACCGAGGCCATCAACGGCTGGACCCTCACGTACTCCTACGCGGGCAACCAGACGCTCACCGGCAGCGGCTGGAGCGGCACCTGGTCGCAGTCCGGCAGGACGGTGACGGCGAAGAACGCGTCCTGGAACGGCACCATCGCCGTCGGGGCCGCGGTGAGCACCGGCGCCCAGTTCACCTACAGCGGCACGAACACCGCGCCGACCAACTTCGCGATCAACGGCACCGCGTGTGTCGGCGCCCACCAGCCGCCGATCACCGTGCTGACCAGCCCGACCGCGGGTGCCACGTACTCGCAGGGCGACCCGGTGCCGATGGCGGCCACCGCGGCGGCCGCGGACAACGCGACCGTCACCAAGGTGGAGTTCTACGACGACACCAAGCTGCTGGGCACGGACACGACCTCGCCGTACACCTTCTCGGCCACCGGTCTGTCCGTGGGCAGCCACTCGCTGGTCGCCAAGGCGTACGACAGCCTGGGCGCGTCGGCGGACTCCGCGCCGGTCGGCATCACCGTCGCCTCGGGCCCCGCGGTGGTGGTCTCACCGACGCAACTGGGCGTGCAGCAGGGCAAGACGGGCACGTACGACGTGAAGCTCTCGACCCAGCCGTCGGGCAATGTGACGGTGACGACCGCGCGGGCCTCCGGCAACTCGGGCCTGTCGGTCACGGGTGGCGCGTCGCTGACGTTCACACCGCAGAACTGGAACACGGCCCAGAAGGTGACCGTGACCGCCGACTCCTCGGGCACGGGTGCCGCGGTCTTCGAGTCGACGGCCACGGGCCACGCCAAGGGCGCGGTGACGGTGACGCAGCTGGCGGCGTCGAAGGTGTACGACGCCCGCTTCCTGGAGCTCTACGGCAAGATCACCAACCCGGCGAACGGCTACTTCTCCCCCGAGGGCATCCCGTACCACTCGGTGGAGACGCTGATCGTCGAGGCGCCGGACCACGGCCATGAGACCACCTCGGAGGCGTACAGCTACCTCCTGTGGCTCCAGGCCATGTACGGCAAGGTCACGGGCGACTGGTCCAAGTTCAACGGCGCCTGGGAGATCATGGAGAAGTACATGATCCCCACCAAGGCCGACCAGCCGACCAACTCCTTCTACGCGGCGAACAAGCCGGCGACGTACGCCCCCGAGCACGACACCCCCAACGAGTACCCGGCGCAGCTGAACACCTCGGTCTCGGTCGGCTCGGACCCGATCGCCGCGGAGCTGAAGAGCGCCTACAACACGGACGACATCTACGGCATGCACTGGCTGCAGGACGTGGACAACGTCTACGGGTACGGGAACTCGCCGGGCAAGTGCGAGGCGGGCCCGGCGGACACCGGCCCGTCGTACATCAACACCTTCCAGCGCGGCCCGCAGGAGTCCGTGTGGGAGACCGTGCCGCAGCCCACCTGCGACCAGTTCAAGTACGGCGGCAGGAACGGGTACCTGGACCTGTTCACCCGTGACGCCTCCTACGCCAAGCAGTGGAAGTTCACCAACGCCCCGGACGCCGACGCGCGCGCCGTGCAGGCCGCGTACTGGGCGGACGTGTGGGCCAAGCAGCAGGGCAAGGGCGGTGACGTCTCCGCGACCGTCGGCAAGGCCGCGAAGATGGGCGACTACCTGCGCTACGCGATGTACGACAAGTACTTCAAGAAGGTCGGGAACTGCGTGGGACCGACCACCTGCCCCGCGGGCACCGGCAAGGACGCCTCCTTCTACCTGCTCTCCTGGTACTACGCGTGGGGCGGCGCCACCGACACCAACGCCGGCTGGGCCTGGCGCATCGGCTCCAGCCACGCGCACGGCGGCTACCAGAACCCGATGGCCGCGTACGCGCTGGCCAACTACGCCCCGCTGAAGCCGAAGTCGACGACCGGGCAGGCCGACTGGGCCAAGTCCCTCGACCGCCAGGTCGAGTTCTACCGCTGGCTCCAGTCGAACGAGGGCGCCATCGCGGGCGGCGCCACCAACAGCTGGGCGGGGCGGTACGCCACGCCTCCGGCCGGGACGCCGACCTTCTACGGCATGTACTACGACGAGAAGCCCGTGTACCACGACCCGCCGTCCAACCAGTGGTTCGGCTTCCAGACGTGGTCCATGGAGCGGGTCGCCGAGTACTACCAGCAGACCGGCAACGCCGCCGCGAAGACGGTGCTCGACAAGTGGGTCGACTGGGCGCTGTCCAAGACCACGATCAACCCCGACGGGACGTACCGGATCCCCTCCACGCTCCAGTGGTCCGGCGCCCCGAACACCTGGAACCCGTCCAGCCCCGGCTCCAACAGCGGGCTGCACGTCACCGTCGCCGACTACACCGACGACGTGGGGGTGGCGGGCTCGTACGCCAAGACCCTGACGTACTACGCCGACCGCTCCGGTGACGCCGACGCGGCCCGGGTCGCCAAGGCGCTGCTCGACGGCTTGTGGCAGCACCACCAGGACGCGCTCGGTGTCGCGGTCCCGGAGACCCGTACGGACTACAACCGGTTCGACGACCGGGTGTACGTGCCGAGCGGGTGGACGGGCACCATGCCGAACGGCGACACGATCAACTCGTCGTCGACGTTCGAATCGATCCGCACTTTCTACGAGGACGACCCGGCCTGGTCGAAGATCGAGGCGTATCTGGCGGGTGGCGCCGCGCCGTCGTTCACGTACCACCGGTTCTGGGCCCAGGCGGACATCGCCCTGGCCATGGGTTCGTACGCGGAGCTCCTCGAATAAGTCCCCGCTGAAGCTCCGGGTACGAGGTCCTGCGCTCCGGCGGGGGCAGGACCTGGGCCGGGCGGTCCCCACCCGCACAGGGGGCCGCCCGGCCGTTCGCGCCCCGTCCATCCTTCCCCCCACATTCCTGGAGAGGACTTCACCGTGCGAAGAACCCGCATCCTCACCACCGTCCTGGCCCTCGCGGCCGGTCTCCTGGCGGGCTCCCCACCCGCGCTGGCCGCCGACCGGGCCGGCCAGGCCGAGCGGGCCGGCGAGAAGGTGTCGATCGCCGCCGACACCTACACGTGGAAGAACGCCCGTATCGACGGTGGCGGGTTCGTGCCCGGCATCGTGTTCAACCGCAAGGAGAAGAACCTCGCGTACGCCCGCACCGACATCGGCGGGGCGTACCGCTGGGTGGAGTCGTCGAAGACCTGGACGCCGCTGCTGGACTCCGTCGGCTGGGACGACTGGGGGCACACGGGTGTGGTGAGCCTCGCCTCCGACCCGGTCGACCCGAACAAGGTGTACGTGGCGGCCGGTACGTACACCAACAGCTGGGACCCGGGCAACGGCGCGATCTACCGCTCGTCCGACCGGGGAGCGAGCTGGCAGAAGGCGAGTCTGCCGTTCAAGCTGGGCGGGAACATGCCGGGGCGCGGCATGGGTGAGCGGCTCGCGGTGGACCCCCACAGGAACAGCGTGCTGTATCTGGGGGCGCCCAGCGGGAAGGGGCTGTGGCGGTCCACCGACTCGGGGGCCACCTGGTCGCAGGTGACCAACTTCCCGAACGTCGGCAACTACGTGGCCGACCCCTCCGACACGAGCGGCTACTCCAGCGACAACCAGGGCATCGTCTGGGTCACGTTCGACGAGTCGACGGGCGGCGCGGGCACGGCCACGAAGACGATCTACGTCGGTGTCGCCGACAAGGAGAACGCGGTCTACCGGTCGACGGACGCCGGTGCGACCTGGTCACGGGTGGCCGGGCAGCCGACCGGGCAACTGGCCCACAAGGGCGTCCTGGACGCGACGAACGGCCATCTGTACGTCGCGTACAGCGACACGGGCGGCCCGTACGACGGCGGCAAGGGCCGCCTCTACCGATACGCGACGGCGACGGGGACCTGGACGAACATCAGCCCGGTGGCGGAGGCCGACACGTACTTCGGCTTCAGCGGGCTCACGGTGGACCGCCAGAAGCCGGGCACGGTGATGGCGACGGCGTACAGCTCCTGGTGGCCGGACACACAGATCTTCCGCTCCACCGACAAGGGCGTGACCTGGACGAAGGCGTGGGACTACACCTCGTACCCCAACCGTGAGAACCGCTTCACCATGGATGTCTCGTCGTCGCCGTGGCTGACGTGGGGCGCGAACCCGTCGCCGCCGGAGCAGACGCCGAAGCTGGGCTGGATGACGGAGTCGTTGGAGATCGACCCGTTCGACTCGAACCGCATGATGTACGGGACGGGCGCGACGATCTACGGCACCGAGAACCTCACCAACTGGGACAGCGGCACCAAGTTCACCGTGAAGCCCATGGTGCGGGGCCTGGAGGAGACGGCCGTCAACGACCTCGCCTCTCCCCCGTCCGGCGCCCCGCTGCTCAGCGCGCTCGGTGACATCGGCGGTTTCCGGCACACGGATCTGACGAAGGTCCCGTCGATGATGTTCACGCAGCCGAACTTCACGACGACGACCAGTCTGGACTTCGCCGAGACCAACCCCAACACCGTGGTCCGGGTGGGGGACCTGGACTCGGGGCCGCACATCGCGTTCTCCACGGACAACGGCGCCAACTGGTTCGCGGGCACCGACCCGTCGGGGGTGAGCGGCGGCGGCACGGTCGCGGCCGGCGCGGACGGCAGCCGCTTCGTGTGGAGCCCGGCGGGCACCGGCGTGCGGTACACGACGGGCTTCGGGACGTCGTGGCAGGAGTCGAGCGGGATACCGTCCGGCGCGATCGTCGAGTCCGACCGGGTAGACCCGAAGACCTTCTACGGCTTCAAGTCCGGGAAGTTCTACGTCAGCACGGACGGCGGCGCGACCTTCACCGCGTCGAACGCGAGCGGCCTGCCGAGCGGTGACAGCGTGCGCTTCAAGGCGCTGCCCGGCACGAAGGGCGACGTGTGGCTCGCGGGCGGGGAGACGGGCGGCGTGTACGGGCTGTGGCACTCCACCGACGGCGGCGCCACCTTCGCCAAGCTGGCGAACGTCGCGCAGGCCGACACCATCGGCTTCGGCAAGGCGGCCGCGGGCGCCTCGTACCAGACGCTGTACACCAGCGCCAGGATCGGCGGGGTGCGCGGCGTCTTCCGTTCCACGGACAAGGGCGCCACGTGGACGCGGATCAACGACGACGCCCACCAGTGGGGCTGGACCGGCGCGGCGATCACGGGTGACCCGCGGGTCTACGGCCGGGTGTACCTCTCCACCAACGGTCGCGGCGTCGTCTACGGCGACACCTCCGACACGGGCGGCGGCGGGGGCGGCGGCACGGATCCCGATCCGGAACCGCAGCCGACGGGCGCCTGCGCGGTGACCTACAAGATCACCAACCAGTGGTCGGGCGGCTTCCAGGCCGATGTGCGGCTGGCCAACACGGGCACCAGCGCCTGGTCGGGCTGGACCCTCGACTGGTCCTTCCCGAACGGGCAGAGCGTCACGCAGCTGTGGAACGCGGCCCACACCCAGTCGGGTGCGGCGGTCTCGGTGAAGAACATCGCCTGGAACGCGAACGTCGCGGCGGGATCGTCGGTGAGCTTCGGCTTCACCGGAAGCTGGTCGGGGACGAACGGCAGACCGACCGCCTTCCGGCTCGGTGACCAGTCCTGCACGGTGACCTGACACCCGAGCGGGACGCGACGAGGGCGCGCGCCGGTCACGGCGCGCGCCCTCATTCATTCGTCGTCACGGTGCCGGATCCACCACAGGAGCATCACTGTGGCGGCGACGAGCATGATGATCGCCGGTGCGGCGGTGACGACACGGGACAAGGTCATCGACGGTCTTTCTCGGCCGCTGCCCTGGAGGTGACGGCGTGCTGGACGGGGCGGGCCGGACGATGATCCCGCCCGGACCCGCCGACGTCAGCAGGACGGCCGAAAATACACCCGTTCGTGTCTGGGTCGTCATACCGGTCAGGGCGCGTACACCGCCGGTCGGGGTGCCGTGGGCATCCCGGCGCCGATGAAGAAGCTGGTGTGCGGGGGCTGGTTGTACGCGGTGTTCTGCCACGCCAGTCCCGTGCGGTACTGGGTGTCGTGGAGCAGGGTCGTGATCCTGGTGCCGGACTCGACCGGGGTCGAGTAGATCCGCAGGGCGGTGTTGCCGCTGGTGCGCCAGACGACCTCTTCGCGCCAGTCGCCCAGGATGTCGCCGGAGAAGGCGGGGGTGGACTTGGTGCCGTTGTTGGAGGAGACCCCGGAGCCGGTCAGCAGCCGGGTGTCGCCGGACGGGCCGTACTTGTCGATCCGGGTGCCGTCGAGGAGTTCCCGGACGGGGTCGCCGTCCCACCAGGACAGGAAGTTGACGGAGGACGGCTCCCGGCCCTTCGTGGCGCCGGCCCTGTCGCGGAGGGAGGTGTCGGAGGCGGACCACATCTCGGGGCCGTCGTTGCCCGCGTGGATGTCCCCGGCGACGCCCCGGCCGTTGTCGCAGCAGGCCGGGAGCTTCCAGCGGACCGCGCCGTTCGCGGGGTCGATGTACAGCGCGGCGGGCTGCGCGGTGGACTCGGAGACCTTGAAGTACTCCAGGCCGGGGGTGGAGGGGTCGAGGTCGCCGAGGTGCTGGGCGTCGCCGTGGCCCGTCCTGGTGGTCCACAGGCCGCCGCCGTTGTCGTCGACGGCCATCGCGCCGTACACGATCTCGTCCCGGCCGTCGCGGTCGACGTCGCCGACGGACAGGCTGTGCGAGCCCTGGCCGTCGTAGCCCTTGCCGCTGTTGGTGGAGGAGCTGGTGTCGAAGGTCCAGCGGCGGGTGAAGGCGCCGCCCCGCCAGTCCCAGGCGGCGATCACGGTACGGGTGTAGTAGCCGCGGGCCATGATGAGCGAGGGGCGGGCGCCGTCCAGGTACGCCGTGCCCGCGAGGAAACGGTCGACGCGGTTGCCGTAGCTGTCGCCCCAGGAGGAGACCGTGCCGCGGCCGGGGACGTAGTCGACGGACTGCATGGCCCTGCCGGTCCGCCCGTCGAACATGGTCAGGTACTCGGGGCCGGTCAGGACGTAGCCGCTGGAGTTGCGGTGGTCGGCTGAGGCGCTGCCGATGACGGCTCCCGTGCCGTCCCGGGTGCCGTCGGCGGTCTTCATGGCGACCTCGGCCCTGCCGTCGCCGTCGTAGTCGTACACCTGGAACTGGGTGTAGTGGGCGCCGGAGCGGATGTTGCGGCCCAGGTCGACGCGCCACAGCCGGGTGCCGTCGAGCTTGACGCCGTCGACGATCGTGTTGCCGGTGTAGCCGGACTGGGAGTTGTCCTTGGCGTTGGTCGGCTGCCACTTGAGGACGAACTCCAGGGCGCCGTCGCCGTCGAGATCGCCCACGGAGGCGTCGTTGGCCTCGTAGGTGTACGCCACCCCGTCCGGGGTGGTGCCGCCGGCGGGCGGACTGATCGGCACGTCCGTGTAGCCGGTGCGCAGTTGCACCGCGTGCACGGAGTCGCCCTGCTCGACGCCGTTCACGACGGCGCGCACGGTGTAGTCGGCCTGGGCGGGCGCGCCGGAGTGGAAGTAGTTGGTGGACCCGGTGATCGGGGCCGTGTTGACCTTGGTGCCGGCCCGGTAGACGTTGAACGACACGGTGTCCGGGTCGGTGCCGAGCCAGCGCCAGCTGACCAGGTTGCCGGCGTCGGTGTGCACGCTGACCACGCCCCGGTCCAGCTTCTCGACCTGGCGTGCGCCGGCCGCGGCGGCGGGCTGCGCGCCGAACGTGGTGAGTCCGGCGGCGGTCAGCGCGGCCGCCGCCAGCATGGTGATCGTCCTGCGGGCCCTGCGGATCGTACGTCTGTGGTGCGCGTGCGGGTGCTGCACGGGGTACCTCCCGGGAGGACAGACGGGTTCCGCTTCCTCAGTCGCCGCCGCTCGCAGCGGAGTTGCCGCCCCGCGGTGCGTATCTCGCGGCAAGTTCGGCGACCGTCCGGGCGATGCGCTCGCGCAGTTCGGCGGGCTCCAGGACCTCCACCGCGGTGCCGAGCCGCAGGAAGTCGTCGTGCGCCCGGTCGAGGGACTCGACGGGGACGGTGGCCCGGGTCCAGCCGTCGTCGTCCGGGCGGCCTCCCGCGTCCACCGCACGTCCCTGCGGGCCGGTGAGTCGGGTGCCGGGCGCCAGGCGGACGACGGCCTCGGCGCGGTGCAGCCGGTCGTGGAAGTCGCGCTGGTACGCCGCCCAGTACGCGGCCAGCCCGAAGTCCTCCGGGCGGGTGAACTCCTCCTCGGAGGTGTCGAGTTCGAGGATCTGGTCGACGCGGTAGGTGCGCGGTCCTGGGCCTGCGACGACGTACCAGCGGCCCGCCTTGAGGACGAGCCCGTACGGTTCGAGGCGGCGCCGTACGTCGGTGGGCTCGGCCCAGCGGCGGTAGAGCACGCGCAGGACCCGGCCGTTCCAGACGGCGTCCGCCACGGCGGGCAGGAACGGGGTGTCGTCGGCGTCCGCGTACCAGCCGGGCGCGTCCAGGTGGAACCGGCCCGCGACCCGGTCGGCGTGGGGGCGCAGCGCGTCGGGGAGGGCGGCGCGCACCTTCAGCTGGGCGGCGGCCAGGACCGCGCCCAGGCCGAGTTCGGCGGCGGGGCCGGGGACGCCCGCGAGGAACAGGGCCTCGGCCTCCTGGCCGGTGAGTCCGGTGAGCCGGGTGCGGTAGCCGTCGAGGAGGCGGTAGCCGCCGGCGTGGCCCGCGTCGCCGTACAGCGGGACACCGGCGGCGGCGAGCGCCTCCATGTCCCGGTAGACCGTGCGGACCGACACCTCCAGCTCCTCGGCGAGCCGGGCGGCCGTCATCCGGCCCCGGGTCTGGAGCAGCAGGAGGATCGAGACGAGACGGCTGGACTTCACTGACACAGGATGTCAGGGAAGCGGTCCTAGCGTCGCGTCATGTCCTTCAGTGAGAAACTGCTGACCGTGCCGCCGCCCGTCGAGGTGGCCGGCCGGCACATCAAGCGCTACCACGTCACCGCGGACCCGGCCGGCATCGCGCCCGAGGTCGAGAAGGCCGCGTACGCGATCCTCCCCGACCTGCTGCCGGAGCCGGACGGGACACCGCCCGTGACCTTCGTCGTGCTGCACCGGGGCGGGGACGACGGGGCCTATCTCAACGCGTACAGCTGGGTGTGGGACAACGTCCTGCACTTCGGGGGCGCGGCGGCGGGCCAGCCCGTCCTCGGCTGCCCCGACCGCGATCCCGCGCGCTTCGTGGCCACCGGGCGGCCGTGGATCGGCTGCGTCTGGGAGCTGCCGCCGATCGCGCACGAACGCGACGCCTGGGTCCGCCATATGCTCGCTCCCCGACTACCGGATCTGGACGCCTACTTGGCTGACTCCCTGCCCGCCGGGACCACCGGGGGCCGGGCATGAGCGGCCCGCACGACTTCGACTTCCTCCACGGCGAGTGGGAGGTCCGCCACCGCCGCCGCACCGACTTCCTCGACCCGGACGGCGACTGGGAGGAGTTCTGGGCCACCAGCCGCTGCGTGCCCCTGTTCGACGGGGCGGCGAACATCGACGAGATCGACATGCCGCGCCTCGGGGCGAAGGGGCTGACACTGCGGCTGTTCGATCCTGAGGCCCGTGTGTGGTCGCTGAACTGGTCGTCCAGCCGCAGCGGGCGGCTGTTCCCGCCGGTCGTCGGCCGGTTCGAGGGCGGTCGGGGGGAGTTCCACGGAGACGACACGCACGACGGCGAGGACGTCCGGGTGCGGTTCGTGTGGTCCGGTGTGTCCGCGACCGCCGCCCACTGGGAGCAGGCGTTCTCGCTGGACGTGGGGCAGACGTGGCTGACCAACTGGACCATGGAGTTCCGGCGGCCGTCGGTGACCTGACCGCCGGCCAGGGTCACCTCTTGCGGAACGCCCGGAGCGAGAACTCCGGGTCCGGGCGGGGCCGGTCCTGGTCGGGGAGGGCCGCGAGGCGTACGGCGAAGTCGTCGGCGAGGGGATCGCCGGGCGGCAGGGTGACGAACCAGCCGCGGCGCAGGTCCATGAGGGCGCGGCGGGGGCTGCGGCCCTGGCCGCGGCCCGGGAAGCGGGCCTCGCCGGCGGGGCGCAGCCCGTGCTCGTCGGCGTGCTTCTCGACGACGGCCGAGGTGTCCGTGGCCGGGCTGCGGGGGCGGGTGGCGAGGACGGCGTCGATGTCGCTGCCGACGTTGTGGGCGGCCCCCTTGTCGACGGTGGTGATGTACACGCCGCCCGGCCGCAGCACACGGGCGCACTCCCCGACGACCCTTCGAACGTCGTCCGGGTCCGCGAGCAAATGGAGGAGCCACACGCTGGTGACCGCGTCGAACGCGTCGTCGGGGAAGGGGAGTCGGCGGCTGTCGCCGAGGACGATCGCACCGGGGAGGCGGGCGGCGGCCCGGCGCGCCATCTCGGTGGTGAGGTCGACGCCCGTCACCCGTGTCCCGGGGCGGGCGGCGGCGAACCGCCGGGTCACGATGCCGGTGCCGCAGGCGACGTCGAGCAGGCTGCGCGCGCCGAGGGGGACGAGTCCGAGTACGGCGTCGGCGGCGGCCTCGGCGCGGGGCTCGCCGCCGCGCAGGGCGTCGTAGTCGCCCGCCTCCTTGTCGTAGTCGAGCACCGGCTCAGCTCGCCCCGTGGCCGGGGGCGAGTTCCTCCACCCGCCGGGCCAGTTCGAAGTCCTTCTCGGTGAGGGCGCCGCCCGCGCTGTGCGTGTGGACGGTCAGCGAGACGGTGTTGTAGCCGAGAGTGAGGTCGGAGTGGTGGTCGAGCTCCTCCTGGGTGCGGGCGATGTGCACGACCATCGCGGTCGCCGCGAAGTGCGAGGCCAGTCGGTAGCTGCGGGCGATCCGGTCCCCGTCCAGCGACCAACCCGGCAGCTCCGCGAGCCGGTCCTCGATCTCCTTCTGCGACAAGGCTTCGACGGGCATGGCCCGCTCCTTCCGTGACGTCCCCTCCATGACGTGCGGTCCCTCTCAGCGTGCCACAGCGGGGCCGCCGAGGTCCTGGTCACACCGCACGGGGACGGCCGGCGCCGTACGCATTCGGCCGGGCGGCACCCCCTCGGGTGACGGACGGGGTCGGTGACGGACGGAGTCCCGCAGCGGGGCGCCGCGCTCGTCGCCGGGATGCGCGCCGAGGGGGCCCGGCCGTCACTTCCGTACGCTCTCCGTCGCGAAGTCGTCCGCCAGGACGGTGATGTCGGCGCGGCCCTCGGTCGCGGCCACCCAGTCGTGCGGCAGGCCGTGGTCGCCGTAGTGGGCGCCGAGGAGGTTGCCGCAGACGGAGCCGGTGGAGTCGCTGTCGCCGGAGTGGTTGACGGCGAGGAGGAGGGCCTCGCTGACGCTGTGGGTGGCGAGGGCGCAGTAGACACCCATGGCGAGGGCCTCCTCGGCGACCCAGCCCTGACCGAGCGACTCGACCTTCTCGGCCGTGGGGGCGCCCTCGGCGGCCAGGTCGAGGGCACGGTTCAGGGCCGTGCTGGTCTCCTCGTGTCCGGGGTGGCGGGACAGCAGCCGCAGGGTGCGCAGGACGGCGCCCTCCAGCGACTCGTCGGCGACCAGATGCGCGACGATCGCGGCGAGCGCGCCCGCCGCGTACCCGCCGGTGGGGTGCCCGTGCGTCATCCGGGCACAGCGGGCGGCCATGTCGAACGCGGCCCCGGCCGGGATGCGGGCCAGCCCGAAGGGGGCGGAGCGCATGACGGTGCCGCAGCCCTTGGAGTCCGGGTTGACGGGGCCGGGGCGTCCGAGAGGGGTGGCCGGGTCGGGGTGGTGGACCTGCGCGAGGCCGGACAGACAGGCGTTGCCGGGGGCGCGGCGGGCGTACAGCCAGGGCAGCGCGGCGAGCCCCGAGGTCACGCGCGGATCGGGGCCGGGCCGGCGCTGGGTGTCGAGCCAGCGGCCGTAGGCCTCCCGGACGAGCTGGGGCCAGGCGCCGTCGATGCCCTTGAGGCGGGCCCGCTCGTGCGCCTGCCGCAGTCCCTCGACGGTGAAGAGGGTCATCTGGGTGTCGTCGCTGATCCGCCCGACGGCTCCGTCCACGTCGGGGACGAGGCCGGTCACCCCTCGGTCGCCGTGCGTGGAGCGGATGACGGCCAGCGAGGCGAACTCGACGGGGTAGCCGAGCGCGTCACCGACCGCCCCGCCCAGCAGGCATCCCCGCACTCGCGCCCGGTACACCGCCGTCGCCTCCCAGGACGGGTTCCACGGGTCGTACACGCGCCACTCCTCGATCGCCTCGGTTACGTTCTGACGTATGACCATTGTCCCGTCCGGCCCCACGAGTCGTCCCGGCACCCCTCCCGACCAGGGCGCCGGCCCGCTGCTGCGGGCATGGCGGGAACAACGGCGGGTCAGCCAGCTGGAGTTGGCGCTGCGGGCCGGTTCGTCGGCGCGGCACATCAGTTTCGTGGAGACCGGCCGCTCCCGGCCCAGCGAGGAGATGCTGCTGCGGCTCGCCGAGCACCTGGACGTGCCCGTACGGGACCGCAACGCGCTGCTCCTGGCCGCCGGTTACGCGCCCCGCTATCCGCAGACCCCGCTGGACGACCCGTCGATGGCGGCCCTCCGCGAGGGCGTGGAGCGCCTGATCCAGGGCTACGAGCCGTACCCGGCGCTGGTGCTCGACGCGACGTACCACGTGGTGGCCGCCAACCGGGGCATCGCGATGCTGCTGGACGGCGTCCCCGAGTCCTTGCTCGTGCCGCCGCTGAACGCGATGCGGCTGGTCCTCCACCCGGAGGGCCTGGCGCCCCGCATCCGCAATCTGCGGGCCTGGCGCGGTCATCTGCTGGAGCAGATGGAACGCCAGATCGCCCTGCGCCGCTCGGAGCCGCTGCGCGCCCTGTACGAGGAGGTCGCCGCGTATCCGCTGCCGCCCGGCACGGCCGACGAGGAGCCCGAGGAGGAGCCGGGTGTGTCCTTCGCGCTGCCGATGCGGATCGAGCACGCGGGCCGGGTGCTGTCCTTCATCTCCTCGATCTCCACGTTCAACACACCCATGGACGTGACCGTGGCCGAGCTGGCCATCGAGACGTTCCTCCCGGCCGACCCGGCGACGGTCAAGTACCTCCATTCACTGGCCATGTGACGGCCGGTCAGTCACCGTTCGCCCGCAGGGCGGTGTACTGCGCCGCCGCGAACCCGGCGACCGTCAGCGCCTGGAGCACCGTCCACACCGCGCCCGCGGTGCTCGGCGTGAGCCACAGGGCGAGGGCGACGAGGCTGAGAAGGGCCCAGGCCAGATTGGCCTCGACGACCACGTGCACGAACCGCACCGGCGGACGCCCGCGCGCGGCGAGCAGGGCCACGCCCGCCGCGTACGCCGTGAGGAACGCGCCGAGTGCGGCGAGCAGGCCCGGGCCGACCCCGAGGAGCCGGCCGAGCGGCCCGGCGGCTAGGAGGTAGGCGAGCCCGTTCACCCCGGTCACGGCGGCGTCCGCGGCCAGGAAGCGGTGCAGCATGGTCCGGGGGTCGGTGGTCCGGGCGAGAGCGGCGAGCGGGGTCGCGGACATGGGGCATCACCCTCCGTCGAGATGGAGTCGGTCGGCTGGGAAGCGGGTCGGCCGGGGACGGCCGCACGGACCGCCGGGGCCGGGCCCCGGGCCGGAGTGCGCCGGCCCGGAACCCGCTGCCCTCACCCTGCCGCGTGCGGGGCGCGACGGTCGATTACCTCGGAGGTCATGCCGGCGCCTCGGAGCTTCCGGCGCCCGGGCGGGCGGCTTCGGAGGGGGCCATGACGGACGTCACGCTGGGGAACCGTTGCTCACTCTTCGGATGCGTCCTTTACTCTTCGGTGTCGCCGTGGCGTGTTCCGCCACGGCGTCGTCGTGGTCGAACCGGAACCGAGGGCTTCCCGTTCCGCTCGACCTCATGAGATGAGCACCGGAACATGACAGACTGGACGCGTACTTCGGCGCGTGGGGAGGCGTGGCGTGAGTGAGCGGCGGCCCGCGCCCACCGTCGGTCAGGTGGTGCTCGGCAGACGTCTCCAGGAACTGCGCGAGGCCGCCGGGCTCAAGCGCGAGGAGGCCGCGCGCGTCCTGCGCGTCGCCCCGGCCACCGTAAGGCGCATGGAGACCGCCGACGTCTCGCTGAAGATCCCTTACGTGCAGGTCCTGCTCACCACGTACGGCGTCGCCGAGCACGAGGTCGCCTCGTTCGTGAAGCTCGCCGAGGAGGCGAACAAGCCCGGCTGGTGGCAGCGGTTCCACGATGTGCTGCCCGACTGGTTCAGCCTGTACGTGAGCCTGGAGGGCGCGGCCCATCTGATCCGGCAGTACGAGCCGCACTTCGTGCCCGGGATGCTCCAGACCGAGGAGTACGCGCGGGCCGTGATGGAGGCGGGGACCCTCGGGCAGACCGGCCCCGACACCATCGAGCGGCATGTGTCGCTGCGCATGGCCCGGCAGAAGCTCCTCACCCGCGAGCACCCGCCGCACCTGTGGGTGATCATGGAGGAGACGGCGCTCAGACGGCCGGTGAGCGTCCGCTCCCAGGTCATGCGCGACCAGATCGACCGGCTGCTGGACATCACCGAGAAGGACCATGTGATCCTCCAGGTCGCCGAGTTCGCCGCCGGCCCCCACCCGGGCACGTACGCCCCGTTCGCCCTCTTCCGCTTCGCGGAGCCGGAACTCCCCGACATGGTCTACACGGAGTACCTCACCGGCGCTCTCTACCTCGACTCGCGCCGTGAGGTCGCCCTCCATCTGGAGGTCCTCGACCACATGGCCGCGCACGCCGCCTCCGCGGAGCGCACCCGCGAGATCCTGCTGCGGTACCGCGACACGTACTGAGCCCGCCCGCGGGCGATCCGGTCCGGCCGCGGAGGGACGGCCGGGCTGGGGGAGGGACGGCCGGGCCACGGAGGGGACGGCCAGGCTCGGCGGCGGACGGCCCGCTCCGACGGCGGGCCTGTCAGTGGGGCGTGCGACGATCCCGGCATGATCGCCTCTCTGGAGTCGCTGCTGCCGACGACGGGTCCGCACACCTCGACCACGTACGCCGACTGGGCCGCCGCCCACGACCCCGCGGCCGCCGCGGCCGCACGTGAGTCGATCGAGGGCATGCGCACCGAACTCGGCCGTACCTGGACCAAGCCCGGCCGGTTCGTCGACGCGATGGCGGCGCGTGCGCGGCGGTTGCCGCCGGCGCATCTGCCGTGGTTCTGGGACACCGTGGGCCACCGCCTCATCGGCTACGGCAGCAGGCCCGGCGGGAGGGCCTACGCGGCCGCTCGGGCGGCCGAGGCGGAGCACGGGCTGCCGGTGGATCCCGGCTACCGCCGGGCCAACGCGCTGCTGTTCGCGGCGGGTGGG
>NZ_LIQX01000051.1:0-758 GCF_001418475.1 Streptomyces ossamyceticus | reverse complement strand
GATCTGGTGCGGCGGGTGCGGGCGTCGGCCAAGGCGGCCGGGCACAGGGACGACGAGGTGGCCCGCGTGGTCGGCGCGATCCTGTCCGTCGCGCGGAAGAAGGCGGTGCCGGACTCGCTGCTGGCCGCCGCCGAACCGCTTCTGACGGCCCATCCGCCGACGGACACGATCGCCGCCGGGCTGGTGGAGATCTTCCCGCGGGGCGTCACCGACGGCGGGGCCTGGCTGCGCCTGCTGATCGGCTGCGGGGCGGCGGAGGCGATGGCGTCCGGCCGGGTGGTGCCCGAGGGCGGACCGCACCACTGGGTGGGCCACTTCACGCACATGTACCAGTTCGCGGAGCAGTCCGGCGGAGGGGTCGCGCGTCAGCCGCTCCCGGTGGAATTCCTCGACCTGGTGGGCCGGTTGGGGCCGAGGCTGCGGGCGGAGGGCGGCCCGGTGACCCTGCACACCACCCGGCACCACTACCAGGGCTTCGACGCGGACGTGCTGGACTCCGCTCTGGCCGCCAGGGTCGCCGTCGTCGACCCCGGCCCGGAGGTCCGGATGCGGTTCTGGGGCGAGCGGTCCCGGCGGGACCTGGCGGCACTGGCCGCCGACCCCGTGTTCGGTCCGCGGCTGGAGGGGACCGTGCACGCGGACCTGCTGCCCGGCCGGTCGTCGGCACGCCGCCGGGCCGGATCGGCGGTGACGCTGCTGCCGGGGGTCGAAGGCATCGCCCACGAGGTCGCCGGGCGGGTGGGCAGGCTCGTGGACAC
>NZ_LIQX01000509.1 GCF_001418475.1 Streptomyces ossamyceticus | reverse complement strand
GCCCCCGCCGCCACAGGAGGAACCCCCTCCGCAGGACGAGCCGCCCCCGCAGGACGAGCCGCCTCCGGACGATCCTCCGTCCGCCCACCAGCTGCGGCGGCGCCGACGGCGCGCGCTGTCGTTGAGCGTCGACACGATGCCGAGCAGCACGACCGCCCCGAAGACGAGGAAGAACCCGATCTCCATCTCCGTCACCAGCCTTTCGTTCCCCGTGCAGACCCCCCACGGGTCGTGCGTGACCTGGGGATGCCCTCGCCTCCCACGGCCCAAAGCAGAGTTGAGGAACTCCAGAGGTTGGGCGGAGGATGACGGCCATGACCTCCAGCGCACGCCCCGCAGACCCCGCCGGCTCCGCTGCCCGGCCCCCGCTCAACCGGCGGCTCGCCGAGTTCGGGACGACGATCTTCGCGGAGATGTCCGCGCTCGCCCTGCGGACGGGCTCGATCAACCTGGGCCAGGGGTTCCCGGACACCGACGGCCCCGAGGAGATCCGCGAGGCCGCCGTACGGGCGCTGCGGGACGGGCGCGGCAACCAGTACCCGCCGGGGCCCGGCGTCCCGGAGCTGCGCGCCGCGGTCACCGCGCACCAGCTGCGGCGGTACGGGCTGACGTTCGACCCGGACACGGAGGTGCTGGTCACGGCGGGCGCCACGGAGGCGATCGCGGCGGCCCTGCTGGGGCTGCTGGAGCCCGGTGACGAGGTGGTCGCCCTGGAGCCGTACTACGACTCCTACGCGGCCTGTATCGCGATGGCGGGCGGGCGGCGGGTCCCCGTGACCCTGCGGCCGCACGAGGGGCGTTTCCGGCTGGACCTCGACGAGCTGCGGGCCGCCGTCACCGACCGGACCCGGCTGTTGCTGATCAACACCCCGCACAACCCGACCGGCACGGTCCTCACCCGTGCGGAGCTGACGGCGATCGCGGAGCTGGCCGTCGAGCGGGATCTGCTGGTGGTGACGGACGAGGTGTACGAGCACCTCGTCTTCGACGACGCCGAGCATCTGCCGCTGGCGACCTTCCCGGGGATGCGGGACCGCACGGTGACCATCGGGTCGGCCGGCAAGACGTTCTCGTTCACCGGGTGGAAGGTGGGCTGGGTTACCGGCGCCCCCGATCTCGTCACCGCCGTCCGCTCGGCGAAGCAGTACCTGACGTATGTCGCCTCCGGGCCCTTCCAGTACGCCGTGGCCGAGGCCCTGCGTCTGCCCGACTCGTACTTCGAGGAGTTCCGCGCGGACATGCTGACCAAGCGGGACCTGCTCGCGGGGGGCCTGGAGCGGGCGGGTTTCACGGTCTTCCGTCCGGCCGGCACGTACTTCATCACCACCGACATCCGCCCCCTCGGCGAGAGCGACGGCTTCGCCTTCTGCCGTTCACTGCCGGAGCGCTGCGGAGTGGTCGCCATCCCCAACGCGGTCTTCTACGACCACCGCGAGCAAGGCGCACCCTTTGTTCGCTTCGCATTCTGCAAGCGGACAGGCGTGCTGGAGGAGGCGGCCTCCCGACTCAAGACGCTGGCCCCCTGACAGCAACAGACGTACCAGGATCTGTACCGGCCACACGGCCTGGTTGCCACGAGCCCCCGCGCACCCGCACTCCACTGCCGCCGGGCCCGCTGACAGCACCCCCGGATCATGCAGGACAGGGGCAGGAAAGAGTCATACCGGCCCCGAAGGAAACGAACCCGAGCTGGGCTCTACGCGGGAGGTGATGGGCGGGCAGTAGCCCGCCTCGGCCAGCCAGGCGCGGGCCCTGCCGCGCTGTCGCTCATCGCGGAACCGGTGGTACCGGCGCCAGGAGTGCTCGTCACCGGCGAGGACGTCCTTGAAGCGCCGGAAGGCACCCCGCCCGCCGATGGCGATCCGCAGCCGGTTGGCAAGGGTGGCGTCCCCGACCTCTTCGATGAACAGCTCCATGTCCCGGTAACCGGCCCGGGACCCCAGAGCCGGAACGTACAGCCATCGCTCGGGATCGTCGTCCTCCTCAGCCTCGGGCCCAGGCCCCGGCTCATCGGTGAGCGCAGGCCGGCACTCCCCGGTGGACAGATCGACCCGGCCACCGGACTCGGCCGGGTCGCTCTCCAGCAGCATGGCGAGCGTCTCCAGATCGACCGCGAGCGGGCGCAGGAAGGGGATCGCCGCGTCACCCGCGGCCGCGCGCAACCGATCCGCCAGTTCCTCATCGCCCCGGAAGCCGCGCTCCCGGAGCGAGCCGAGAAACAGGGCCGCCATCACCGCAGCCCCCGGCAGGCCCTGTGCCGCGGCCCCGGCCACACCGTCGCCGGCCAGCTGCAGCACCTCACGCACGGGTCCACGACGCAACGCCGCAAGCAGCGTCACCCCGTCCTGCGCGTGGAGCGCACCACGCAGGGTCCGCAGTCCGCCCTCGTCCCATCCCTCAACCACGACCCCGACGGTAACGCGTCGCCAAGGACGTACGACGCCGGAACCATCGGTTCCCTCTGCCCGGCGCCCGGGGGCAGACGGTGTCGCCCGGTCAGCGGGGCCTCTTGCGGCCGCTCTTGCCTGAGGAGCGCCGAGCCTTCCGGGCGCGGCCGACACGGGCGCCGTGGGTACCCAGTGCCCGGGCCGCCAGCTGCCTGAGCTCGTCGAGTCCGGCCCGGTCCGGGTGCGCGGAGTCCAACGCGGCGGCAACCGCGTCCCTGGCCTGGGGACCCTGGGCACGCAGCATCTCCTCGGCGCCGTCCCCGCCGCCCGCCAACTCCACGAGCTGAAGCAGGCTCTCGGCGAGCACCAGCAGCTGCTCGGCGTCAGTCATGTCCTCGGGGGACAGCAACTCACGGTGCGCCAACGCGTTCAGCGCCAGCGGCGCAAGCTGTGTGTCTCGCCGCAGCGTGCGCAGCATCCCCTCCCCCTCACCGTCCAACGCCGCCGACAACACGTCGAGCATCGCCTGCGCACGCGTGCGGAAGGTCATGGTCCTTACGGCGTCGGTCAGTTGCCGCAGGGCACCTTCCCGCTCGCCACGGGCCGTGATCCAGCCGGCCAGCTCCGTCCGGGCGGCGTCCGGGTCGTAGTCCTCGGCCAGCACCCCCAGCAGGCCGGCCGCCGATGCCTGGGCCAGTTCACGCCGCGCCGGGAGTCTTCGTCAGCGGGCGTCTGACTCGGGCTCCGGGCGCGGGAGCTCGTCGAGGTCGAGGGTGAAGGTGCGGCCGTCGGCCAGGGGGATGGGGAGTTTGCCCGTCCCGTACTGGTGGGTGTGTGCCGCGATGTAACCGGTGGCGGTCGGCTGGGTGTGGAGGACGACCTCCTGGGCGTACGGGTCGACGACCAGGTAGATCGGGATGCCGTAGCGACCGTACTTGGCCGTGCAGTCGTCGTAGTCCTTGCGCGCGGAGGAGGTCGAGACGACCTCGGAGATCAGCAGGACGTCCTCGAAGCCGTAGCGCTTGCCTTCCCGGCGGGCGTCCTCGCGAAGGATCACGAGATCCGGGGCGGAGTTCTCGTCGGCGGGGAAGTCGATGTAGACGTCGGAGGCGGTCTTCGCATGGCGTCCGAGGGACACGATCGTGTCGTACTGCATCGACTTGATCGTGCTGGAGTGCTCGAAGCTCTGCGGAGTCATGATCACCTTTCCATCAGCTCCGAACAGGACCGTGTATCCCTTGGGGAACTCGGTGTGCACGATCGCGTCGACGCTCATGGACGGCTCCTTCCCGTGTGTGGTCAGGATACGACGGCCAGTGCCGCGTCACCGAGCCCTGCGGTAGGGCCCGGCGACCGGTCCGGACAGGTTCTGCCGCCCGCTCACCGCCGGTGCCGGAGGTCCGCAGCGGGGCCTGGTCGCACCACACGGGAATAGGTGGGCCAACGAGGAGTCACCTGGGTGACGGCCGCGCCCGCGCTGGTGACGGCGGTGCGCTCGGCGAAGCAGTACCTCACCTATGTGGCGTCGGGGCCGTTACAGTACGCCGTCGCGGAGGCCCTCGCGCTGCCGGACGACTACTTCGACGCGTTCCGCGCCGACATGCGCGCCAAGCGCGAACTGCTCGCGGGCGGCTTGGAGCAGGCGGGCTTCACGGTCTTCCGCCCGGCGGGCACGTACTTCATCACCACCGACATCCGCTCTCTCGGCGAAAGCGACGGCTTCACCTTCTGCCGCTCCCTGCCGGAGCGTTGCGGGGTCGTCGCCATCCCCAACGCGGTCTTCTACGACCACCGCGAGCAGGGCGCGCCGTTCGTACGGTTCGCATTCTGCAAGCGGCAGGAAGTACTGGAGGAGGCGGCGAAGCGGCTCCGCAAGGCGTTCGCACACTGACCGATGTCAGGAGAGCTCAGGTGTCGTAGACGGTGGAGCGATGCCCGACGTGTACGACCCACACCACGAGCTCGCCGTTGTCGATTGTGTAGATCACGCGGTAGTCGCCTACCCGTAGGCGGCGCCGGTCGGGCTGGGAGACGAGGGCCGTGGTGTTGAATCCCAGCGGGTCGCTCTCCAGCTCGGTCAGCTTGGCCAAAATGCGGAGGGCCATGTCTCGCGGCACCTTGCGGAGTTCAGCCTGAGCCTCGGCTCGGAAGACGGTGCGGTACTCACTCACTGCGCGCCAGCGTCTCCCTCATGATGTCCTCGATCGGGATGCCGGGTGCCGGGTTGGTCATGCGCTCGTCGATGATCCGGTTGATCTCGCGCTCTTCCCACTCCTGGTATTTGCGCAGCACCTCGATGGACACCACTGCGGCGACCTGCTTGCCGCGCCGGGTGATGACGGTGGGTACGTCGTCCCGGTCGGCCCGCTCCACGACCTCGGCCAGGTGTGCCCGGACATCGCGGATCGACTCTATGGGCATGGGCTGTGTCATGCACCCAAGGGTACCGAGTGTCCCATGTGTACACAACAGCTCGCTGTCGCTCGGGGGTGTAGCCCTGTGGTCCCTCATGCGAATGCGTGCGCGAACGAGGAGTGGGCTGGGTGACGGCCGCGCCCGCGCTGGTGTCGGCCGTGCGCGCGGCCAAGCAGTACCTGACGTACGTGGCGTCCGGGCCGTTCCAGTACGCCGTCGCCGAGGCCCTCGCGCTGCCGGACTCCTACTTCGACGCGTTCCGCGCGGACATGCGGGCCAAGCGGGACGTGCTCGCGGCGGGGCTCACGGCCGCCGGTTTCGAGGTGTACCGGACGGCGGGCACGTACTTCATCACCACCGACATCCGCCCCCTCGGCACGACCCTGTCCAAGGAGGGCGACGGCTTCGCCTTCTGCCGCGCGCTGCCGGAACGGGCGGGGGTCGTCGCCATCCCGAACGCGGTCTTCTACGACCACAAGGGGACGGGCGCACCCTACGTCCGCTTCGCCTTCTGCAAGCGCACGGAGGTCCTGGCCGACGCGGCCGAACGGCTCCGCGCGGCATTCGCGCACTGACCCCGCCCGCTACCGCCGCGCACCGCCGCGCACGTCTTGCCGGTTCTTGCCGCATCACCGCCGTCAACAGGGGTTTTCCCCTGCGTCGCGCGTGCGGCGCGGTACACACACCCCCTCCCTACCTTTGACATGTCCACTCCGGAGCCAGCGGAGGGACGCACACACCGGACAGGGAAGCCTGTCCGGGTCCTCAGCCGTGGACGACAGGTAGGGAGTTTCTTCACATGTCTTCGTCAACTCGGGTTTCTCAGAGCCGAGGCCGCCTCGGCGCCCGCCTCGCCGCAGCGGCCGGCCTCGCCGCGCTCTGCATCACCGCTGTGCCGGCCACGTCGGCCTCGGCCGCCCCCACCGCCGCAGGGGTGATGCTGCAGAACGGCAGGTTCGACGACGCCGTGCTGTGCGCCTCGGCCGACAACCAGGAGCTCTGGATGGTGTCCAAGAGTGCCGCCGGCGGCAACTCCTACTGCCGGTGGAAGCAGTTCGGCACCGACGGGCAGTTCGTGCTGTACAACCTGGGCAAGGACCAGGTGATGGCCTACCACGGTGGCAACGAGAACAAGGTGTGGATGGAGCCCGAGGGGAGCAGCGGCACCAACGCTCACGACGAACTCTGGTCCTGGGGAGGACAGGAGGGCTGGGGGGCCTCGGCGCTGCAGTCCTACTACGACAGCGGGCAGAACGTCGACGCCAGGTCCCCCTATCTCAACGAGCGCGACAAGCCCCGCACCGACGCGGTCCACACCCGCGGCTGGCGCCACGGCGACCAGAGGGAGCTGACCTGGAAGAAGGTCACGAGCTGACCTCCACCAGGTCCACGACCGGGACGCCTCGGACACCGCACGGCGTCCGGTAGGCCGTCGTGTACGCCGTCCGGACCACACCGACTCTCGGCGTGGTCCGGACGGCACGTAGTCATGGCACGGGTGGGGGCGAGGTGCCCGGTCCGGATGCTGTCGGATCGGCCGAGGCGTCCGCGGTGTCGCAGCGCTGGCGGTCCGTTCCCCCGGCCATTCCCCCGTCGAGTCCCCCGTCCGACGTGACGAGCCGCCGTCGAAGTGCTGCGGCGTGCCGGTCACCGAGCGCGTCGAAGATCTCCAGGGCCTCTCGCCGGTACGGCGCGGGGTCCTCCTCGCGCGTCGCGTCCACGGCCCGGCCGAGCAGGTCCAGGGCCTGGGCCTGACCCTTGCGGTGGCCGGAGCGGCGGTGCATGGCCAGGGCCTGGCGGGCGTAGTCGGCCGCGACGGCGGGTTCGCCGTGTTCCAGACCGCCGCGGGCCAGGACGGTCAGTGCTTCGCCCTGCACCAGGACGTACTCCGTGCGGCGGGCGATTTCCAGCGCCGTGGCCGCCTGTTCACGGTCGAGGGGACGCCGACCGGACGCCAGCCCGATCAGTGAGCGCGCCTCCAGGTCATGCGCGCCGCGCTCACGGGCCAGCTTCAGCGCCTCCCGCCATGCGTCGGAGGCTTCGCCGTGGCGGCCGAGGGCGAGCAGCACACTGCCGAGGGTGAGGCGGGCGGCGGCCCGGAAGTAGTCGTCGATGTCCTGGTCGCTGAGGGCGGCGGCGGTCCGTGCCAGTTCCAGGGCTCGGACGAGGTCGCCCGCGTCCCTGCCGGCGGAGGCCGTCAGCCGCAGCGCGTACGCCTCGCCTCCCAGGTCGCCGCACTCCCTGGCCATCGCCAGGGCCACCTGAAGGTGGCGTGCCGCCTGCACCGTGTCGCCGAGCAGGTGCCGGGTACGGCCGAGGTCTGCCTGCCGGCGTATCTGGTTGTGCTGGTTGTCCAGGGCCGCCGGAAGGCGCTCCGCCCGAACGAGGCAGTCGAGTGACTCGGACAGGCGGCCGAGGTCACGCAGGACGTGGGCAAGGTTGCCGAGGACGACGGGGTGCCCGTCCGACAGGCCGCCCTGCTGGTCGAGTTCCATGGCCCGCTCCAGGTGCTCCGCGCTGCGCCGCAGCCGGCCGCTGAGTCGGCTGACCATGCTGAGGTTGGTGTGCGCGATGGCGGCGCCCTCCCGCCAGTCGGCGGCCTCGGCGAGGGCGAGCAACTGCTCGAAGTGGGTGATCGCGGTGTCGACGTGGCTCTGCCGTACGTGCGCGTGGCCGAGCAGATGGTGCATGGCGGCCTCGGCGACAGGCTCTCCGGCGGCACGGGCAGCGGCCAGAGCTGCCTGACCGAGGGCCGTCCAGTCCACTGTGTGCTTGCGGATCCAGGCGTAGCCGCGCAGGGCGTCGGCGAGCAGCCAGGCCGCCTGACGGCCCTCGGCGGCGGCCTGGTGAACGGCCGCCGCCAGGGTGGGCAGTTCGGCGTCCAGCCAGCGCATCGCCGCCGCGGCGTCGGTGATCTCCGGCGGCGCCGCATCGCTCCGGACAGCGTCTTCGTCCCCGGGCAGGCGCTGTTTCATCCCGGGGTAGAGCAGTGACGCGCAGCGATCCACCGCGGCCAGAAGCCAGTCGTAGAGGGCGTCGGAGGCGGCTCGGCGGGAGGTGTCGGTCTCCTCCAGGCCAAGCCGTTCGGCGGCGTACAGTGCCACGAGGTCATGGAAGCGGTAGCGTCCGGGCCGGTGCTCGCGGAGCAGGTGGGCGGCGGTGAGCCGCTCCACCAGCCGGGCGGCGTCCTCGACGGTGGTGCCCGTGACGACGGCGGCGGCCCGCAGACCGGTCTCCGGGCCGGGCAGCAGGGCCAGCAGGCGGAACATCCGTCGAACCGGGGCATCGAGGGCCTGGTAGGAGAGGCTGAAGGCAGTCCGTACGGCGGTGGTCTGGTCGCCGGTGACGGACAGGGCGGTCAGCCGGTCGCCCTCGCGGAGTTCGTCGGCCTGGTCGCGCAGGGTACGCCAGGGGGTGTGGTCGACGTTGGCGGCCGAGATCCGCAGGGCCAGCGGAAGGTGGCCGCAGGCGTGAGCGAGGTCCGCCGCGGCCTGCGGGTCCGCGTCGACCCGGCTCTCGCCGAGCATACGGCGCAGCAGCAGCCGGGACTCCTCGGGAGCGAGCACGTCCACCCCGATACGGCGGGCCCCGTCACGGGCTGTGAGCCCGGCCAGCCGGTCACGGCTGGTGACCAGCACCAGGCAGCCGAGCCCGCCGGGCAGCAACGGCCGGACCTGCTCCGGGTCCACGGCGTTGTCCAGTACGACAAGCATCCGCCGCCCGGCGGACAGTGTGCGGTACAGGTCGGCAGCGGCCTCGGGCGTCCCGGGAATCCGCTCCGCTGCCACGCCCAGCGCCAGCAGGAACCGGGCCAGCGCCTCGACCGGACGCACCGGAGCCTGTGCCGAGTGACCTCGCAGGTCCACGAACAGCTCGCCGTCAGGGAAGCGATCGCGTACCCGATGCGCCCAGTGCACCGCCAGGGCGGTCTTGCCCACGCCACCGGTACCGGTGATCGCCGCGAGCACCGTCCCCGTCTGGTGAGGGCCGTCCCCCGTCGCCGGGTCGGGGAGCAGGGAGTCCAGCTGCCGCAACTGATCGGCCCGGCCGGTGAAGCCGAGCGTCAGGCCGGGAAGCTGCGCCGGGACCGGCCTGTCGGCAGCGGGAGGTGATACCGGCACCGGCGCGGGTAACGCGGGTAAGACGGGTGGCTTCGGGGGTAAGTCCGCGCGCAGTACCCGCAGATGCGCGGCGCGCAGTGCCGCGGAGGGCTGAAGACCCAAGTCGGCGTCGAGCCGGCTGCTGATGCGCGTGAAGACGTCGAGCGCTGCCGCCTGCTGCCCGCACGAGGCCAGGGCCAGCATCAGCCGGCCGGCGAGCTCTTCGTGCAACGGCTCGCGCGCACTGAGCTCCCGCAGGTCGGCGACCACTTCCTCCGCGCTGCCGAGCGCGAGCGCCAGGTCCGCCCGGGCCACGGCCGCCGTGACCTGACGACCACCGATCGCGACCGCCGTCGGATGTTCCCGGATCCGCTCGCCGCCATCGGCCAGCACCGGTCCTCGCCAGCACCGCAGCGCTCGGCCGTATGCCTCCAGCGCGGCAGGGCGGTCGCCACCGGCCTCGACACTCCGGGCCAGACCGAGCAGCTCGTCGAAGGTGGCCACATCGGACTCCTCGGCCGACAGATCGGCCCGGTACCCGCCTTTGGTCGCCCGCAGCACGCGCCCCGCGTCTGGCCCGGGCCGGTCGGGGTCGATCAGATCACGCAGGTGTCTGACATAGGTCTGCACCAACTGCCGACAGGTACGTGGCGGCTGTTCGCCCCACAGCACGTCGACGATCTCGTCGGTACCGACCACCACGCCCGGCTGCATGGCCAGCAGTCCCAGCAGGCTGCGCTGGAGCACTGATGGCACCTCGACGGGGCCGCCGCCAAGGTGCAGCGCCAAAGGACCGAGGACCGACACGCGCAGTCCTGCCGTCCGCGGTGAGGACACCGCGGCTTCGCAGGCCTCCCGCAGCCGGGTGCGCGCGGCCTCGGACAGGTTCAGCGCCGCCACCAGGCGCTGGATCGAGTCGGCGTGCGGCCGGCGGATCTGGCCCTGCTCCAGGTAACGCAGGGTCCGAACGCTGATCCCCGCCCGCTCGGCCAGCGCCCGCTGGCCGAGCCCGGCCGCGAACCGGTACCCGCGCAGCAGTTCCCCCAGTGTGCTGGGCCCTGGATGCCGACTCATCATTGCCTCCTCTGTGCCTGTCCCCGCGGCGGACGATAGTGTCATGGACCGATCAAGCAGGCGCGGTGTGAGTTCTCGGCGTGGCGAGGGCACAGCACGAAGAGGAGCGGCGGGCCGGAGACGCGGATGAGTACGTGACGCGGCGTGGGCCGGGTGACGGCGGCGCCCGCGCGGACAGGTGTGCCGGAGGAGGCGGTCCCCCCGACTCAAGACGCCGGCCGACTGACAGCCCCCGCGACCAGGTACGACCACATCCGGCGGCGGTGCCGACGGCACAGCCCGGACGACGAGGGGTTCTTCGTCAGCGGGCGTCTGCCTCGGGCTCCGGTCGCGGGAGTTCGTCGAGGTCGAGGGCGAAGGGGCGGCCGTCGGCCAGGGCGATGGGGAGCTTGCCCGTGCCGTACTGGTGGGTGTGTGCGGCGATGTAACCGTTGGCGGTTGGCTGGGTGTGGAGGACGACCTCCTGGGCATAGGGGTCCACGACCAGGTAGACCGGGATTCCGTAGCGCCCGTACTTCGCGGTGCAGTCGTCGTAGTCCTTGCGGGCGGAAGAGGTCGAGACGACCTCGGAGATCAGCAGGACGTCCTCGAAGCTGTAGCGCTTGCCTTCCTTGCGTGCGTCCTCGCGCAGGATCGCCAGGTCAGGGGCGGAGTTCTCATCGGCGGGGAAGTCGATGTAGACATCGGAGATGACCTTCGCGTGACGGCCGAGGGCGAGAGCGGAGTCGATCTGCATCGACCTGATGGTGCTGGAGTGCTCTTCGCTCCGCGGGGTCATGATCACCTTTCCGTCGGCCCCGAACAGGACCGTGTACCCCTTGGGGAAGTCGGTGTGCACGATCGCGTCGACGGTCATGGACGGCTCCTTCCCTGGTGTGGTCAGGATACGGCGGTGCCGTGTCACCGAGCCCAGCGGTGCGGCCCGAAGACCGGTCCGGATGGGTTGTGCGGCCGGTTCACCGGCTGTGCCGGAAATCCGCAGCGGGGTCTGTCACACGACAAACGAATAGGCAGGCGCGAGGTGTCACCCGGGTTCGAGGTGTTCCGGACGGCGGGCACGTACTTCATCACCACCGACATCCGCCCCCTCGGCGCGACCCTGCCCAAGGAGGGCGACGGCTTCGCGTTCTGCCGGGCCCTGTCCGAGCGGGCCAGGGTCGTCGCCATCCCGAACGCGGTCGCTTCCGCCTGCAAGGACGACGTGGAGCCTGGGTTCTCCTGAACCCAGTACGCCGGTCACGGCCCCGGCCCCGAACTGCTCGGTGACCCAGGCTCCGTTCTGGAGATCGGTTGCGGCACCGGCTGCGCTCTCGCCCACCTGGCTCAGCGTGGCATCGCCGCTCGGGGCGCTGACCTGTCTCCGGTCATAGTCAAGAAGACCATCACGAAGTGGGCCAGTACCGGTGCGGAGTTCGTGTGCTCCGAGGTTCTGCGGTACCTGAGCGAGGAAGATGCGGCGTACGACGCCGTCTACTCGATCTTTGGAGCCGCCTGGTTCACCGACCCGAGCCGCCTCTTCCCGCTGTGCCGAGCGGCTCAGGCCCGGGGGCGTCTTCGTCTTCTCGCAGCCGCCGGCCATCCCGGGTGCCTACGGGCCCCAGGGCATGTACAAGGGGGCTTCGCGGGCAAGGCGATTTACCTACCGCTACAGCTACCGCCCGGCCGTGTGGGAGCGCTTGCTCACCCGGGCCGGGTTTCTCACGGCTGACGCCCAGGTACTTGATGCCCGCACCCTGGCCACATCGGTACGCTCCTCGTGCGCGTGGTGGCACCGTGACCGACGGTGTGCATATGGTCGGCCTTCCTTCGCCGGCCTCTCACGGCCAGGTGCGTTCGATGCGGTCGTGCCGCACGGCGTAGGCCGCCGGACCGCCCTTCTCGACCGCCCGGTGGATCGTGTCCCGGTGCGCGACGAGGCGATCGATCATCTCGGCGCTCCGAAGCTGCTGATTGTCCAGGTAGAACAGCACAGCGTCGCGTTCCAGGACAGGTCGGATCTCCAGGTCCCGGGTCTTGATCCGCCCGTCCTTCGACAGCGGAACCCAGCAGCGGTCGAGACCGTGCGTGATCCATTCCTCGTCCGGGATGTCCTGGCCGTCGTGCGGGAAGACGTCCCCGATGCGGTGAACCGTCCATCCACAGGCTCTCAGTCCCTCCGCCACCCGACGACCGAGATTCCGGTCGAGGAAGAACTCAGGCGACAAGGTGCACCACTGCCCGGCAGAGCGCGTCCACCTGCTCAGGCGTCATGTCGTAGTCGTACGCGATGTCCTCGACGGTTTCCCCGGCCTCCCACAGGTCGGTGATGGCCTGGACCGTGACGCGGTTCGCGGCCACGACAGGGAGTCCGTGGCCGAACCTCGGGTCGATCACGACGGGGACGGAGTCCGGGTACTGCCTCAGCCGCAGGCTGGAAGGGAAGTCGTCGCCCGGTTCCCAGGTGAGGTAGCGGAGATAGTCGGAGACCACCTCGTGGATGGGGACCTGGCCGTCGCGGGCTCTGCGGAGATCCCCCCAGCCGTGCTCGATGAAGATGTCCACGCCGTCCGTGGCGATTCTCTTGGAGACGAGGCCGTAGGGGGTGTCGAGAGCGTCCCGTACTGCGGCGGCGGCCTCTCTGATCTCGCTCATGCGGAGCCCCAGGGAACGCAGGGAACGAAGGGCGTGCGCCTCGGCTACCGCGATGAACGGCACCGAAGGCTGCCCTTTCCGCGCCGGCTCCACCTGGTGGACCAGTGGTGCTCCGGCGGCTTTGCCCTTCAGCCACGAGGTGAGGGTCGACTGGGGAATCTGGAGGTAGGAGGCTGTTTCCGTGGGCGTCAGGAGCCCGTCCGTGAACCTGTCGACCATGCCCCACCTCCGCTTGGCGTCAGCTTCCGCATCGTGCCACATCAAGCCTCCCACCTGCGGGTGGACCGCACACCCGGCCACCGGCTCAGCCGGTCAGGGGGAGTTGGTCCCGTGACCGGCAGTCCCGGCAGTGGCTGTGTCCCGCCGAGCGGAAGCCCCGGTCGCAGCCGTCGCAGTTCCGCATGTCCAAGACCACTGGGCGTTCTGGGGTCTCAGGGGTTTTGGTCGCCGGTGCGGTCAGGGGTGTCTCCTTGAGGCGGTAGGCCAGGATGCCGACCGGCCGGACGAGGAGGTCTGCCGGGAGCCGTGCGGTGAGGTGGTCGGTGATCTGCGTGGGCAGCAGGCCTGCCCCGAGCCACCGGGTGACCGCCGGGGCGAGGCGGGCGGCTTCCCGCTCTGACAGGACGAGACGGGGGTCGACCCGGCGGAGGCCGGCGAGTACGGCGATGGCTCGGGGGTCGACGTCGGCGAGCGGGGCCGGTGCCTCGGGCTTGGACTTGGTCTCGGCCTGTGCTTCCGGATCCGCTGTCTCCGCCGTCGTCTCCTCCCCCGGTGCAGGTGCCTCCTCCGTGTCCCGCACAGCCCCGGGCGCGAGCGTGCCAGTGGCGGACTGCATCCGGGGGCGACGAGGCCTGGGGGGCTTGGGAGGCCCGTTCGGGTCCGGGTCTGGTTCGCCGCCGGGTACGTCGTAGAAGTACGTCCGGGTGCGGACCTGCCCGGTGGGCGTTCGCTCGCGGCGGCGTTCCAGGTATCCGGCCTCCTCCAGTTCCCTGAGAGCTCGGGAGACGAGGATCTCGCCCTCGTCGAAGTGCTCGCACAGGGCGGTGATGCTCACGAGAGTGCCGGTGGGGAGGGAGGAGATGTACGTCGCCACACCGACCGTGACCGCGCTGCCGCGTCGCTGCGCGAGGGCGTTGGAGATCACCGTGAAGTCGGCCGTCAGACGGGTGCGTACGTGGATCACGCCGGAGGTCGGGGCTCCGGCGTGATCCACGTACG
>NZ_LIQX01000508.1 GCF_001418475.1 Streptomyces ossamyceticus | reverse complement strand
TCCCCCAGAAAGGCCGCCCCCGATGTCCCGCGATCTCGACCCGGGCTCCACCATCTTCTTCACGCTGACCATCGACGGCGAGAGCCTCGGGTACTTCAACGGGTGCGAGGGACTCTCGTCGACGGTGGAGATCGAGCACCGTCAGGAGGGCGGGAACAACGGGTTCGTCTGGCAGCTGCCGTCCCGTGTCACCTTCTCCACCATCCGGCTGACCAGGCCTCTGACACCGGACACGGCGAAGGTCGCGGCGTGGATCTCGTCCGTCGCCACCGGCGTGAAGCGGCCGACCGCGCAGATCGCCGCGCTGCGCGCGGACGGCTCGGAGGTCGCGCACTGGGGGCTGATCGACGTGCTGCCGGTCAGCTGGCAGGGCCCCACCCTGGACCCGGCCAACCCGAGCGTCGCCACGGAGGTCCTGGAGATCACCCACCACGGGTTCACGGACTGAGGGGGCGGAACACACCATGGCAAGGGGCACCAAGGGCGGCGCCGGCAAGAGCCTCGTGCGCGCCACGCTCGCCATCCACGAGCCGCCGGTCGGCAACAGCACCAGCAAGGGCGCGCTGATCGAGACGTTCGCCTTCGACTTCAACCCGGCGCAGTTGCAGATCAGTCGGCGCGCGCAGTGGAAGGTGACGCCGACGGCGGCGGTGCGCGACGGCTCCGTACCGGAGTTCATGGGGCCGGAGCCCCGTGAGATGACCGTCGAGATCTTCCTGGACTCCTCCGCCAAACCGGGCGCCACCACGGTGCTGAAGAAGGTGGAGTCGCTGATGGGGTGCTGTGAGGTGACGTCGAAGAGCATCGCCGCGAAGCAGCCCTCGCCGCCGTGGGTGGAGTTCCAGTGGGGGGCGTTCTCGACGGCCCGGTTCACGGCGTACGTCAGCTCCGTGGACGCCACGTACTCCCTGTTCGGGACGACGGGCGTGCCGATCCGCGCCACGTGTCAGGTCCGGCTGCACGAGATCCCCACCAAGACCAAGGGCCAGAACCCGACCTCGGGCGCGCTGACCGCGCGGAGCGTGCACCGGGTCGTGGCGGGCGACTCGCTTCAGTCGCTGGCGTGGCGGGAGTACGGGAACGCGGCGGCGTGGCGGGCGATCGCCGAGGCCAACGGGATCGACGACCCGACCCGGCTCGCGACCGGCGTCGTCCTCGTCCTGCCGGCCGCCGAGGAGGTGGGTCTCTGATGGTGAAGCCGTCCCACTCCAACGTCGTCCACGTCACCATCGACGGCAACAAGCTGCCGACCGAGTACGCCGATCTGCTCGTCGGCGGCTGGGTCGACCTGGGGGCGGGGGTGCCCGGCGCGTTCCGGCTGACGTTCCGCGACCCGCACGGGCTGCTGCTCGGCAAGCTGAACATCAGGTTCGGCTCGCTGGTGGTCATCGCGTCCGTCGCCGACGGCAAGGGCGCGGGCTCCCCGCTGCTCACCGGTGAGGTCACCGGGATGGAGACCGACTACGACGGCACCGGCACGTTCACCGTGGTCCGCGGCTACGACCCGGGGCACCGTCTGATGCGGGTGCGCAGGGTCGCCGCGTACCGCAACCAAACGGCCGCCGACATCGCCCGCAAGCTGGCCTCGACGAACGGCATCCCGGTCGGACGGATCCAGGGCACGAAGACGGTCTACGACTTCATCAGCCAGTCGAACGTGACGGACTGGGACTTCCTGGCGCGGCTCGCCGACGAGAACGAGATGGTGATGTCGCTGGACTCCCGCGGGAAGTTCCAGTTCGTCGAGCCGAAGCCGGCGTCGGGGGCGCCCGCGACGAGCACCCCCGGCGAGAAGAGTCCCTTCGTGTTCCAGGCCGGTGTCGACGTGCTGCGCTGCCGGGCCGCCGTGACCGCCGCCGACCAGGTCGACAAGGTCGAGGCACGCGGCTGGAACGTGACCACGAAGAAGAAGCTCACGGCGACGACGCGGGCCGCCACCAGCCCCGGTGTCGCCATCGGCACCACCCCGCAGAAGGCCGCGAACCCGTTCAAGGCGGCGAAGATCGTCGAGACCGACCACCCCTACGACCGCCAGGCCGAGGTCACGCACGCGGCGAGCTCCCTCGCCGACGACATCACCTCCGCGTTCGCCGAACTGGAGGTGACGGTGCGCGGCAACCCCGAGCTGCGGCCCGGGGTGCCGATCACGCTCACCGACGTGGGCACGCCCTTCGAGGGCAAGTACACCTGCACCGCCGTACGGCACACCTTCGGCGACGGCAGCCACTACGAGACGTTCGTGACGGTCAGCGGCCGCCAGTGGCGCTCCCTGTTCGGTCTGACCTCGGGGGGTTCCGCGGCGGCCCCGAGGCTGCCCAGTGTCGCCAACGCGCTGGTCACCGATGTCGCGGACCCGCTGAAGCAGGGCCGGGTGAAGCTCCAGTTCCCGTGGCTGGACGACGCGTACGTCAGCGACTGGACGCGGACGGTGCAGCTCGGCGGCAAGGGCGGCGGCGGGATCTTCCCGCTGGACGTCGGCGACGAGGTGCTGGTCGCCTTCGACCGGGGGACGCTGGACCACCCGTTCGTCATCGGCGGCCTCTACAACGGCGTCGACAAGCCGACGCCCGTCAAGGACGTGTGGCTGCACGACCCGGTGAAGAAGAAGGCGATCCGGCACACGCTGTCCGACCGGGACGGCAACCGGGTGGACCTGCTCAGCCAGCAGACCGGTCTGCGCAAGCAGGGCGTGCGGCTCGCCACCGGCAACGACCGGCTGATCGTCAACCTGGACCGGACGAAGACCGAGATCACCGTCGACAGCAAGGGCGCCGTGCGGATCAAGGGCGGCACGTCGGTGTCCGTGAACGCCGGTACGGATCTGACGCTGAGCGGGCGGCGGTCCGTGACCATCAGAAGCGGCGGGCCGCTCAACCTCCAGGGCCAGGGGCTGGTCAGCCTCCGGTCGGTGACCGGCGCGGTCAACGTCTCCGCGATGGGTGCGCTCAACCTGAGCGCGACCGGCGCGGCGACGCTCAACGCCGCCGGGACCGTGCAGATCAACGCCGTGGGCCAGCTGGGCCTCAAGGCCGTCAAGGTCGACATCTTCGGCGGGTTCTTCGTCAACCAGATCAAGTACCCGTTCGGGTGAGGGCCGAGAAGGGCGCCGGGGCGTCACGCACGTCCGACACCGAAGCACCGCAGACACACACGTACGTCAGGAAGGGAGGCCGGCCCGCAGATGGCCGAGCAGTTCGTCGGGTCCGGTTGGGCGTTCCCGCTGCGCATCGGGCCGACCGGAGGCATCGCCCTGGTCAGCGGGGAGCGCGAGATCGAGGAGGCCATCCGGCTGATCCTCGCCACCGCGCCCGGTGAGCGGCCGATGCGCCCCGAGTTCGGCTGCGCCATCCACGACCTGGTGTTCGCCCCGGTCAACGAGGCCACCGCCGGCCGGATCCAGCACGAGGTGTACGCGAGCCTCGACCGCTGGGAGCCGCGCATCGAGGTCGGCGAGGTGGAGGTGACCGCCGGGGCGGAGCAGGGCGTGCTCTTCATCGACGTCCGCTACGCGATCCGCGGCACCAACAACCCGCGCAGCCTGGTCTTCCCGTTCTATGTCATCCCCTCCCACGACGAGCCGGACGTGACGTCCGAGGCTCCCGAAAGCGACCGCTGATGGCCCTGCCCTCCCCCAACCTCGACGACCGCCGCTTCCAGCAGTTCGTCGACGACGCCAAGCGCTACATCCAGCAGCGCGCCCCGGAGTGGACCGACCACAACGTCTCCGACCCCGGTGTCACCCTCGTGGAGACGGTGGCCCACATGGCCGACCAGATCGTCTACCGGCTCAACCGGGTGCCGGAGAAGAACCACCTCGCCTTCCTGGACCTGGTGGGCATCACGCTGTTCCCGCCGTCCGCCGCCCGTACGGACGTCACTTTCTGGCTCTCCGCGCCGCAGGAGGAGCCGGTGCTGATGCCCGTCGGCACCGAGGTCGCCACCGTGCGCACCGAGAGCGAGGAGGCGGTGGTCTTCGCCACCGAACGCGAACTGACCGTCGTGCCGTGCGAGTTGCGGCATCTGGTGGTGCAGCTGAACGGTGAGCCGGTCACCGACCGGACCGCCGACCTCGCGGAGGGCAAGGACCTGATGTGCTTCGCGGAGGCCCCCCGGCCCGGCGACTGCATGCTGCTCGGTCTGAGCGCGGCGGTCCCGTCGTGCGCGGTCGCGCTGGAACTGGACAGCCGCGTCGACGGCGTCGGTGTGGACCCCCGGCAACCGCCGCTGGTGTGGGAGGCGTGGACGGAGGACGGCTGGGCCGCGTGCGAGGTCGACCGGGACGGCACGGGCGGCCTGAACCGGCCCGGCGCGGTCGTCCTGCACATGCCCGGCGGCCACACCCTGTCCCGCACCGGCGGCCAGGAGGCCGGCTGGCTGCGCTGCCGGGTCACCGAACCCCTCCCCGACCAGCCCTTCTACACCACCTCCCCGACCGTGCGCGCCGCCGAGGCGTTCACCCTCGGCGGCACCACCACCGCCGTGCACGCGGAGACGGTGTACGACGAGGCGCTCGGCGAGTCCACGGGCCTGCCCGGTCAGCGGCTGCGGCTGGCCCACGCGCCCGTCGTCGGCGACACCCCGCCGGTACTGCTCCAGACCGCCGAGCACGAGGGCTGGACCGACTGGGAGGTCGTGCCCTCCTTCGCCGCGTCCACCCCGCACGACCGGCACATCACCCTCGACGCCGCCACCGGTGAGATCGCCTTCGGCCCGGCGGTCCGCGAACCCGACGGCACCCTGCGCCAGTACGGGGCCGTCGCCCCCAAGGGCTCCGTCGTCCGGGCCCGCCGCTACCGCACCGGCGGCGGCCGCGCGGGCAACGTCGCCCGGGGTGCCGTCCAGGTCCTGCGCACCTCCATCCCGTACGTCTCCGAGGTCGTCAACCGGGAGGCCGCGCGCGGCGGTGTCGACGGGGAGACCGTGGAGGAGGCGAAGGTCCGGGCGCCCATCACCCTGCGCGCCCAGGAACGCGCGGTGACCCTGCGCGACTACGAGGAACTCGCGCGGCGCGCCGCCCCCGACACGGCCCGCATCACGTGTCTGGAGGGCGACGAGGGCGAGCACGGGGCGTACGCGGTACGGGTCCTGGTGGTCCCGCAGGCCGTGCCCGACCCCGGCGGCCGGCTGCGCTTCGAGCAACTCGTGCCCGGCGACGGACTGCTGCGCCGCATCACCCGGCATCTCGACGAACGGCGCCTGATCGGCACCCGGTTGGCGGTGGGGCCGCCGTTCTACCAGGGGGTCACCGTCGTCGCCACGGTGCACGCCTTCCGGGGCGCCGACACCGACCGGGTCCGGCGGCAGGCCCACGACGCCCTCTACCGCCACCTCGACCCGCTGACCGGCGGCGCCGACGGGCGCGGCTGGCCGTTCGGCCGCCCCGTCCAGGCCGGGGAGGTCTTCGCCGTTCTCCAGCGTGTGCCCGGCGTCGAACTCGTCGACGAGGTCCGGCTCCACCCCGCGGACCCGCTGACCGGCAAACGGGGCGACCCCACCGACCGCATCGACCTCAGCCCGCCGTCCCTGGTGTTCTCCTTCGACCACCGGGTCCGAGTGATCGGGGACAAGCAGTGAGCACCCCGCCCCGGCCGTCGTCGCCGCCCCGGCCATCGACGCCCCGGCCGTCGCAGCCCCTCCGGGCCGCGGCGTCACTCAGACCTACAGCGCCACTCCGGCCCACGACGCCACACCGACCGCCCTCGTCACTCCGGGCCACGGCGCCACTCCCGCCGTCGTCGCCCCTCCGGGCCACCGCGCCACTCCCGCCGTCGCCGCCCCTCCGGGCCAAGGCGCCCCTCCGGGCCACGGCGTCACTCCGGCCGCCGGGGGCACCGCCGCTCCAGCCGCCACCGCTCCCGCTCCCGCCGGCGGCCCTTCCCGTGTCGGTCACCGCTGTGGGCTGTCGTTCCGCGGGGCGGAACGGGTGGGCACAGCGGGCAGCGCCGGGCGCCGTGGAAGCATGCGGCACGTACAGCGACGGGGCCACACCATGAGGGGCTCCATCGACGGCCTCGGGTCGTCGTCCCCCATCGGCCACATGCTCCCGGCCGTCTTCGCCGACGACGACCTCGCGCAGCGTTTCGTCGCCGGCCTGGACGAGGTCCTCGCCCCCGTCCTGGCCGTCCTCGACAACCTGGACTCCTACTTCACGCCCGCCCTCGCCCCCGTGGACTTCACGCGGTGGCTGGCCGGCTGGGTCGGCGCCGAGACCGACGGCACGGAACCGGAGGCCCGGCTGCGCGCGGCCGTCGCCGCCGCCGCGTATCTGCACCGGGTACGGGGCACCCGGCGCGGACTGTCCGAGGCCGTACGCCTGGTGTTCGGTGTGGCACCGGAGATCAGCGAGAGCGGCGGCGCCGACTGGGACGCCCGCCCGCTGGGCCCGGTCCCCGGCGACCGCCGCCCCCATCTGCGCGTGTCGCTGCGGCTGCCGAACCCGACCCGCGCGGACGAACACCGGCTGGACGCCCTCGTGGCCGCCGCCCGCCCCGCCCACATGCCCTACACGGTCCACGTGACCGCTGCCGAAAGGACGCCCGAGACATGACCAGCCAGACCCCCGACACGGGCCGGGCCCGCAGCTGCGCCGAGTGCGGCACCCGCGGGGAGCCCGGCCAGTCCTTCTGCGACGCCTGCGGCGCGGTACTCGGCTGGTCCACCC
>NZ_LIQX01000507.1 GCF_001418475.1 Streptomyces ossamyceticus | reverse complement strand
GCAGACGGGCGGCGCGGCAGCCACCGTCACGCAGACGGGCGGCGCGGCAGCCACCGTCACGGACGCCGGGGCGTAGTCAGCCGCACCCCTGGCCGCCGGGCGTCGGGAGGCGCTCGCTGGTCACTCCGTCGAGGGCAGCTCACCCACGGGGACGGTGGGGGCCGTGCCGCGCGGGCAGCGCCACACGGCCTTGCCCCTCTCGACGGCGGCGTCCAGCGGATGCGTGTCCGGATGCGCCGGGCAACGCGGCCACACCGCGGGCTCCCCTGCCGCCCACAGCGCCTCCACCGCCCAGCCCTGCACCTGGTCCGCGACCTCGGCCGTCAACACCCCCGGCCGCCCGTCCGGGTCGGCCCACACCCCGTGGCCCGACCCGTCCGGCGCGTAGAGCACCACACCGGGGCCGTCCTCGTCCTCCCGCACCCTGGGTCGCACGGAACACTGCGCGCGCAGATCCCGCAGCACGACGGCCAGCGCCTCGCTGAACTCGGCTTCCGTACGGCTCACGAGTCGGACACCCTTCCCAGGAGTACCACCACCACGGCTCAGGTCAGCGTAGTGATGATCACGACCGTGGTCGCCATCGTCGCGGCGGTGAGCGCGGCCGAGGTCGCGGCGGCCGTCTCCGCCATGCGGCGCAGCGCGGGGTCGGCCCAATGGCGTTCGGCGATCTCCGTCATGCGCCGCTCGACCGCCGCGGACTGCTCCTTACCCAGGTCGGGAAAGGCCAGTTCCCGCAGCTCGGCGTGGTGGAGCAGGGTGATCAGGGCGGCGGTGCGGTGATCGGGTTCCCGTCCCTCCAGGACGACGGCGGCGAGTCGCCCGCGCAGCGCGGCCTCCACCGTGCCGTCGACCTCCGGATGGACGGTGGTGCGGAAGACGAGGAGGAGCCGGCGCTTCTCCTCGCGGATCAGGCCCTTGTCCAGCAGACCCCGCAGGGCCTTCTCGTACTCCTCGTTCCGCTGGTCATTGATCCACTTCTCGGCGTCGTCCGGGAGCGCGGCGTCCTCGGGGCCGTCGGCAAGCACCCGTTCCAGCAGGGCCGCCGCCGCGATCGCGTACGGCGTCCGCAGCGGCAACTGCGCCTCACCCGTGGAGTCGTCCAGGGAAAGGAGGAGGATCTCCTCACCGAGGGTCGTGGGGACGGGACCGGAGGCAGAGGACGACATGGTCATGATCAGTAGGACGCGTCGAGCCCGTACAACAGTTCCTTCCGCTCGACCTGAGCTGCTGACCGCTCGCCACGGGTGTCCCTCCGCTCGCCCTCGGCGGCCGGGTCCAGTCCCAGCGCCCTGCGGGCCTCCCCCACATGGCGCAGGCCCTCGGACGCGGTGCGGACGACCGCCGCGTACTGGTCGGGCGTACGGGCAGCGGCCAGCCGCGCCCGTGCGATGCGGAGACGTTCGGCGGCGTCGGCCAGGGCCCGGGCCGCGGTGTCGTCGGCCCCGGCCTGCGCCCGTACGTCGATCCCGGCCAGGCCACCGCCGAGCCGGACCACCCAGCGGTTGGCGTCGGCCTCCGCGTCCAGGTCGGACGTCACTTCCCGCCCGTCGCCGCGGCGCCGCAGGGCGATGACCGCGACCACCGCCCCGAGGACCAGCAGCAGTGCGAGCAGCACAGCGAATTCCATGGCCTCCTCCACGTTCCGAGGTTCTCCGGCGCTTCTTGTCCCCTACGGGTTCCTCGCTCTCCGCGTCCATCACACCCGCGCCCGCTGTGCGCCTGCGTCGAGAAACCTGTGCGTCCCCTGATGACGTTCCCAGCGTCCGGCCCACCGGCTGCGTACGGGCACGCCGAATGGCCCGGAACCCGAGGGAACGGGTGTCCGGGCCTCGCGCCGAGCCACGCGGTGAACGTGTCAGCCGTCGGTGCCGGTGTTCGTCGCGTCCGGGTCGACGCCGACGGTGATGGTGCCGGTGACGCCCTGGGCGATGTCGTTCTTCCGGTACTTCAGCTTGAGCAGGCCGCCCTGGGTGCCGCTGCCGTCGTAGATGGTGTCCTCGTCGAGGGTCGTGCGCTCGGTCGTCGAGGTGGAGTACGGCTCGACCTCGGCGGAGGCGAGCACGGCCTCCTCGTCGAAGAAGAACTGCCCGGTGTGGCAGGTGGTGCCGCCCTCGTAACCGGCTTCGGTCCACTCGCCGTTGACGTGCACCTTGGTGTGGACGTGCACGCAACGGCCCCGGTACCAGCCCGGGAAGACCGTCCTGAAGGTGACGAAGCCCTTCTTGTCGGTCTTCCACGTGCCCCGCAGATAGCGGGTGTCGCTGGTCGGCTCCTCGTGCCCGCCGCCCCCGCCGCCCCCGGACGGGGGTTCGCCGGACGGTGCGCCCGAGGGGGTGCCGGAGGGCGCGTCGGTGGGGGCGGTGCCGCCGCCCTCGGAGAAGCTCTCGTAGCCCGAGTAGAGGCCGAGCGCGTCGCAGTGCCAGATGTCGACGGCCGCGTTCCGGAGCGGCGCACAGCTCTCGGAGTCGATCACCTTGATCCGGAGGGTGAAGGGGATGCCCTCCTTGTCCTCGGTGATGTCCTGCCGGATCTTGTCGGCGTCGATGTAGTACGGGCCCTCGGTGGTCTCCGAAGTGAGCCGGTAGCACTCCTCACCGGCGCTCGCCGTCGTGGATCCGGCCGGGGTGGCCTTCGTCCCTCCGGTCGTGCCCGCGCTCGCGGTCGCGACGACGGCACCGCCCGCGGCCACCGCGGCGACGGCGCCGACCCCCGCGACCACGACCTTGCGGCGCGTCATGTCCTTCTTGTGTTTCGGGCCCCGGGACTCGGGGGCCATGTCGATTCCGTTCTGATTTCCCGTCATGGACGAGGAAAGTAGGGACGGACACTGTCAGCACCATGGGAAAGCGCTGTGGTTTTCCCCCTGTTCCCCTCCCCGGCGGACAGGAACCCCGTCAGGGAGCTGGGAGAGCGGCGCCTTCCCCCGCGCACGGCAAAGGGTCCTGAGATCGACGGACGATCTCAGGACCCTTTCGTTTCAAGCCTTCAGCACGCTTGCCCTCGGCACGCTTGCCCTCGGCAGGCTTGCCTCACGCGCTGCTCTACTTCGGCTGCGGCTTCCGCACCGACAGGTGCAGCTCGCGCAGCCGCGCCTCCTCCAGCTCCGTCGGCGCGCCCATCATCAGGTCCTGGGCGTTGCCGTTGAGCGGGAAGGCGATGGTCTCGCGGATGTTCGGCTCGTCGGCGAGGAGCATGACGATCCGGTCGACACCCGGGGCGATACCACCGTGCGGCGGTGCGCCGAAGCGGAACGCGCGCAGCATGCCCGCGAACTGCTCCTCGACCGTGTCACGGTCGTAGCCCGCGATCTCGAAGGCCTTGAGCATGATCTCGGGCTCGTGGTTCCGGATCGCGCCGGAGGACAGCTCGACGCCGTTGCAGACGATGTCGTACTGCCAGCCGAGGATGTCCAGCGGGTCCTGGGTCTCCAGGGCCTCCAGACCGCCCTGCGGCATCGAGAACGGGTTGTGCGAGAAGTCGATCTTCCCGGTCTCCTCGTCCTTCTCGTACATCGGGAAGTCGACGATCCAGCAGAACCGGAAGACGCCCTCCTCGAAGTGCCCGGCACGCTTGGCGGCTTCCACCCGCACCGCGCCCATGATCTTCGAGACCTCGTCGAACTCGCCCGCGCCGAAGAACACGGCGTGACCGGCGGCCAGCGACAGACGCTTGGTCAGCTCGGCCACGTTCTCCTCGGTGAGGAACTTCGCGATCGGGCCGGACAGCGCACCGTCCTCGCCGACGCGCACCCAGGCCAGGCCCTTCGCACCCTGCTCCACCGCGTAGTCGCCGAGCTGGTCGAAGAACTTCCGGGGCTGGCCGGAGACGTCCGGCACCGGCAGCGCACGCACGTGCTTGCCGGCGAACGCCTTGAACTCCGAGCTCGCGAAGATGTCGGTGATGTCGACCAGTTCCAACTGGGCGCGCAGGTCCGGCTTGTCGGAGCCGTACTTGAGCATCGCCTCACGGAACGGGATGCGCGGGAACGGGGAGGTGACGTGACGACCGTTGCCGAACTCCTCGAACAGCTCGGTCATGAGCTTCTCGATGGGCTGGAAGACGTCCTCCTGCTCCACGAAGCTCATCTCGACGTCGAGCTGGTAGAACTCGCCCGGCGAACGGTCCGCGCGCGCGTCCTCGTCACGGAAGCAGGGCGCGATCTGGAAGTACCGGTCGAAGCCCGAGATCATCAGCAGCTGCTTGAACTGCTGCGGAGCCTGGGGGAGCGCGTAGAACTTGCCCGGGTTGAGGCGCGAGGGCACGACGAAGTCGCGGGCGCCCTCGGGGGAGGTGGCGGACAGGATCGGCGTGGCCATCTCGTTGAAGCCGAGCGCCGTCATCTTGTGACGGATGGCGCTGATCACGGCCGTACGCAGCATGATGTTGCGGTGCATGCGCTCGCGGCGCAGGTCGAGGAAGCGGTACTCCAGGCGCCGCTCCTCGTTGACCCCGTCCTCGGCGTTGATGGTGAAGGGGAGCGGGGCGGCCGCGCCGAGCAGCTCGACCTCGCCGACCTCGACCTCGACCTCACCGGTGGGCAGGTCGGGGTTGACGTTCTCGGCGCCGCGGGAGACGACCTTGCCGTCGACGCGGACGGTCGACTCCTTGGAGATCTTGTCCAGGGCCTCGTACGCGGGGGTGCCCGGACGGGCGACGAGCTGCGTGATGCCGTAGTGGTCGCGCAGATCGATGAAGAGGATGCCGCCCAGGTCGCGCCGATTGTGCAGCCAGCCACTCAGCCGGACGTCGGTGCCGACGTCAGAGGCGCGGAGCTCGCCGCAGGTGTGGGACCTGTACCGATGCATCGTCGTTCATCCAGTCTTCGCTGATCGGGGATCTGGGACCGTGTCACACGGGTTCACCGTCCGTGTTTCACGTGAAACACAGCCAAGGGTACCGGGCACCCCAAGATCGCCTCCCCACCATTTACCGCCACCCGCGGGGGCAACCGCGTCCTACGGACACCCGGACACCGCTCTCTCCGCCGCGGACACCTTTTCCCGCATGGATACGCACCGTCACAGCCATAGCCAGGACCGCAAGCGGTTTCTGTCGATAACGTCAACCGCTGTCACCGCCGTCGCCGCCGATCGCGGTAACTGCCGGACACCGCTCGGTGCCCGGCACAGCTTCGGTGGCACGGTCCGATCAGCTGTTCTTAGAGTGGGTCAATGCGCACTGGTGAGCCCCCGCCCACCGTGGAGGACGTCCTGTCCGCCCTGGCGACGGGACTGTGGACCTGGGACAGCGCTGCCGGAACCGTCACCGTCGACGCCGAGGCAGCCCGGCTCCTGGGGCTGCCCCCGGAACCGACCACCCTCACCCAGGCCGGCGCGCGCTCGAGACTCCACCCCGTCGACTGGAACGAGATCGTCTCCGTCGTCCAGCTCGCCGTCGCGGAGGACACCCTCGCCGAGGTCCGGATCCGGGTCATGGACGAGCAGGGCCGGGTGATCCGCACCGTCCGCAGCCGCTCCAAGCCGACGCTGGATCCGCTGCGCAGATCGGTGGAGCTGATCGGCACCATCCAGGAGGTCACCGAACCCTCGCCGCAGACCGCGGCGCGCGCCCCGGCGGCCGTCACCGGCGACTGGCGGCGCTCCCGCGAGGCGTTCCTGCTGGACGCGGGGCGCGCACTGGCCGAGGCGCGCTCCACGGAGGAGGTGCTGCGGGTCGCGGCGGGCCTCGCGATGCCGGGCTTCTCCCCGGACGGGCTCGCCGTGTTCGGGGTGGAGGGCGACCGCCTCACCGTCATCGGACACCACGGGCACAACCACGGCGACGAGGGCCCGTTCACCCATATGCCGCTGGAGACGGACTACCCGGCAGCGGAGGTCGTCCGCACCGGCCGCGCCGTCTATCTCTCCTCCCCCGAGGACTACAAGTCCCGCTACCCCACCGCCTGGCCGCTCGCGGAACAGTTCAACCGCCGGTCCTGGGCCTTCCTGCCCCTGATCGTCGCCGGCCGCACCATGGGCGCGTGGATGGCCGGCTTCACCTACCCGGTCACCTTCACCCCCGACGAGCGCTCCGTCCTGACCACCGTGGCCCGGATGCTCGCCCAGGCGCTGTCCCGCGCGGGCGCCGCCGAGACCGAACGCGAACTGACCGACGGCCTCCAGCGCACCATGCTGCCCACGCTCGGCCCCGAGATCCCCGGCATGAGCGTCGCCGCGCGCTACGTCCCCACCGGCGGCGGACTCCAGGTCGGCGGCGACTGGTACGACATGATCGCCCTGCCCAGCGGCCGCTTCGCCCTCGTCATCGGCGACGTCCAGG
>NZ_LIQX01000506.1 GCF_001418475.1 Streptomyces ossamyceticus | reverse complement strand
GCCCGCAGCGCGGCCCGTACGGCCGCGCGGCCGATCCAGAAGCCGCCGCCGTCGTCGCCGAGGAGCCAGCCGTCGCCGCCGGAGGTGGCGGTCGGCGTGCGTGCGGCGATCCGCGCGGCGACCGCGCCGGTGCCCGCGACCAGGACCAGTCCGTCGGCGGGGTGGCCCGGCGCGGCGGCGAACGTGGTCTCGATGTCGCTGTGGACGCCGACCGTGGCGGCGGCGATGCCGAGCCGGGCGAGCGCGGTGGCGAGCGCCGCCTCGGCGCGCACCCGGCCCGGTTCGTCGGCGCCCTGTCCTCTGTGGCCGGCGCCGGCGAACCCGCCGGCCACGGCGACCACCCGGCCGCGCAGCGGCTCGGGGACGGCGCCCGCGAGCGCCTCGGTGAGGTGGTCGGCGAGTTCCGCGCCCGGCACGGTGAGCGCGTTGCCCGGACCGGCCGTGCCCTCGCCGCGCGGTCGACCGTCGCGCAGCCCGGCGAGGAGCGCACGGGTGCGGGTGCCTCCGGCGTCCAGGCCGACGACGAGATCCTCCGCGACTCCGGACCCTTGGTTCAAATCACTATTCATTGTCGTCCATGGTGGTTGATACATTCGCCGCAGACAAGGTCCGTCTCCTGAGGAGGACGCCATCGACACGCCGCCCCCGCCCGCGTCCGCGCTCCGCTTCGGGGTCAACTACACCCCACGCCGCGGCTGGTTCCACGTTTGGCACGACTTCGATCCCGGACAGGCCCGCGAGGATCTGGCGCAGATCGCCGGACTGGGCCTGGACCACGTCCGGGTCTTCCACCTGTGGCCCCTGCTCCAGCCCAACCGCGCGCTGGTCCGCGCCTGTGCGGTGGACCAGCTCGTCCGGCTGGTCGACCTGGCGGCCGAGTGCGGTCTGGACGTCCTCGTGGACGGCGTCCAGGGCCATCTGTCGAGCTTCGACTTCTACCCGGAGTGGACGCGCTCCTGGCACCACCGCAACGTGTTCACCGACCCGGCGGCCGTCGAGGCCCAGGCGGTCCTGCTGCGCACCCTGGGCCGCGCACTGTCCGGCCGCCCCAATCTCCTCGGCCTCCAGCTGGGCAACGAGCTGAACAACCTCGTCGAGCACAACCCGGTGACCGTGACCGAGGTGGACCACTACCTGGACACCCTGCTGGCGGCGGCGCGCGAGGGGCTCGGCGCGGACGGCGGCCTGGTCACGCACTCGGCGTACGACGCGGCCTGGTACGGCGACGACCATCCCTTCACCCCACAGGCGTCGGCCCGCAAGGGCGACCTGACCACCGTCCACCCGTGGGTGTTCTCCGCCGACTGCGCCCGCCGCTACGGCCCACGCTCCCCACAGGTCCACCATCTCGCGGAGTACGGCACGGAGCTGGCCGCCGCCTACGCCCTCGACCCGGCGCGCCCCGTGTGGGTCCAGGAGACGGGCGCGCCCGAACCGCACATCCCGGCGGCGGACGCCCCCGACTTCGCCCGGGCCACCCTGCGCAACGCGGCCGGCTGCACGGGGCTGTGGGGGGTCACGTGGTGGTGCTCCCACGACGTCGACCGCGCCCTGGCCGACTTCCCGGAGCTGGAGTACACGCTCGGCCTGTTCGACTCCTCGGGCCGTCCGAAGCCGATCGCCGAGGCCCTGTCCGCCACGGTCGCCGAGCTGCGCGCGACCCCGGCGGCTCCCCCGGCCCGCACCACCGCGGTCGTCCTGGACTGCACCCCGTCCACCCGGTCGGTCTCCGGGCCGGGCGGTGCGTACTTCGAGGCGTGGATGCGTCTGCGTCAGGAGGGCGCCCGCCCGGCGGTGGTCCTCGCGGACCGCGCGGAGGACACGGCGTACCTCAAGGAGCGGGGCATCACGGAGCTGGTGCGGACGGGCTGAGACGCGAGAGGGGGCGGGGCCCGCCGGGGCATCCGCCCCTCGACGGCCGCCATGGGAACGGCGGCCCCCGCGCAGGCCGCCCGCCCGCTCAGGTCGCCCGCCCGCTCACGCCGTCCGGCCGCTCACGCCGTCCGGCCCGTCAGCGCTTCCGCCACCGCCCGCAGGTTGACGCGCCCGCGCCCGTACGCGCACAGCGTGTCGCCCGGCTCGGGCAGTCCCGTCGACACGAGCAGCGCGTCCGGGCGTCGGGCGAGGAGCCCGTCGCGCAGTCGCCCCTGCCACGGGTGCAGTCCGGCGTCGCTCACGGCGACGACCAGGGGCCGCCCCTCGGCGGCGCGCACCACCTCCCCGGCGACGGCACGGGCGTCCGCCGGCTCCCCGGCGACCGCCGTCCCGGTGGCCGTCGGGTCGAGGGCGCGGATCTCGGTCAGCAGGTCCTCGCCGCCCCAGTTGAGGGCCGGGTGCGGGGGCGGGAACAGATCCACCACATGGGCTCCGGTGACGGGTCGGGGCAGCGCGCCGCGCCCGCTCCGTACGGCACGGCGCGCCGCCGCGAGTCCGGCGTCCGCGTCCCATCCGGTCACCGCGCCGGGTCGGTACGGCGCCGCGTAGCGCAGAGCGAGCCGCCGCACCCGCTCGGCCGCCTCCTTCACCCGTTCCTCGGCCAGTTCGCCGGAGCCCAGGGCGTCGAGGACGGCGTCCCGGCAGGCGAGGGTGACCTCCAGGTCGGGTACGGCGACGATGACCTGGTCCGCCCCCGCCGCCAGCGCGAGCCGTGCCCCGGCCGCCTCGCCGTAGCGGTCGGCGATGGCCTTCATTTCCAGGGCGTCGCTGACCAGGACGCCGTCGAAGCCCAGGTCGCCCCGCAGCAGCTCCGCGAGGACGCGGGGGCTGAGGGTGGCCGGCCGGTCCGGGTCGAGGGCCGGGAAGACGACGTGGGCGCTCATCAGCATGGGCACGCCCGCGTCGACAGCCGCACGGAAAGGGGCGAGGTCGAGCCGGTCGTAGGGCCGCGGGTCGACGGCGAGTGCGTGGTGGCTGTCGGTGACGGTCCCGCCGTGCCCGGGGAAGTGCTTGGCGCAGGACGCCACACCGCGTGCCTCGGTGGCGGTGATCCAGGCCCGGAGGTGGCGGGAGACCAGGTCGGGGTCGGTGCCGAAGGCCCGGGTGCGCACGATGGGGTTCTCGGGCCTGCTCTGGACGTCGGCGACGGGCGCGTAGGAGGCGGTGATGCCGAGCGACAGGAGGTGTCCGGCCAGCGCGTCCGCGCAGGCCGCGGTGAGGGCAGGGTCGTCGGCGACGCCCAGGGCCCAGGAGCCGGGCACCTCGGGGGCGCCGGCCGCCACGAGGTGGCCGATGCCGCCGCCCTCGTTGTCGATGGCGATCAGCAGGTCGGGGCGCGACTCCCGCAGTGTGTCGGTGAGTCGGCGCACCTGGTCGGCGTCACGGATGTTCCGGGTGAACAGGATGACCCCGCCCAGCCCTCGGTCGATGAGCCGTTTCAGGGTGTCGGGGACGGCCGTCGTACCGTCGAAGCCCGCGACGAGGCAGCGGTGGGCCGCCTCGTCGAGGACCGCGGGGAGGGCCGGGCCGGAGGGCCCGGCGGCGGAGTGCGTCACCCCCGACATACTCTGGCTCGCCGAGCCGCACGTCAACCATCGAGAAGAATAATTCAACCAACGATGCCGGTGGCGGACAGGCAACAACCGCCGGCGGTGTCCCCGTGGGCGGTTCAGCGCAGCACGCACTCCTGGATGACCTTGCGGGCCACCATGCGGCGCGCCTCCTCCAGTTCGCTCTCGACGGCGTCGGTCTCCGCGGCCCCGAGCGTGACCGTGGCGGGCCGCCCGGTCTCCTGTGACAGCCGGGCGACGCGCGGGTCGTCGGCGTCGGCGTCGGCCGGGAAGTCCGGCGCGCGGTCGGGCAGGGTGGCCGCGTGGTCGGCGACCTTCGTCCAGAAGTCCCGCTCCGCGTTCCGCACGGCCTCGCCGCGGCCGAAGGTGCGGGTGGCGACGGCCAGTCGGTGCGTCTCGGTGCACACGCTGTCGGCCGACCGCCGGTCCCGCAGCAGGGCCACCACGGCGGGCGTGGAGGCGATCCGGGCCGCCTCGGCGTCCGCCCTGAACTCCGCGTACCGCGCCGCCGGGACCGTGAGCCGGAGCAGCGCCCGGGTCAGGCCTTCATCACCAACTGCGGGATCCACAGCACGTAGTTGACGATCCGGCCGCGCTTCTTGAAGTCGCGGGTGGCCTCGGACATCTCGTCCGCGTGATGGGCGCCGGGGGCCGCCGTCCAGATGCCCGCCGGCGCCTCGGCACGGGCCGCCGTGAGTTCCATCCCGCCGTTCAGGGAGGTGAGCGCCGTACCGACCAGCGTGCCCCGCCGGACGTCACCGCCGCAGTACGCCAACTCCTGGGCGAGCGCGGCGACCCGCTGCTCCGGGCGGGACGTCACCCAGAGCGGGAGCCCGATGTCCAGCACCCGGTGGCGCCGGACGCCGTACGAGGAGGCCCGGACGGCGAAGTCCGAGGTGATCCGTACGGCGTCGACGCGGCGTTCGCCGAGCTCGTCCGCGACGGCGTCCAGCAGCGTGAACAACGCCGGGGCCTGTCCGCGGCGCAGGGTGGGCCAGTCGGACGCGAGGGTGCCGAGGCGGGGCCGCAGTTGTGCGGCGACACCGAGCAGCACCACACCGATCACCGGTTGCACGATCGTCGCCCAGCCGAACACGACCAGGGTCAGGCCGCCGATCACCAGCCCCGCCACGATGAGGTGCGCCGCGCACGCGACGCCGTAGGCGGCCACCGTGGCCGCTCTGCCCTTGCCGGGCGGCGCGGTCCCCACCGCGTCCGCCACGTGTGTCTGCGCCTGTGTCTGCCCCACTGCGCCCTCCCCCGTCGACTGCGGAGATGATAAACGCGTACCGCGCGCCGGCGCCCGACCATGCGCCCGACGACGAGGGGCCCGGTGCGTGGCGCACCGGGCCCGTCGCTCGCGCAGTCCCCGTCCCCACGGGAAGGCGCGCTCACCACATGCCGCTCGCACGTGGGGTCGGGGGTCGCCGTGACCGGGGGCCGTGGCCGTCCGCCGTGCAGGTCATCGCCGCTCCCGTGGGGACATCGTGGTACCCGTGGGGCCGGTGGGAGAAGAGGGGAAGGGAAGTTACTGAAGGGTCCTCACACCCCCTGCACAGAAGGCGAGTTTGATCCGGCCCCCGCGGGCGGGGACGGGTTCGGCGGGACCGGCCTAGGAGGTGAGTCCCGCCCGGTCGCAGGCGGCGCGGAGTGCCGGGGTGCAGATCTGGTCGACGGTGTAGACGCCGTGGTCGACGAGGGTCGGCTCGATGGTGCCGATCGTCACCGGGGTCGGCGCGAGGAGCACGGTGGGGATGTCCTCGGTGGTGGGGCTGTCGGTCGTGGTGGTGGCGATGTCGTCGAGAGTCTGGCCGCGGCCCAGGGCGACGGCCATTCGGGCCGCCGCGGACGCCTCCGCCTGGAAGGGCTTGTACACCGTCATGGTCTGCTCGCCCGCGACGATGCGCCGTACGGCGTCGAGGTCGGCGTCCTGGCCGGTGACCGGCGGCAGTTCGCTGACGCCGGCCTTCTTGAGGGCGGAGACGGCTCCGGCGGCGATCGCGTCGTTGGCCGCGAGGACACCGTCGATGCGCCGGGGGCCGAGGGCGGCGATCGCGGCGTCCATGTTGGCGTGGGCGTTGTCCGTGCTCCACCCCTGGGTCTCGTACTCCCTGCCGATCTTCACCTTGCCCTTGAGGACGGACAGGGCGCCGTCCCGGTACCAGGCGGCGTTGGGGCTGGCCGGGTCGCCGTTCATCATGACGACGGTCCCGCCCCGCGCGTCGGGGCCCATCGCCTTCAGCAGGGCCGCGCCCTGGAGCCTGCCGACCTGTGCGCCGTTGAAGGAGACGTACCCCGATATCGGGCCCTCGGCGAGCCGGTCGTAGGCGACGACCGGGACGCCGGCGCGGTCCGCCTCCTGGATCGAGGACCGGATCGCCCGGGTGTCGGCGGCGTCGAGGATCAGGACCTTGGCCCCCTTGGTGATCATGGAGGTGACCTGGTCACGCTGGCGGGTCGCGTCGTTCTCGGCGTTGGCGTAGCGAAGGGTGCAGCGGGGGCACAGTTCCTTGATCCGCTTCTCGATCAGCGGCTTGTCGGAGTGCTCCCAGCGGGGGATGGCTCCGCTCGGCAGGAGCAGACCGACGGTGAAGCCGCCGTCCGTGTCCGCCGCGTCGTCCCCGGCGCAGGCGGCCATGGACATCGCCATGAGCGCGGTGACGACCGCCGCCCCGGCCTGTCCCGTACGTGTTCTCATGACAGGTCCCTCGGTTCCGTTCGGGTCCCCGGGTGCGCGGAGGCCGTGTCGCGTCGTGGTACGACGATCTCGCTCCACACCTGTTTGCCGCCCGCCACCGGCACCGTGCCGAAGGAGTCGGACATCGCCTCGACGAGCATCAGGCCCCGCCCGCCGGTCGACTCCCAGTCCACGATCACCGGTTTGGCCGGGGCGCGGGGCGAGGAGTCGCTGACGCAGACCCGTACCCGGTCGCCGCGCAGGGTGAGGTCGATGCGTACGGGGCCCTGGGTGTGGACCAGGGCGTTGGTGACGAGTTCGGAGACGACCAGCAGGACCGCGTCGGCCACTTCCTGGGCGTGCCACCGGCGCAGGGTGCGCGCGGTGAAGCGGCGGGCGTGCATGACGGCGTCGGGCAGCCGCCACACCGCCCAGCCCGCCTTGACCGGCCGGGTACGCATCCCGTCGTAGCGCAGCAGCAGCAGCGCCACGTCGTCCTCGCGGGGGCCGAAGTCGCCGAGGAGGGCGTCGGCCACCCGTCCGGGGTCCGCCGGGTCGGCGACGGTGAGGGAGGCGCACATGCGGCGCATGCCCTCGTCCAGGGGCAGGTCGGCGGCCTCGACGAGGCCGTCGGTGACCAGCGCGAGCACCGCGCCGGGGACGATGGGGACGGCCGTCATGGGGAACTCGGCGTCCGCGAGGATGCCGAGCGGGGGCCCACCCTCGACCAGGACCTCCTCGGTGCGGCCGTCGGGGTGGCGCATCAGCGGCGAGAGGTGTCCGGCGCGGACGAAGAGGATGTTGTCCTCCTCCATGTCCAGTTCGGCGTAGCAGCAGGTGGCGAACAGGTCGGTCTCCATGCCGACGAGGAGCCGGTTGGCGTGCGAGATGACCACGTCGGGCGGGTGGCCCTCGACCGCGTAGGCGCGGACCGCCGTACGCATCTGGCCCATGATCGTGGCGGCTCCGGCGCTGTGGCCCTGGACATCGCCGATGACGAGCGCCACCCGGTCCTCGGAGAGGGCGATGACGTCGTACCAGTCACCGCCGACCTGGAGGCCCTGTCGGGCGGGCACATAGCGGGCGACGGCGATACCGCCGGGCAGGTCGGGCAGGCGCCGGGGCAGCAGGCTGCGCTGGAGCATCGTCGCGAGTTCCTGCTCGGCGTCGTGCGCCTGGGCGCGTTTGAGCGCGTCGCCGACGAGCGCGGCGGTGGCGGTGAGCAGGGCCCGCTCGTCGGGGACGAACTCGTGCGGACGGTCCCAGCCGATCAGGCACACGCCGACGGCGCGGCCCTTGGCGGGCAGCGGCAGGACGGCGAGTCCGCCGTCGCCGACGCCCAGGAGCCCCGGTTCGAACTCGGTGCCGGCCGGCCACAGGTCCATGCGTCCGTCCCGCAGGGCCGTCTTGAGGGTGGGCAGCGCGCTGATCGGTGCCTCGGGCCACTCGGTACGCCATTCGGCCCGCCATCTCTCGGGCCAGTAGGTGGTCTGCGGCGGGTCCAGCACGGTCACCACGAGCCGGTCGCCCTGGAGTTCGGCGAGCGCCACCCGGTCGGCGCCGAGCGGCTCGCGCAGCGCGCTGACCACGACCCGGCCGACGTCGCGGACGGTCGTGGCGTCGTCGAGTGCCGCCGTCAGCCACTGGATCCGGGAGACGTCGTCTGCGCTGCGGCGGAGTTCGGAGGTCGCCGTCACGATGCCCTGCACCCGTTCGGGCCGGCCGTCGGCTCCGGCGAGGACCCGGCAGCCGAGGCTCAGCCAGCGCATCCCTCCCGTGGGGCAGCGGACCCGGAACTCCAGTTCCCGCCGCTCGACCGCCTGGGTCGTGGGCTCCACGACGGACATCAGGGCGTGCATGTCCTCCGGGACGGCGTGGGCCAGCAGGGTGTCCACCTTGCCGTCGAACTCGTCCGGGGTGATCCCGACCAGGTCGAGCAGGGTCTCGTCCGCCTCGATGAGACCGGTGTCCGGCACCAGGGTGAACGAGCCGACGTGCATCCCGCGCAGGGCGGTGGTCAGCGGTGACGTCGGCGTGGCACCGCCGTCCCCGGCGCGCAGGACGTCGGCCACGGCGTCGGCGTACCGGCCGAGGAAGCCGCGCTGCTCGGGGTCGAACCCGGCGGCCGACGGTCCCACGACGACGAGGCAGCCCCGGCGGCCGCCCTCGGTCCTCAGGGGCAGGGCGCCCAGGGAGGCGCGGGTGTCCGGCGGCACCGGCCGGCCCTCCGGGTAGCCGGCGAGCCCCGGGGCGTCGAGCCAGAGCGGTCGGCCGGTGCGGATGGCGTGCGCGACGGCGGAGCCGCCGCTCAGGGGCAGCCGGTCGGGCGGCGCGTACGCGGCGGTGGCGCGCCCCGTCGTCTCCACCAGCCGGAGTTCGGTGTCCGTGGGGCCGGCCGTGTAGACGGCGGCGAGCGCCGTCCCGGCGAACGTCAGTGCCCGTTCGCTCGCGGCGGCTTCCGGCAGCAGGGAGGGGTAGCGGGTGCGGGCGGCACCGTACCCGGACACCCGCCGCTCCGAGACTCCGGCCTGGACAGGGCCGTCATGGGGCATGTCCGCAACCTTCCTCCCGTCCATGCCGCGAGCCCTGACAAGATCAGGCACTCACCTACCAGAATCGCATATACGAACCAACCGGACAGAACGGGCGGGCGTAGAGGTCGGCTGCTCAGCATTCGCAGAACATCGCGGCCGGTGACAAACTGACGACGTGGTCGCCCCGCCGCTTCCACGCGGTACGTCCCGAAGCCGGTGGCGCCGCTCCGCGACCGGACACACATCCCCGACACCGCGGCGCACAGGGGAGCCTCCCCGCGCGCGCGGTGAGGGGCGACGCGGCGCAGGGCGAGGAGGTCAGTCACATGAAGGCCCGCATCCGGGACGCGGCCACCGCGGTGACCGCGGTCTCGACGGCCGTCGTCCTCAGTGCCTGCGGGGCCGACGACGCCTCCGACGACGCCTCGGGCGGGAGCGACGCCACGACGATCGGCCTGCTGCTGCCGGACTCCACCACGGCGCGGTGGGAGACGCAGGACAGGCTGCTGCTGGAGCGGGAGATCAAGGAGCGGTGCGCCGACTGCGAGGTCGAGCACGGCAACGCCAAGGGTGAGGTGGCAGCCCAGCAGGAGCAGATGGACTCCATGATCACCCGAGGGGTGGACGCCATCGTGCTCGTGGCCGTGGACTCCAAGGCGCTCGCGGGCTCGGTCGGGAAGGCGGCGGACGCGGGCATCCCCGTCATCGCCTACGACCGGCTCGCCGAGGGCCCCATCTCGGGCTATGTCTCCTTCGACGGCGAGGAGGTGGGCCGGCTCCAGGGCCAGGCCCTGCTGACGGCCATGGGCGAGAGCGCGGACGACAGCCAGATCGTCATGATGAACGGCGATCTCAGCGACCCCAACGCGGTGGCGTTCAAGAAGGGCGCGCTGTCCGTGCTCCAGGGGAAGGTGAAGATCGGCAAGGAGTACGACACCGCCCAGTGGCGGATGGAGACCGCGCACATGAACATGTCCAGCGCCCTCGCCAGTCTCGGCGCCGAGTCCATCGACGGGGTCTACGCCGCCAACGACGGTCTCGCCGCCGGCAGCATCGCCGCCCTCAAGGCGAACAAGGTCGAGCCGCTGCCGCCGGTCACCGGGCAGGACGCCGAACTGCGAGCCGTCCAGCGGATCGTCACCGGCGACCAGTACATGACGGTGTACAAGCCCTTCGCGCCGGAGGCCTCCGCCGGTGCCGCCATGGCGGTGGCGGCGGCCCGCGGGGACAACCTCGACGAGGTGGCCACGGACTCCGTCACCACCGACGGCAGGACGGTGCCCGCCGTCATGCTCACCCCCATACCCGTGACCGCCGACACGATCGAGGACACGTTGGTGAAGGACGGCGCCTACACGGTCGAGCAGATCTGCACCCCCGCCGTACGGGCCGCCTGCGAACAGGTCGGCCTGACCTGACAGCCGGTCATGACCGGGCCCCGCGCCCCGGTGAGGAGATGGTTGCCCGTGCCGAGTCCCCCGTTGCTGGCGCTGCGCGGTGTGTGCAAGCGCTTCGGCGTCGTCGACGTCCTCAAGGACGTCGAGCTGGAGATCCACGCCGGACAGGTCGTGGCCCTGCTGGGCGACAACGGGGCCGGCAAGTCCACCCTGGTGAAAGTGATCTCCGGTGTGGCCCCCGCGGACCGGGGGGTCATCGAGTGGGAGGGCGGCAGGGTCCACATCAGGCGCCCGCATGACGCCCGTGATCTCGGGATCGCCACCGTCTACCAGGACCTCGCGCTGTGCGGGAACCTCGACGTCGTCGGCAATCTGTTCCTCGGGCGGGAGATCCGCCGGTTCGGACTGCTCGACGAGGTGGAGATGGAGCGCCGCACCCGGCATCTGCTGGACCGGCTGACCCGGGGCATCCCCGATCTGCGCGCCCCCGTCGTCGCGCTGTCCAGCGGTCAGCGGCAGACGGTCGCCATCGCCCGCTCCCTGCTGGGCGAGCCCCGTGTGCTGATCCTGGACGAGCCGACCGCGGCCCTGGGCCTGGAGCAGACCAACGAGGTCCTCGACCTCGTCGACCAGCTGCGCGACCGGGGTCTGGGGGTCCTGCTGATCAGCCACAACATGGGCGACGTCAAGGCGCTCGCGGACCGGGCGGCCGTGCTGCGCCTCGGCCGCAACAACGGCTTCTTCGACGTGAACACCGCGTCGCAGGAACAGATCATCGCCTGCATCACCGGGGCCACGGAGAACGTGCCCCGCCGGGTGGCCGCCCCCGAGGCGGGGTGGTGAGGGGGATGCGCGAGATGCGGGAGGAAGCGCGGACGGAGCCGACCGGGTCCGACACCGAGGCCCGTGAGCCGAGACGCGGCCGCTCCGTCGCCGGGGCGACGGAGCGCGGGCTCGCCGTCCTCCGGCGCAAGCTGAGCTCGGGCGAGCTGAACTCGCTGCCCGTCGTCCTCGTCCTCGCCGCGGTCTGGATCACCTTCCAGATCCTCAACCAGAACTTCCTGTCGCCCCGGAACCTGTCCAACCTGAGCGTGGACATCGTGGGCACGGGGCTGATCGCCGTGGGCATCGTCTTCGTGCTGCTGATCGGCGAGCTGGATCTGTCGGTCGGCGCGATCAGCGGACTCGCCGCCGCCGTCTTCGCCGTCCTGAACGTGAACAACGGTGTGCCCGAATGGCTGGCCCTGGTCATCGCGGTGCTCGCCGGCACCGCCGCCGGCACCGTCCAGGGTTTCTCCTTCGCCAGAACCCGGGTGCCCGCGTTCGTCGTCACGCTGGCGGGCCTGCTCACCTGGAACGGGCTGATGCTCTACATCCTGGGCACCAGCGGCACCGTCAACCTCAGCGAGGACGGCATCGTCGCCCAGCTGACCAGCTACTACCTCAGCCATGACGCCATCGCCTACGGTGTGGCGGCGATCAGCGCCGTCATGGTGTTCGCCGCCGCCCACCAGGACCGACGGCGCCGTATGGCGGTCGGCATGCCGCACCGCTCGTTCACGGGCATCGCGGTGCGCACGGGCGTCGTGGCGGTGCCGGCGTTCGCCATCGCCTACGTCCTCAACCGCTTCCAGGGGCTGCCGCTCGCCCTGCTGGTGTTCCTGGTGGTGGTGGCCGGCCTCGACATCGTGCTCCGCCGCACCCATTACGGGCGGCAGGTGTACGCGCTCGGCGGCGGCGTCGAGGCCGCGCGGCGCGCCAGCCTCAACGTGGCCGGCGTCCAGACGGCGGTACTGGCGGTGTCGGGCACCATGGCCGGGATCGGCGGCTTGTTCCTCGCCTCCCGCATCACGTCGGTGAGCCAGAGTTCCGGCTCGGGCGTGCTGCTGCTCAACGCGATCGCGGCGGCCGTCATCGGCGGCACCAGTCTGTTCGGGGGCCGGGGCACGACCTGGTCGGCGGTGCTGGGCATGCTGGTCATCCAGTCGATCGCCTCCGGCATGGCCATCACGGACACACCGGTCGCCGTCCAGTTCATGATCACGGGCGGGGTGCTGTTCGCCGCCGTGGTCATCGACTCCTTCTCACGCCGCTCGCAGGAGGCACACGGACGAGCGTGACGACGCCGGGGCCGCGCTCGGCGTGCGCCCGTGTTCGTGACGCACCCTTGACCGGGCCCCGCCACGCCCCGACCATGTTGCGTATCGCTCAATTCGTTGCTCCATACGCATCAACTTCATCGGGGAGGACGTCGATGACCGTTCTGAACACGTCTCTGCACG
>NZ_LIQX01000505.1 GCF_001418475.1 Streptomyces ossamyceticus | reverse complement strand
GACCCGTCCACCCCCGACCCCGCCGCACCGTCGACGGCGTCCTGACCCGCGTGGCCGGCCGACCCCGCCCGACCGGTGGTCGGGACCGGCCTTGGAGAGCGGACGGACCCCGTGATTCCCTGACGGCATGAGCAGTCGCAGCACCCTCACCACCTGGTCCCTGGAGCAGACGTCCCCGGGCGACCTCCTGCCCGCCGCCGCTCCCGAGGGCGACGACGTCCGTATCGTCCGCGCCGAGGTGCCCTCCCCCGAGTTCAGCCGCTTCCTGTACGCGTCCGTCGGCGGCGACATCCTGTGGATCGACCGACTGTCGTGGCCGTACGCCCGGTGGCAGGAGCACCTGCGGCGGCCCGGTGTGGAGACGTGGGTCGCGTACGACCGGGGCACGCCCGCGGGCTACGTGGAGCTGGAGCCGCAGGACGGCGGGGCCGTGGAGATCGTGTACTTCGGGCTGATCCCGGCCTTCCGTGGCCGGCGCATCGGCGGGCACCTCCTGTCGTACGGCACGGCCCGGGCCTGGGACCTCGCCGAGCGGTGGCCTGCACTGCCGCCGACGAAGCGGGTGTGGCTGCACACATGCAGCAGGGACAGCGAGCACGCGCTGGCGAACTACCAGCGGCGCGGGTTCAGGCTGTTCGACACCGAGGTGACGGAGGAGGCCGACGTGGTCGCGCCGGGACCCTGGCCGGGGGCACTGCCCCCGGCATCATGACCCACATCACATCGTCTCGCCATGCGAGACATCCCTGTCCGACATGTGGATGAAGGTGGACTCGGTCTAAAGAGCCGTGACACGCTTCCGTCATGTCTGGAACTGGAATTGCCTTGGTGAGTCGGCGGCACGTCGACCTCGGCCGCATGTCCAGCGCCATCTGTCCGGTGAGCTGACGCCCCGACCGCGAGGGGTCGCCACGACCCCGGGCACCAGCGCCGCACCCCCTCCTCTGTTTCGGCCAGCGCAATGACGCGCAGGCGCCGCACACCCCTGCCGGTGTGCCCGCATGTGCGCGTATGCGCAGGTCAGAGCCGCTTACCGACTTGTCCGAAGGACGTAGAACCATGGCCGCCACCCCGGATAACTCCGCCACGCCCCGCCGCAAGGTGAGCCGTCACCGTGGCGAAGGACAGTGGGCCGCCGGACATTTCACCCCGCTCAACGGCAACGAGCAGTTCAAGAAGGACGACGACGGTCTCAATGTGCGGACACGCATTGAGACGATCTACTCGAAGCGCGGCTTCGACTCGATCGACCCGAACGACCTGCGGGGCCGGATGCGCTGGTGGGGTCTTTACACCCAGCGCAAGCCCGGGATCGACGGCGGCAAGACCGCGATCCTGGAGCCGGAGGAGCTGGACGACAAGTACTTCATGCTGCGGGTGCGCATCGACGGCGGTCGTCTCACCATCCGGCAGCTGCGGGTGATCGGCGAGATCTCGCAGGAGTTCGCGCGGGGCACCGCCGACATCACCGACCGGCAGAACGTGCAGTACCACTGGATCCGGGTCGAGGACGTGCCCGAGATCTGGGAGCGGCTGGAGGCCGTGGGGCTGTCCACGACCGAGGCGTGCGGTGACACCCCGCGTGTGATCATCGGCTCGCCCGTCGCCGGTATCGCCGCGGACGAGATCATCGACGGCACGCCCGCCATGGAGGAGATCCAGCGGCGGATCATCGGCAACAAGGCCTTCTCGAACCTGCCCCGCAAGTTCAAGTCGGCGATCTCGGGTTCGCCGCTGCTGGACGTGGCGCACGAGATCAACGACATCGCCTTCGTCGGTGTCCGCCACCCGGAGCACGGCCCCGGCTTCGACCTGTGGGTCGGCGGCGGTCTGTCCACCAACCCCAAGATCGGGCAGCGGCTCGGCACATGGGTGCCGCTGGACGAGGTCGCGGACGTGTACGAGGGCGTCATCTCGATCTTCCGTGACTACGGCTACCGGCGGCTGCGCACCCGCGCCCGGCTGAAGTTCCTCCTCGCGGACTGGGGCACCGAGAAGTTCCGCCAGGTCCTGGAGGACGAGTACCTGAAGCGGAAGCTGATCGACGGGCCCGCCCCCGACCAGCCCGTGGAGCGTTGGCGCGACCACGTCGGTGTGCACCCGCAGAACGACGGCCGCTACTACGTCGGGTTCGCCCCGCGGGTCGGCCGGGTCGACGGCACCACCCTGACGAAGATCGCCGACCTCGCCGAGGCCCACGGCTCCGGCCGGGTCAGCACCACCGTCGAGCAGAAGATGATCGTGCTCGACGTCACCGAGGACCAGGTCGACTCGCTCGTCGCGGGGCTGGAGGCACTGGACCTCACGGTGAACCCGTCGCCGTTCCGGCGCGGCACGATGGCCTGCACCGGCATCGAGTACTGCAAGCTCGCGATCGTCGAGACCAAGGCCCGCGGCTCCTCCCTCATCGACGAACTGGAGCGCCGCCTCCCCGACTTCGACGAGCCGCTCACCATCAACATCAACGGCTGCCCCAACGCCTGCGCGCGTATCCAGGTGGCGGACATCGGTCTCAAGGGACAGCTCGTCCTCGACGAGCGGGGCGAGCAGGTCGAGGGCTTCCAGGTGCACCTGGGCGGCGCGCTCGGTCTGGAGGCCGGGTTCGGCCGCAAGGTGCGTGGTCTGAAGGTCACCTCCGAGGAACTGCCCGACTACGTCGAGCGGGTCCTCAGGCGCTTCCAGGAGGAGCGCGAGGACGGCGAGCGGTTCGCCACCTGGGTGGCCCGGGCCGGCGAGGAGTCCCTGTCATGAGCGAGCGAGCCGCCCCGTTCTACTGCCCCTACTGCGGCGACGAGGACCTGCGCCCGAACGAAGAGGGCCACGGCGCATGGGAATGCGGGGCCTGCAATCGAGCCTTCCAGGTGAAGTTCCTCGGGCTGCTGGCCCGAGGGCTTCAGCGAGCCGACAGCGGAGGGGACCACATATGACGACCGTTCAGGCGGATGGCGACACATCCGCGTCGCTGAGCGACGACGACACCGAGGCCGGCCCCGACGAGGACCGGCGCGCCCAACTCAAGGCGCTCGCCGAGCAGGCCGGCCGTGATCTGGAGGACGCCTCGGCCCTGGAGATCCTCCAGTGGGCCGTGGACACCTTCGGCGAGCGGTTCTGCGTGACCTCCTCCATGGAGGACGCCGTGGTCGCGCACCTCGCCTCCCGGGCCCGGCCCGGCGTGGACGTGGTGTTCCTCGACACCGGCTACCACTTCCCGGAGACCATCGGCACCCGGGACGCGGTGGAGGCCGTGATGGACGTCAACGTCATCACGATCACCCCCCGCCAGACCGTCGCCGAGCAGGACGCCGAGTACGGTCCGAAGCTGCACGACCGCGACCCCGACCAGTGCTGCTTCCTGCGCAAGGTCAAGCCGCTGGAGGAGGGCCTCGCCCGCTTCGACGCCTGGGCGACGGGCCTGCGCCGCGACGAGTCCCCGACCCGGGCGAACACCCCGGTCGTCGCCTGGGACGAGAAGCGGGGCAAGGTCAAGATCGCCCCGATCGCCCGCTGGACGCAGGACGACGTGGACGCCTACGTCGCCGAGCACGGGGTGCTCACCAACCCGCTCCTCATGGACGGCTACGCCTCCGTGGGCTGCGCCCCCTGCACCCGCCGCGTCGCCCCGGGCGAGGACGCTCGCGCCGGCCGCTGGGCCGGCAGCGCCAAGACCGAGTGCGGGCTGCACCTGTGACCGCGACCGTGCCCGTGACGAACCAGGAGAACCAAGTGACGACCGGAGCCACCGTCTGGCTCACGGGTCTGCCGAGCGCCGGCAAGACCACCATCGCGTACGAGCTGGCGAACCGGCTGCGTGAGGAGGGCCACCTCGTCGAGGTGCTCGACGGCGACGAGATCCGCGAGTTCCTCACCGCCGGCCTCGGCTTCAGCCGCGCCGACCGGCACACCAACGTGCAGCGCATCGGCTTCCTCGCCGACCTGCTCGCCCGCAACGGAGTGAAGGTGCTGGTCCCGGTCATCGCGCCGTACGCCGACAGCCGCGAGGCGGTGCGCGAGCGCCACGCGGCGAGCGGTGCCGCGTACGTGGAGGTGCATGTGGCCACTCCGGTCGAGGTGTGCTCCGAACGTGATGTGAAGGGGCTGTACGCCAAGCAGGCGGCGGGCGAGATCTCCGGGCTGACCGGGGTCGACGACCCGTACGAGGCGCCCGTGAACCCGGACCTGCGCATCGAGTCGCAGGACCAGACGGTCCAGGAGTCCGCGGCGCTGGTCCACAAGCTGCTCACCGAGAGGGGTCTGGCATGACGACGACCGTCGCGGCCGTGTCCGAGGGCACCGGCACGCCGTACACCCTCTCCCATCTGGACGCGCTGGAGTCCGAGGCCGTCCATATCTTCCGCGAGGTGGCGGGCGAGTTCGAGCGGCCGGTGATCCTGTTCTCCGGCGGCAAGGACTCCATCGTCATGCTGCACCTGGCGCTGAAGGCGTTCGCCCCGGCGGCGGTCCCCTTCTCCCTGCTGCACGTGGACACCGGGCACAACTTCCCCGAGGTCATCGAGTACCGGGACCGCGCGGTGGCCCAGCACAACCTGCGGCTGCACGTGGCGTCGGTGCAGGACTACATCGACCGCGGGGTCCTCAAGGAGCGTCCCGACGGCACCCGCAACCCGCTCCAGACGGTGCCGCTGACCGAGAGGATCCAGTCGGAGAAGTTCGACGCGGTCTTCGGCGGCGGCCGGCGCGACGAGGAGAAGGCGCGCGCCAAGGAGCGGGTGTTCTCGCTGCGCGACGAGTTCTCCCAGTGGGACCCGCGCCGTCAGCGCCCCGAGCTGTGGCAGCTCTACAACGGCCGCCACGCGCCCGGCGAGCACGTCCGGGTCTTCCCGCTCTCCAACTGGACCGAGCTGGACGTCTGGCAGTACATCGCCCGCGAGGGCATCGAACTGCCGGAGATCTACTTCGCGCACGAGCGTGACGTGTTCCAGCGGGCCGGTATGTGGCTGACCGCCGGCGAGTGGGGCGGCCCGAAGGAGGGCGAGACCGTCGAGAGGCGGCTCATCCGCTACCGGACCGTGGGTGACATGTCCTGCACCGGTGCCGTCGACTCCGACGCCGTGACGCTGGAGCAGGTCATCACCGAGATCGCCGCGTCCCGGCTCACCGAGCGGGGCGCCACCCGCGCCGACGACAAGCTGTCCGAGGCCGCGATGGAAGACCGCAAGCGCGAGGGGTACTTCTAAGCATGACGACGACCGCGGAACTCTCCGCCACCACACTCCTCAGGTTCGCCACCGCGGGCTCCGTCGACGACGGCAAGTCCACCCTCGTCGGCCGGCTGCTGCACGACTCCAAGTCGGTCCTCACCGACCAGCTGGAGGCCGTGGAGCGTGCCTCGGCGAGCCGCGGCCAGGAGGGCCCGGACCTCGCGCTGCTCACCGACGGTCTGCGGGCCGAGCGGGAGCAGGGCATCACCATCGACGTGGCGTACCGCTACTTCGCCACGGCCAAGCGCCGGTTCATCCTCGCCGACACGCCCGGCCATGTGCAGTACACCCGCAACATGGTGACGGGTGCCTCCACCGCCGAGCTGACGGTGATCCTGGTCGACGCCCGCAACGGTGTCGTCGAGCAGACCCGCCGGCACGCCGCGATCGCCGCGCTGTTGCGCGTCCCGCACGTGGTGCTCGCCGTCAACAAGATGGACCTCGTCGCGTACGAGGAGAAGGTCTTCGCGGCGATCGCCGAGGAGTTCACGGCGTACGCGTCCGAGCTGGGCGTCCCCGAGATCACCGCGATCCCGATCTCGGCGCTGGCCGGCGACAACGTGGTGGAGCCGTCCGCGCACATGGACTGGTACGGCGGCCCGACGGTCCTGGAGCACCTGGAGACCGTGCCGGTCAGTCACGACCTGGCGCACTGCCACGCCCGGCTGCCCGTGCAGTACGTGATCCGCCCGCAGACCGCCGAGCACCCCGACTACCGGGGGTACGCCGGTCAGATTGCCGCCGGCACGTTCCGGGTGGGCGACCCGGTGACGGTGCTGCCTTCGGGCCGTGCGACGAAGGTCGCGGGGATCGACGTGCTGGGCAAGCCGGTCGCCGTGGCCTACACCCCGCAGTCGGTGACGCTCCTGCTGGAGGACGACATCGACATCTCGCGCGGCGACCTGATCGTGCCGAGCAAGGACGCGCCCGCGACGACGCAGGACATCGAGGCGACCGTGTGCCATGTCGCCGACCAGCCGCTGACGGTCGGCCACCGGGTGCTCCTCAAGCACGGCACCCGCACGGTGAAGGCGATCGTCAAGGACATCCCCTCGCGTCTGACGCTCGACGACCTGTCCCTGCACCCGCACCCGGGACAGCTCGTCGCCAACGACATCGGCCGGGTGAAGGTGCGTACGGCGGAGGCGCTGCCGGTCGACTCCTACGCCGACTCCCGCCGCACCGGTTCGTTCATCCTGATCGACCCGTCCGACGGCACGACCCTGACCGCCGGGATGGTCGGCGAGTCGTTCGCTTCCCCGGAGCCCGTCAAGGACGACTCCGAGGACGACGGGTGGGACTTCTGACATGACCCCCGTGGACCACTACGCGACGTTCGCGAAGGAGGGCGGCCGTGTGGGCTCCGGCGCCCTCGGCAGCGGGCAGGGCGGAGTCGCCCGATGTGTGTGCTGACGTACGCGCACCGCTTGCGCGCCCCGTCCCCCCACCGGACGTCCCCGTTGCGACGAAGACCTTTTTCCTGATTCCCCGGCCACACCCTTAGCGGCTGTGACCGCCGGGCCTCCGAGAGGAACCCCTCCCGTGCCTGCCAACCGCTCTTCCGCCTTCCGGCGCTCCGTCGCGGTCCTCGCAACGCTTCCCCTCCTCACCCTCGCCGCCTGCGGCTACGGCTCCCAGGCCAAGGACGACGACACCGTCAAGGTCGCCGCCGGCGCCAAGAAGATCGAAGGGCTCGACACCGTCAAGATCGGCTACTTCGGCAACCTGACGCACGCCACCGCGCTGGTCGGCCGTCAGGAAGGCATCTTCCAGAAGGAGCTCGGCGCCACCAGGGCCGAGTACGCGACCTTCAACGCCGGTCCCTCCGAGATCGAGGCACTGAACTCGAAGTCGATCGACATCGGCTGGATCGGCCCCTCCCCGGCGATCAACGGCTACACCAAGTCCGCGGGCAAGGGGCTGCGCATCATCGGCGGTTCGGCCTCCGGCGGTGTGAAGCTCGTGGTGAACCCGGACAAGATCAAGTCCCTGAAGGACGTCAAGGGCAAGAGCATCGCGACCCCGCAGCTCGGCAACACCCAGGACGTGGCGTTCCTCAACTGGATCGCCGAGCAGGGGTGGAAGGTCGACGCGGAGAGCGGCAAGGGCGACGTCTCCGTCGTCCGCACGGACAACAAGATCACCCCGGGCGCCTACAAGTCGGGCTCCATCGACGGCGCGTGGGTGCCGGAGCCGACCGCGTCGAAGCTGGTCGCCGAGGGCGCGAAGGTGCTGCTGGACGAGGCCGACCTGTGGCCGGACAAGAAGTTCGTGATCACGAACATCATCGTGCGGCAGGACTTCCTCAAGGAGCACCCGAAGGTCGTCGAGGCGGTGCTGCGCGGCGCGGTCAAGACGAACGCCTTCATCAACTCCGACACGGAGAAGGCGAAGGCCGCCGCCAACGCCCGTCTGAAGGAGGACTCGGGCAAGGCCCTGGACGCCAAGGTCCTCGACCCGGCCTGGACGTCGATCCAGTTCACCGACGACCCGCTGGCCTCCACCCTCAACACCGAGGCGGAGCACGCGGTCAAGGCCGGTCTGCTGAAGGACCCGCTGCTGGACGGCATCTACGACCTGTCGATCCTCAACAAGGTCCTGAAGGCCGAGGGCGAGTCCGAGGTCGACGACGCCGGTCTCGGCGTCAAGTAACCCCAGTCCGCTGAGTTCCCAGGAGGTGACGACCATGGCCACCGCACTCGCCAAGGCCGCCGACGGCGTCGGGACCGTCGAGCACGCCGCCCGTATCGAGCACGTGTCGAAGTCCTTCGCCGGACCCGCCGGGCAGCAGCTCGTCCTCGACGACATCACTCTCGATGTCGCTCCGGGCGAGTTCGTCACCCTCCTGGGGGCCTCGGGCTGCGGCAAGTCGACGCTGCTCAACCTGGTCGCGGGGCTCGACAGGCCCAGCCAGGGCAGCATCAGCACCGACGGGCGTCCCGCCCTGATGTTCCAGGAGCACGCCCTGTTCCCGTGGCTGACCGCGGGCAAGAACATCGAACTCGCCCTGAAGCTGCGGGGGGTCGCGAAGAACGAGCGGCGCGAGCGGGCCGAGGCCCTGCTCGAACTCGTCCGGCTGAAGGGCGCGTACGGCAAGCGGGTGCACGAGCTGTCCGGCGGTATGCGCCAGCGGGTGGCGCTGGCGCGGGCGCTGGGGCAGGAGAGCAAGCTCCTGCTGATGGACGAGCCGTTCGCGGCGCTCGACGCCATCACGCGGGACGTGCTGCACGACGAGCTGACCCGGATCTGGGAGGAGACGGGGCTCTCCGTCCTCTTCGTCACGCACAACGTCCGTGAGGCGGTGCGCCTCGCCCAGCGGGTGGTGCTGCTGTCCTCGCGTCCGGGCCGGGTGGCCCGGGAGTGGCGGGTGGACATCCCTCAGCCCCGCCGTATCGAGGACGCGCCGGTGGCGGAGCTGTCCCTGGAGATCACCGATGTTCTGCGTGAGGAGATCCGCCGTCATGGCCAGCAGTGAGACGAGGACGACGGACACCATCGAGGCGCCGGCCGCCGACAAGGACCGGCTCGGCGCGGTGGAGGCGGGTCTCGACGCCCTGGAGACGACCGGCACGGGCCGACCCTCCTTCGGCCAGACCTTCCGCACCAAGATCGTGCCGCCGATCGTCGCGGTCGTGCTGGTCCTCGCGGTGTGGCAGGGCCTGATCTCGTTCGGGGTCGTCACCGACCAGGGCAAGCTGCCCTCGCCGTCCGCCGTGTGGGACGCGGCGGAGCAGGCGTGGCTGGAGGGCAAGCTGCTCGGCTACATCTGGACGAGCGTCTCGCGCGGCCTGTTCGGCTTCCTGATCGCGCTGGCGATCGGCACTCCGCTGGGCATCCTGGTCGCCCGGGTGAGGTTCGTGCGGGCCGCGATCGGGCCGATCCTCTCCGGTCTCCAGTCGCTGCCGTCGGTGGCGTGGGTGCCGCCGGCCGTGGTCTGGCTGGGGCTGAGCGACCAGATGATGTACACGGTGATCCTGCTCGGCGCGGTCCCGTCGATCGCCAACGGGCTGGTCTCCGGTATCGACCAGGTGCCGCCGCTGTATCTGCGGGCGGGCCGCACCATGGGCGCCACCGGGCTCCAGGGTGCCTGGCACATCGTGATGCCGGCCGCGTTGCCCGGCTATCTGGCGGGCCTGAAGCAGGGCTGGGCGTTCTCGTGGCGCTCGCTGATGGCGGCGGAGATCATCGCCAACCACCCCGACCTGGGTGTGGGCCTCGGCCAGCTGCTGGAGAACGGCCGCACCAACATCGACATGGCCACCGTCTTCCTCGCCATCTTCCTCATCCTGCTGGTCGGTATCGCCATCGACCTGCTGATCTTCAGTCCTCTGGAGCGCCGGGTCCTGCGCGGCCGCGGTCTGCTCGTGAAGGGCTGACAGCGGGGCCGCATCCGAACCGCACACCGCGACCGAAACAGGAACAGGAACCGAGCCAGAGACCGGAAGGAACCCGACTCCATGCGCAGTCCCGTCCTCCTCGTCGTCGCCCACGGCAGCCGCGACCCGCGGCACGCCGCGACCGTGCACGCGCTCGTGCGGCGGGTGCGGGCGGCACGTCCCGGGCTGCGCGTGGAGACGGGTTTCCTGGACTTCAACCTCCCCTCGGTGCAGGGAGTGCTGGAGTCCCTCGCCGCGGAGGGCGTCGAGGACGTGGTGGCGCTGCCGCTGCTGCTGACCCGGGCGTTCCACGCCAAGGCGGACATCCCGGCGGTGCTGCGGGACGCGCCGCCCCGGCTGCGGATCCGCCAGGCGGAGGTGCTCGGCCCGTCGCCGCTGCTGCTGGCCGGGCTCGAACGGCGGCTGCACGAGGCGGGTCTGAGCCCCGCCGACAAGTCCTCGACCGGGGTCGTCCTGGCCTCGGCGGGGTCCACGGACCCGGAGGCGATCGCGGTGATCGCAGCAATCGCGCGGGAGTGGCGGCACACCGGTTGGTGCGCCGTGCGACCCGCGTTCGCCTCCGCGTCGCTGCCCCGCACGGAGGACGCCGTGCGGGAGCTGCGGGCGCTCGGCTGCCGTCGGGTGGCCGTGGCGCCGTACGTCATCGCGCCCGGTCGGCTGCCGGACCGGATCGCCGCCGGTGCCCATGAGGCGGGCGCCGATGTCCTCGCCGAGGTGCTCGGCCCCTCCCCCGAGCTGGCCGAACTGCTGCTGCGCCGCTACACCGCCGCGCTCGGCGCGGGGCAGCTCACGGCGGCCTGACCGCCCTCGACCCCCGCACGACGACCCCATGGCCGGGTGTGCTCAGGCGTTCCCGGCCCCCGTCCGGTGTCCAACCCTTGCCTCACCTATCGAAACTCGATAGATTCCCATCGCAAGTCGATGGGAGGACGGGTCATGGGAAAGCTGACCGTGCGTGCGCTGCGCGCTGTGCTCGTGGTGATGTTCACCGGCACCTTGTTCGTGCAGGCGTCGATGCTGTGGGTGCTGGTGACCGGCGCCGACCCCGAGGACGGGACGCTCCCGCTGACCGCGCTGCGCGTGATCACGCTCCTGGGCATGGTGTCGGTCCAGGTCGCCCTGTTCTGCGTGTGGCGACTGGTGACGATGGTGCGCCGCGGGACCGTGTTCTCCCATGCCGCCTTCCGTTACGTGGACGGCGTGATCGGCGCGATCGTGTCGGCCGCCCTCGTGTGGTTCGCGGTCACGGCGGTCAACGCGCCGGGACAGCGGGAGGACCCGGGCGTCACCGTGATCATGGGTGGGATCGGCGTGGGCATCCTGGGCGTCGCGCTCATCGTGCTCGTCCTGCGGATGCTGCTCGCCCAGGCCGTCGCCCGCGACGGTGAGGCGACGCGGATGCGGGCCGAGCTGGACGAGGTGATCTGATGCCGATCGCCGTCGACATCGACGTGATGCTGGCCAGGCGGAAGATGTCCGTGGGCGAACTCGCCGACCGCGTGGGGATCACCCCCGCCAACCTGGCGGTCCTCAAGAACGGCCGCGCCAAGGCGGTGCGCTTCGCCACCCTCGCCGCGCTGTGCGAGGTGCTCGACTGCCAGCCGGGCGATCTGCTGCGGTGGGAGGCCGGGGACACGGCGGAAGAATGACGCGCCCCCGGCCGACCGACCGGCGCTCGCTCAGGCCGTCGGGTCCACCGGGGTCACCGGGTCCACCGGGTGGAAGTTGATGCGTTCGCTCACGACCGGGAAGCCGGCCTTCGTGAAGTTCGCGGCCATGGGGAAGTTGCCCTGGTCCGTCGCTCCGCTGACGAACTCCGCGCCCTGCTCCACGAGGACGTGGGTGCACTCGGCGAGGAGGTCGTAGGCGTAGCCGCGTCCTCGGTGTTCGGGGACGACCCCGATGAAGCCGATGGTCGGGCCGGAGGGGTTGTGCGCCGGGATGTGGATGCCGGCGAGGTCGCCGTCCGGGGTGTGCGCGACCTGCCACCACTCCCTCGGGGAGGGGCACCAGTGGAAGAAGTCGAGCTCCTCCTGGGCGGCACGGTCGACACCCCCCTCCTCGATGGCCCTCAGCGCGTGGGCGTCCAGGGTGACGGAGTGGATGCGGCGCAACGCGTCGCGGAACACCTCGTCGTCGGCCTCGGCGCTGAACCGCAGACGTCCGGGCCGCTCGGGCAGACCCCGTTCGGGGGTCCAGCGGTACAGGAAGCGTTCCACGAGGAGGGCGTACCCGGCGGCTCGGGCGGCGCCGAAGCGGGCCTCGGCCGCGGCGCGCAGGGCGGGGTCGTCCCGCCAGCCGCCGGGCAGGTTGAACTCCAGCTCGACCCGCCAGGGGGCGGAGCGCAGGAGTTCGGCACCGGCCTCCTCCTCGCCCTCGGTGACGTCGAACCAGTTGATGTTGACGGGCTCCGGGTCGTCGGGCCCGCCCCACCACGCGCCGCGCGCGACGACCTCGCCGTCGCGCAGGGCGACACGCTTCCAGTCGGGGCGGAACCGGGTGCGCCGGTGGCTCTCACGGGCGCCCAGCGGGTCGGGGTGTGCGTCGAAAAGAGAGGCGTCGCTCGCGGTGAGCGCGCGGATGACCGTATCGGTCATGAGGGGTTCCTCCGGGATACGAGCTGCTGGCAGCGCTCCCGGTCAGACCTCGTCGAACACGCCGGGACAGCGGGGAAGGGAGCGCAGGAAAGGTGTGAACCGCACGGCACTCGCCTCCTTCCGTCGGTCTCAGGGCGTGGAGGCCGACAGTACGTCGTCCCCGGTCGGGCCGTCCATCGGTTTTCCGTCGGCTCCGTGGCCTGTGTCGACCGGTGAACCGCCCCTCGGGTCACGGCCGCTCGACGCCAGCGCCCGGTCGAAGGTCGGGGCGTCGGACGGCACGGGCACCGGGGCCGCGAAGCCGTCGTACTTCCGGTAGAGCTCGCCGTGGGTCTCGACGACGTCGAGGACGAAGCGGGCGGCTCCCTCCGAGACGCGGAACGCCTGGCCGGTGGCCGTGGCGACGTCCCAGCCGTGGACGGCCGTCTCCTTGATGATCATGCCGGCGAGGTCGGCGGCCGGCAGCGGGCCCATGCCGAGGTCGATGTCGCCCTCCCACAGCGCCGGGTCGGCCCAGGCCGCGACCGCCCGGTCCAGCTGGGCGGCGTACGCGTCGGCCCAGTCCGGGTCTGCGGCGAAGTCGCGCTGCGTCAACTCCTCGGGGAGCGGGGTGCGCAGGGCGCGGTGTTCCAGGCCGTGCGAGGTGTAGAGGACCCAGTGGTTCACCAGGGCGCGGACATCCCAGTCGGGGCAGTGGGTGGGGAGGGCGAGATGTGCCGCCGTGACACCCCGTGCGACACGGGCCGCCTCGGCGGCGCATTCGACCATGTGCGGGTACGAGTCGTGGTTGTTCATGCGCCCCACGCTAGGGACGGCGCGCGCACGGCTCTTGAACAAACGCGACACCGTCGCCGCCGCGGCCCGTCCCGGCCGACCCTCGACCTCGCGTCGGCCCGCGCCGCCTACTCCCCCGCGTCCGCCCACGCCGCCCGCTCCGCCTCGTCCGCCCGCCGTACCAGTTCCGCGACCGGCATCGAACCGGCGGGCCGGCGCTCGCGGGCGAAGGTGTTCGCGAGGCGTTGCAGCAGCTCGTTCAGCGGGGTCGGTACGCCGTGCAGCCGGCCGAGCAGGACGATCTCGCCGTTGAGGTGGTCGGCCTCGATGGTGCCGGTGCCACGGGTGAGGGACTGCCAGGAGGAGCCGCCGCCGCGCGGGGCACCGGCCGGCGGCACCAGGGTGATCTTGTCGCCCCTGGCCCTCCGCTGCTCCCCGGCGCTCGCGTACGCGATCCCCGCCGCGTCGAGCACCCGCTCGCCCTCGGCGCGCACGCGGGCGTACAGCGCCTCGGCCTCCTCGCCGTCGACGGGGCCGCTCAGCGCTTCGAGGGCGTTGCCGAGGTTGCCCAGCAGCTTGGCGTACTGCCAGCGCTGGACGTCCGGTACGACGGGCGCCTCGAACCGGGACTTCTCCAGGTCGGCGGCGATGCGGTGGGCCGTCTCGTCGGTGCCGTGGGGGTGGCGGCCGAGGTGGAGCATGCCGGTGAGCGGGGTGCCGGCCGCCGAGACGACGCCGGGTTCCACGAAGGTGGAGGGCAGCCATACGCAGACGCCGTACACGCGCCGGAAGCGGCGGAGGGCAAGCCGTGCGCTCTCCACACTGTTCTGGGCGCAGACCAGGGGGAGGCGCTCGGCGGCCGTGCCGCCGCCGGCCACCGGGGCGGGGCCCCAGGTCGCGAGGGCCGCCTCGGTGTCCTGGGTCTTCACGGCGAGGAGCAGGACGTCGTCGGGGCGGAGCTCGCCGAGTGCGGCGGGCCCCTCCACGGTGAGGAGGCGATGGGTGCGGTCGCCGTCCGGGGTCCTGAGGCGGAGGCCGTGGTCGCGCAGGGCCGTGTACTGGGCTCCGCGGGCGACGAGGACGACCTCGTGGCCCGCCTCGGCCAGGCGCCCGCCTATGGTTCCGCCGACCGCGCCGGCTCCGAGGACGAGGTAGCGCATGGGTCAGCCTCCGGTCGAGGTCAGCTCGGCCATCTTCACGACGGTGTTCCAGTTGCGGGTGGTGGCGATCAGGCCCTTCACCAGGCGCGGCTTCGCGAGCGCCTCCGCCAGCTTGGAGCGACCGAGGCCGTCGGGGGCGTACAGGTAGAGCGCCCGGTCGCCGAGCCTGAACTCCTCGGGCAGGAAGGCGGATCGGTCCAGCCCGCCGAAGCGGTCCTCCGCCACCTGCTCCGAGAAGTAGGTGACGTGCAGCTGCTTGCCCTCCAGTTCGTCGGCGGGGAAGGGGCAGTGGGCCCGTACCGCCTCCAGGTAGGCGTGGTCGCGCACCAGGACGTCCACGGTGAAGCCGAAGTGCTTCTGGAGGGCGGCGGTGATCTCGGCAGCGAGGGAGTCCTCGTCACCGTGGTCGCTGGCGAAGACCGCGTTGCCGCTCTGGAGGTAGGTGGCCACCGCGTCGTACCCGAGGCCCGTCAGCAGCGTACGGAGGTCGCCCATCGGGACCTTCCTGCTGCCGCCCACGTTGATTCCGCGCAGCAGCGCGGCGTACGTCGTCATGGGCCCACGATAGGCACGTCCACACCTCTTCCGGGGGGTGCCGCTCTGGCTCCGATCCGGTTCCGGGTGGCCGCTCCGGCCGCCGGGCACCCGGTGGAGTCGATCACGTCCGCCACGCCGGCGACGGCGAGAATGATGAGGGCGGTGCCGTCCACCGATCGGACGGGCTTGACTCTTCGGCCCGTATCCATTCCACCGCCCCGCGCCATCTCCGCAAGCCTTCTTGGCCGCCGCCCGAAGACCGCCCGCGCCGCGCGGGAGGGTACGGCCCGGGACGCAGGACCACCTGTCTTTCATCGGTGGCGCCCACTTTTTTGGTTATCTCCCGCTCCGCATCACGTCTCCTCCCCGTAGGCACCGTCCCCCCACGAGAGCCCGAGGAACGACACAGTGACACCTCAGATCAGCCGACGCAGCATGCTCAAGGCCGCGGGAGCGGCGACCGGCGCGGTCGGTATCGGTATCGGCACGGGCGTGGCCGCCTCCCCCGCGACGGCGGCGAGCACGCCCTTCGCTCATCCGGGGATGCTCCACACCCGGGCCGATCTCGAGCGCATGGCCGCCAAGGTGAAGACGCGCGCCGCCCGCCAGACGGCGGGTCTCGCCAAGCTCACCGCCAACCGCTACTCGCAGACCACATACCGGCCCAACCCGCAGGCGTTCGTGGCCCGGGGAGGCGGCGACGTCCAGAACTTCGGGGCCCTCTACCGCGACGTCCACGCCGCCTACCAGAACGCGCTGCGCTGGAAGATCACCGGCGACACCGCACACGCCGACACCGCGCGGGACATCTGCAACGCCTGGTCGGGGACGCTGAAGGGCATCGGCGGAGGCTCCGAAGTCACGCTCCTGGCGGGTATCTACGGGTACCAGTTCGCCAACGCCGGCGAGCTCATGCGCGGCTACCCCGGCTTCGACCTGGCCCGTTTCCAGGACATGCTGGTCAAGCACTTCTATCCGGTGAACCGCCACATGATGTACCGCAAGACCAATTGCATCGGCCACTACTGGGCGAACTGGGACCTGTGCACCATGGCCTCGATCATGGCCATCGGGATCCTCTGCGACGACCGGGCCAAGTTCGACGAGACGGTGGACTACTTCTACAACGGCGAAGGCAACGGCGCGCTGGCCAAGGCGATCCCCTACGTCTACAACGACGTGGGCCTGGCCCAGTGGCAGGAGAGCGGGCGCGACCAGGGCCACACCCTGATGGGCATCGGCCTGATGGGCACCATCTGCGAGATGGCCTGGAACCAGGGCGTCGACCTCTACGGCGCGGACGACTCCAGGTTCCGCAAGGCCTGCGAGTACGTCGCCCGGTACAACCTCGGCTACGAGGTGCCCTACACCACCTACACCTGGACAAACGGCGTGCATTGCGTGAATACGGAGGAGACCGTCATCTCCGAAGGCGGCCGTGGCGGTGGTCGCCCGGTCTGGGAGCGGGTCTACAACCACTACGTCAACAGGCGCGGCATGGCCATGCCGAACACCCGCGAGATGGTGGCCCGCAGCGGGGCCGAGGGCGGCGGCGGCGACTACGGCCCGAACAGCGGCGGATTCGACGAACTCGGCTTCGGCACACTGGCGTACACCCGCGACAAGGCCACCGCAGCCGAGGCGGCGGCCTCACCGTCCCCGTCGAAGCCGACGGCCGCCAAGTCCGGTGCCTCCGGGTCGTCCGGTTCGTCCAAGTCCTCGGCCGGGCAGTCCTCCGGGGACGTCAGCGCCCAGGGCGGTAAGGGCGGCGAGGATCTGGCTGCCACCGGCGCCTCGGACCTCGCTCTGTGGACGGCCGCGACCGGCGTCACCGCGGTCGCGGGCGGCCTCCTGCTGCTCCGCCGCCGCGGTCAGGCCCGCCGCGACGCGGAGTGACACCTGAGGTGACACAAAGACTCCGGTGACTGATCGCAGTCAGACATGGCGCGGTTGCGCCGGTCCGGATGATGGGTGCCTGGGCCTCGCGGTCCTCGGCTGCTTCTGGTCCACCTCGAAGTTCCGTGCTCGCCGTGCTCCGTCACGGCCAGCGCCTGGCCGACATGGCCGGCGGCAACACGTGTCCGCCTCCACCGTGCGCCGCTGGGTCTTGGACGTTTTCGCCCTGCTCGCTGCCGGTCCCGGGGCCGGTCGTCCGCCCGGTCGGGGCGGGTGCGTCCCTGAGACGGGGCCCCGAGAGCCCGGGATAGGTGTAGGGGGCCGCTGTCCTCCCTGGTGGGGAGGCGACGGGGTCCGAGGGGTGGAGGTGCCGGATCGTGGGTTCACCGGACAGCACGACGAGATGGCTTTATCCGGCCCATACCTTCGAGACGGAAGGTGGCGGCAGGGGGTCGCCACCGCTCACAAGGGGGCTTGCCCGTCATGGGGAACGGAGACATACGGGTGCGGGGAATCGCCGCCCGGGCCGGTGGCTGGAGCGCGCGGCACCGATGGGCGGCCGTGGGGATCTGGGTGCTGTTCGTCGTCCTGGCGATGGGAATCGGTTCGGCGGCGGGCCGGGTCGACGTACGGGACAGCGACCAGCTCAAGGGCGAGACCAGTACGGCCGCCCACATCATCGAGGAGGCGGGGATCGAGGAACCGGCGAGCGAGTCGGTCCTGATCCAAGGGAAGGACAAGGGGCTCAAGGCCACGGACGCGGAGTTCCGGGCCGCCGTGGACGCGGTGATCAAGGCCGTCGACGGCACCGGTGAGGCCAGCGGCGTCACCTCTCCGTACGACACCCGGACGATCTCGAAGGACGAGCGCAGCGCGCTCGTCCAGTTCGATGTGAAGGGCGACTCGGAGACCGCCGGTGAGCGCATCGAGCCGGTGCTGAAGGCCGTCGAGGGGGTGCAGCAGGAGCACGGGCAGGTGCGGATCGAGGAGATCGGCGGCGCCAGCATGATGAAGACGTTCGACGACGCGTTCGGGGACGACTTCCAGAAGGCCGAGTACTCCGCCGTGCCCGTCGCTCTCGGCATCCTGCTGATCGCCTTCGGCGCGGTCGTGGCGGCCCTGCTGCCGGTCGCGCTGGCGGTCACCGCGATCATGGCGACGATGGGTCTGATGGCCATCGTCAGCCATGCGATGCCGATGAGCGACACCGCCAACTCGGTGATGCTGCTGGTGGGTCTGGCCGTCGGTGTCGACTACTGCCTGTTCTATCTGCGGCGCGAGCGCGAGGAGCGCGAGGCCGGCCGGGACGCGCAGACCGCCCTCAGGATCGCCGCCGCCACCAGCGGTCGCGCGATCATCGTCTCCGGTGTCACGGTGTGCGTGGCGATGGCGGGCATGCTGTTCACCGGTCTCGCCGAGTTCGAGGCGATGGGTCTGGCCTCGCTGATGGTCGTGGCGGTCGCCATGGTCGGGTCGGTGACCGTCCTGCCCGCGCTGCTGTCGCTGCTGGGCGAGCGCGTCGAGAAGGGCAAGATCCCCTTCCTGCACCCGCAGAGCAAGCTCCGCCGCAACCGGGGCGGCGCAAACCGCGAGAGCCGGTTCTGGACGGCCGTGCTGAAGGGCGTGCTCGCCCGGCCGGTCGTCTCGGTCGCCGTCGCGGGCGGCGCGCTGCTCGCCATCGCGGCTCCCGCGCTCGGTATGAAGACCGAGCAGCTCACCCTGGACAAGGAGTTCGGCGACTCGCTGCCCATCGTGCAGACGTACAACCGGCTCAACGAGGCGTTCCCGGGCGGCTCCGAGCCGGCCGAGGTGGTCGTCAAGGCGAAGGACATCAACTCCGCCGAGGTGAAGGCGGCGCTGGCCGACTTCCGTGAGCGGGCGATCAGCTCCGGTGCCTCACGCGGCCCGGTCGAGATCAAGGTGCACGACGCGCAGAACCTCGCGTTCGTCTATGTCCCGCTGGTGGGCGGCTCCGATCTCGACAGGGCGGGCGAGAGCCTGGACAAGCTGCGGAACGAGGTGCGTCCGGCGACGCTCGGGAAGGTGGACGGCGTCGAGGCGCCGATCACCGGGCAGGTCGCCGGTTCGAAGGACTTCAACGACGAGTTGGGGGGAGCGGTCGTTCCGGTCTTCGCGTTCGTGGTGGTCTTCGCCTTCGGTCTGATGCTGCTGTCGTTCCGCTCGCTGACCGTCGCGGTGACGTCGATCGTGCTGAACCTGCTGTCGGTGGGCGCCGCGTACGGCATCCTCGTCGCGGTCTTCCAGCACGGCTGGGGTGCCTCGCTGGTGGGCGCGGAGGGTGTGGGCGCCATCATCACCTGGCTGCCGCTGTTCCTCTTCGTGATCCTGTTCGGTCTGTCGATGGACTACCACGTGTTCGTGGTCTCGCGGATCCGTGAGGCGCGGTTGCGGGGCCGTACGACGAAGGACGCGATCCAGCACGGTGTGGTGACCACGGCGGGGGTCGTCACCAGTGCCGCCGTCATCATGGTCGCCGTCTTCGCGATCTTCGGGACGCTGTCCATGCAGTCCATGAAGCAGATGGGTGTGGGTCTCGCGGCGGCCGTGCTCATCGACGCGACCATCATCCGGGGTGTCCTCCTCCCTGCGGTGATGGCCCTGCTCGGCGAGCGCAACTGGTACCTGCCGAAGTGGCTGCACCGTCTGCCCGACCTCACCCACGACGAGGCGCCGGAGGCGGGACCGGTCCCGGAGTCACGGAGGGACGACGCGGTACGAGTCTGACGGGCCGTCCGCGTGGACGGGGGCCGGGGTGCGTCGCGCACCCCGGCCCCCGTGCCGTTCCGTTCCGTTCCGTTCCGTACGACGGTCAGGCCGCCCTGGTGATCGTCTCGGAGACCGTCTCGCGGTCGAAGGAGTCGATCGTGCGGGTGAAGTCCCTGGTCGACAGCAGCAGTTTGTAGATGATGGCCAGTTCGAAGACGAGGAGCAGCACACCCGAGACGATGGTCGCCGGCAGCACCGAGTCGACCAGCGGGCCGATCATGAAGACACCCATCTGGAACTCGATGCCGCTGATCAGATGGGGACGGACGCGGTGGCGCAGCAGGAAGGAACGGACGCGCAGATAGGCCGGGAAGCGGCGGCGGAACTCCTGGTGGAGGTCGACGACCTGGGCCTGCGGGGCGGCCTGGACGGCCTCGGCGGTCACCGTGCGCAGGTCCTGCTCGATGTCGGCCTCGGGGTTCTCGCGGAGCAGGTCCTCCATGAAGGCGAGCTCGCGCTCGTTCTCCGCGCGGCGGGCCTCACGGAGCCGCGTCTTGATCTGCTTGCGCATGGTGTGGCGGACCTTGAAGGTCTCCAGGGAGTTGATGTAGCGCAGCGCGTCGCAGCCGATGACGGCGGCGGCGAGCCAGATGTAGAGGGTGTCGCCGGTGCGGTGGTACTGCCCGGCCATCAGGGCGACCGCGCACGCCGCCACCCGGATGCGGTCGAAGACGAAGTCGAGCCAGGCTCCGAACACGGAGCCCTGGCCGGTGAGCCGGGCGACCTTGCCGTCCATGCAGTCGAGGATGAAGCTCAGGTGGTAGAGGACGGCGCCGGCGATCAGCCAGCGCCAGTCGCCCAGCGCGAAGAAGGCCGCGGACACCAGACCGAGCAGGAAGGCGCCCCAGGTCAGCTGGTTGGGCGTGATCTTCGTGTACTTCGCGGTGAGCCGCACCAGGGGTGTGGCGACCGGGTCGACGAGGAGCACGGTCCACCAGGCGTCACGCTTCTTCTGCGTGACGCGGCGCACCTCTGCGAGGTCGGGTATGTCTCGGCGCATGGGTCAACTTCCTGGCGTTCGAAGTGAGTTCAAACTCAGCTTGGGAGCTGTTCACCCGAGGTACAAGAAGTGCCGAGTGCAACCTTTCGGACGGGGTAACGGTCGTACTCGGCAACAGGATCAGTGCGCTCACCTCACAGGACGGGCGTTACCCGAGCGTTATGAAGCAATCGGATCGTTACCTGAATTGCGCCGAGACGTCACGGTAGAGAAGCAACCGTCCTGCTTTTTCCTGCATCGTCTCACTATGGCCGGGCCCTGAGCGCGGCCTCGATGAGGTCGGCGGCCCGCCGGGTGCCACCCTCCCGCGCCATCTCCTCCCGCACCTCCTTGAGCCGACTCGCCACGTCGGGATCGTCGACGAGGGCGAGCACCGCCTCGCGCAGGGTCGCGGCCGTCGCCTCCTCCATGGGGAGATGGCGGGCCACACCGAGGGACTGGAGCATGTCGGCGTTGCCGAACTGGTCGACGGCCTGCGGTACGGCGACCATGGGCGTGGCGGTGGCCAGTCCCTCCTGGCTGCCGCCCGCGCCCGCGTGGGTGATGAAGGCGTCGGCCTGCTCCAGGACCGCCAGTTGCGGCACCCAGTCCCGGACCTCGACGTTGGCTGGGATCTCGCCCAGTTCGGCCGGGTCGACATGGCGTCCGACCTGGAGCACCAGGTGCCAGCCCGGCAGGTCGCCGAAGGCCCGGACGCACTCGCGGTAGAAGTCGGGCTGCTTGGTGAAGGCCGACCCGAGCGACACGAGGAGCACCTTGTCGGCACCGGCGGGCCGCTGCCAGTGGCCCTGTTGGGAGCGATCGCCCTGGCAGGTGCCGACAAAGGTGTAGCGACTGTCGTCGACCCGGTCCGCGTGCGGCTGGAGCGCCTTCGGGATGAGGACGAGGGAGTGGGCGGGGCGGCCGACGAAGTCGTCCGGGTGAGCGGTGATCCCGTTCTCCTCCAGCCAGGCACGGAAGCGGGCGTAGTACGCCTGGCCGCGTTCGGTCTTCTTCGGCTCGGCCCACATCGGTTCGGCGACCTCCTCCTCGTAGCCGTCCCAGGCGACCAGGTTCGGGGAGAGCGAGATCGCCTCGACGCCCCAGCGGTGGGCGAGGACGGGCGCCGGGTAGGCGGTGATGTCGTGCAGCACGAGGTCGGGTTCGTCGCCCTCGTACGCCGCGGCGAGCTGAGGCAGGGCCTGGATCGCGTCGTCGAGGAAGGGCTCCACGTTGTCGAGGAGTTCGCTCCCCCAGGCCGAGGGGTCGTCGTCGGGGCCGGGCAGCGTCGAGTGCCACAGCCTGGGTTCGGCGCCGGTCGCGGCCACCTTCTCGGCGAACGCCGGCGGGATCGCGTAGGTGACGCGGTGGCCGCGTGCGACCAGCTCCCGGATCACGTCGAGGCTCGGGTTCACGTGGCCGTGGGCGGCGATGGAGAACATGGCGATGTGTGAGGTCATGCGAGGACCCTAAGCGAGACGAGACGTCTCGTGCAACCTTGTTCTCGCGCTCAGCGCTGGTAGCGGGCCAGGACCAGGTTTCCGTCCTCCTCCAGGCGGGAGCGCAGTTCGTCGAGGTCGATGGCGCCGCTGTAGTACTCCTGGAAGGCGGGCGTGGCCACCTTGTCCTTCCACTCCGGGTAACCGCGCACCGACTGGGCCGGGGCGGAGCGCAGGTGCGCGGCGAGGGCCGTGCCGGTCGCCCAGCCGTGCTCGGTGGTGCGCAGGGCCGGGTCCTTCAGGGCCTCGGTGCCGGTCGGCAGCATCCAGTCGCCGAGGGCGAGGCGGACCATGTTCGGCGGCCGGAGGAGGAAGTCGACGAAGGCGGCGGCCTCCTTCTTGTGGGGGCTGTCCTCGGCGAGGGAGAGGGTCTGCGGACTGACCCCCTGGGTGAGACCGGCGGCCCCGGCAGGCGCGGGCAGCACCTGCCAGTCGAACCCCTCGGGCGCCTGCTGGACGATCTGCTGGCGGTAGGAGAAGCCGAGCGGGACCATCGCGTACGTGCCGCCGAAGAAGCCGGGCAGGGTGTCGGAACCGCCCATGCCGAGCGTGGTGCCCGACGCGCTCCGGTCGGTGTTCACCCCGTCGTGCACGGTCCTCGGCACCACCGCGTCGGCCGCCTCGAAGCGGACCTCGACCTTGCCGTCCGCGCCCCGGTGGAACAACTGTCCGCCCGCCGACAGCGACAGGTTGAGCGTGGCCGACACCGGCTCCTTCAGCGGCCAGGCGACGCCGTACTTCCCCTCGCCGCTCAGCTCCTCGGCGACCGCCCGGAACTCCGCCCAGCTCCACGGGTCCTCGGGGGTCGGCACGCGTACGCCGGACTCACGGAGCCAGGTCGCGTTGGCGATCAGGACCCTCGGCTCCTGGAGGAACGGCACCCCGTAGATCCCGTCCCCGAAGGTCGTCGTCTCCCAGCTGTGCCGCGGGATGTCCGCCCGGAGCCGCTGGGGCAGCAGCCCCCGCAGATCGGCCAGGTAGCCGCCGTGGGCGAAGTCCGCGAGGTCGTCGGAGGCGTCGTGGATGATGTCCGGGGCCTCACCGCCCTCGAAGGAGGTGAGCAGCTGGTCGTGGACGCTGTCCCAACTGCCCTGCACGTACTCGACCCGGACGTCGGGATGCGTGGCGTTCCACTCCCGGACCAGCTCCTTGTTGACGGCGACGGACTCCTCCTGCCAGGCCAGAGACTGGAAGCGGAGGGTGATCCGGCCGTCGTCGGAGCCATCGGAGCCGTCCGCCGTGCAGCCGGCGGCGAGCAGGCACAGCAGCAGCACCGCCGTGAGCCATCGGGGACCGCGCATCAGCTCTTCACCGCCCCGGCGAGCATGCCGCCCGTGATCCGCCTCTGGATGAGCGCGAACACGATCAGCGAGGGCAGCGTCGCGAGGAACGCGGCGGCGGCCAGCGGGCCGAGGTCGGCGACGCCCTCGGCGCCGATGAAATGGGTGAGGACGACCGGCAGGGTCTGCTTCTCCGGGGTCTTGAGCAGCACCAGCGCGAAGAAGAACTCGTTCCACGCGGTGATGAACGCGAACAGCGCCGTCGCCACGATGCCCGGCGCCAGCAGCGGCGCCGTCACCGACACCAGCGTCCGCAGCCTCCCGGCCCCGTCGACCGCCGCCGCCTCCTCCAGTTCGACGGGCACGGCCCTGACGTAGCCGACGAGCATCCACAGCGCGAACGGCAGCGCCCACACCACGTACACCATGATCAGACCGGGCACGGAGTTGATCAGCCGGAGGTTCTTCAGCACCAGGAACAGCGGGATGATCACCAGCACGAACGGGAACGCCTGGCTGACCACCACCCAGCCGGTCGCCATCCGCGACAGCGTGCCGCGGTGCCGGGCCATGACGTACGCCATCGGGGTCGCGATCACCACGGCGACGACGGCCGCGCCGAGCGCCGCGACCAGCGAGTTGAGCGCGGCCTGGAGCAGCGGCTGTTCGTCGAAGGCCTGCCGGAAGTTGCCGAGGGTCGGGTTCTCGGGGATCCAGGTCGGGTGGAGACTGCTCAGCTCCCGGGCCGGTTTGAAGGCGGTGGAGACCAGCCACAGGAAGGGGAACGCGAGGAAGACGAGATACGCGACGAGCGCCGTGTACTGGCCCGCGCGGGCCGCCCTGCCGGTCCTCATCCCTCCCCACCCCGCCTCAGCCGGCCCACCAGGTGGAACGCGAGGACGACCGAGATCAGCGCGACCATCGCACAGCCCATCGCCGCCGCGTACCCGAACTGTCCGTAGCGGAAGGCCTCCTCGTAGGCGAAGAGCATCGGCAGCCGGGTCCGGCCGCCCGGTCCGCCGCTGGTGAGGACGTACACCAGGGCGAAGGAGTTGAAGTTCCAGATGAGATTGAGGGCGGTGATCGCGAGGGCGACGGGTCTGAGGGCGGGCCAGGTGACCGTGCGGAAGCGGCGCCAGGCGCCCGCGCCGTCCATCGCGGCGGCCTCGTGGAGTTCACGGGGTGTGTTCTGCAGCCCGGCGAGGAGGGTGACCGTGGTCTGGGGCATGCCCGCCCAGACGCCGACCACGATCACGGCGGGCAGGGCGGTGGCCAGTCCGCTCAGCCAGTCACGGCCGCCGCCGAGACCCAGGTCGCGGAGGGTCTCGTTGAGGATGCCCGCGTCCGGGTGGTAGACCAGCCGCCACATCACGCCGACGACCACCTCGGGCATCGCCCACGGGACGATCGCGAGGGCCCGCGCGAGCCAGCGCAGGCGCAACCGCTCGTTGAGCAGCAGGGCGAGGCCCAGGGCGAGCAGGAACTGCGGCACGGTCACCCCGACCGCCCACACCAGCCCGATCCGGAACGACCCCCAGAACAGCGTGTCGTGCAGCAGGTCCTGGAAGTTCAGGGTGCCGATCCACTCGGTGGGTTCGGTGCGGCCCGACTGGGCGTCGGTGAACGCCAGCGAGATCCCGTACAGCAGCGGTCCCACGCTCAGGACCAGGATCGGGATCAGGGCCGGCAGCACCAGGAACCAGGCGCCGTGGTCCAGGGGACGCCGCTCCCGGTCCGCCGCCGACGTGCGCCGCCTCGCCGGTCGTGGACGCTTCGGCGTCGCGGTCGCCACGGTCATGTCCGACATGGTGCTGAGGGCATGACAGGCCGTCAAGGCACCGAGCACACGCTCCGACCTGTGCGAATGCGAGACTGACCCGGCAATGGCGTGAACCCGACCTCCCGCGGGAGCGTCGGCCGTACGGGTGGGTCCCGGACACGGAGGCGACGGATGGACGAGGCACGGGCACGGGACGTACTGGTGGCGTCGGGCGTGCTGCCCGGTGCGGCCGGGGACGCGCGGCTGCTCGCGCTGGGCGAGAACGCGGTGTTCGCCGCCGGTGACCTGGTGGTCAAGGTGGGCCGCGACGCCGAGCTCCTCGACCGGGCCCGGCGTGAGCTGCGGATCGCGGCCTGGCTCACCGGGGCGGGTGTCCCGGCGGTGCGGGCGGCCGAGGCCGAGGCGCTGCTCGTGGAGGGGCACCCGGTGACGGTGTGGCACCGGCTGCCCGACCCCGTACGGCCCGCGGGCGCCCGCGATTTGGCCGAACTGCTGCGGTTGGTCCACGCACTGCCCTCCCCCGAGGTCGACCTCCCGCGCCGGGAACTGCTGGGCGGGGTCGAGCGCTGGCTGCGGCTCGCGGGTGACGCCGTCGACCCGGCCGACGCGGCGTATCTGCGGGAGCGCCGCGACGGCTTCGCGGCGGCCGCGGCCGCCCTCGTCCCCCATCTGCCGCCGGGGCCCATCCACGGCGACGCGCTGCCCCGCAACGTCCATGTCGGGCCCGACGGCCCGCTCCTGGTCGACCTGGAGACCTTCTCCGGCGATCTGCGCGAGCACGACCTCGTCGTCATGGCGCTGTCCCACGACCGCTACGGGCTGCCGGCCGAGGAGTACGACGCCTTCACCGCCGCCTACGGCTGGGACGTGCGCGCGTGGGAGGGCTGCTCCGTGCTGCGCGGTGCCCGGGAGACGGCCAGCTGCGCCTGGGTGGCCCAGCACGCGCCGAGCAACCCCAGGGCGCTGGCGGAGTTCGAACGCCGGGTCGCCTCGCTGCGGGACGGGGACGAGACCGTGCGCTGGTATCCCTTCTGACCGAGGGACTCAGGTCAGGGTGAGGGCCACTTCGTCGATCTCGGCCGCTCTCGCCAGGGCGAAGCCACGGTCGTGGCCGGTGACGGCGAAGCCGCACTTCTCCAGGACTCGGATCGAGCCGGTGTTGTCGGCGGCCGCGTGCGCGTACAGCGGGCGGTCCGGGACGAGGTCCACCAAAGCGGTCAGGGCGGCGGTGGCTATGCCCCGGCCCCAGTGGGCGCGGTCGATCCAGTAGGTGACCTCGCGCTCGTCGGGCGGGCCGAAGACCGCGATCTGTCCGACCACCTCGCCGTCTGCCAGGATCGTGCGCTGCACGATGCCGGCGTCGGCGCGGATCCGCGCCCAGTGGGCGTCGAACTCGGCCCGGTCGTAGTGGTACTTGCCGGTGAAGGCGGCGGCGTGCTGGGCGTCCGGGTCGGACTGGTGCGCCCAGAAGTGGGGCACGTCGCTGTCATGTGTCTCACGCAGAGAGATCATCCGACTGCTCGCTTTCCGGGTCGGTCCGTGGTCGATCGGTCGTCGGTCCGTGCTCAGCCCCGTGCGTCGGTCCGTACCGTGCCCGTGCGTCGGTCCGTACCGTGCCCGTGGGTCGATCCGTGGTGCGTCCGTGATCGGTCCGTCGGACGGAGGGTCCTAGCGGACCGCTTCGTCCGCCGGCTCGCGCAGGGGCCAGGTCGCGTCCACCACCGCGTCCGCGTTGCCCTTGCGGCGGAGGAAGTCCTGGAAGTCGGCCGCCCATTCGGCGTACCACTCGATCTGACGGCGATGCAGCTCGGCGAGGCCGAGGGCGGCCACCTTGGGGTGGCGGCCGGCTATCGCCCGGGCGAGCCGGGCGGCGGCCAGGGCGTCCGCGGAGGCGTCGTGCGCGGCGTCGAGGGGGACGCCGTACTCGGCGCAGACCGCTTCGAGGTTGCGCTTGCCCCGGCGGTAGCGGTCCACGGAGCGGTCGATGGTGTACGGGTCGATGACGGGGGCGGGGTCCCGGCCGCCCAGGCGGTCCCGCAGGGACGGCAGGCCGTGGCGGCGCAACTCCGCGGAGAGCAGGGTGAGGTCGAAGGCCGCGTTGTATGCCACGACCGGGACGCCGGTCTTCCAGTAGGAGACGAGGACGTCGGCGATGGCGTGGGCGACCTGGTCGGCTGGTCTGCCCTCGGCCGTCGCGCGGGCGTTGGTGATGCCGTGCACCGCCACCGCCTCCTCCGGGATCTCCATGCCCGGGTCGGCGAGCCACTCCCGGTGGCCGGCCGGCTCCCCGTCCTTGACCTCGATCACCGCCCCGGTGACGATGCGCGCCTCGCGCGGGTCCGTCCCGGTCGTCTCCAGGTCGAAGCCGATCAGCAGCTGCCGGTGCCAACCCATGCTGGCCCCCCTTCTTGGTGGTGCTTTCCCCCAGTGGTCACCACCATCGCATGCGCCACTGACAATCCGAGGACCGCGTTCCGCTTACCGCCGCCCGGCAGGCGCTCCGGGAGCCGACGCGCGGGCCGACACGACGGCCGCCGCGGGGGCCGGTACCGGGCCGGTTCGGGGGCGCGGAGCGGGTCATGACACCGGGCGCGAGTCGGCCCAGGCCACTTCGAACTCCTCGCGATACGTATCGAAAAGCCCGACTTCGCCGTTCTGGTCCGCCTTGAGCACCCGGTTGCCGCCGCGCAGCACCAGCACCGGCGCCTCCATGCCGCGGGTGCGGCGCAGATAGGTCTGGACGACGGCGACGCCGTCCGAGCCGTCGCCGTCCACGAGGTAGGCGGTGAATCGGGGTGTCTCGTCGAAGACCTGGATCTCGAAGGCGCCGGGGTCGCGGAGCCGGGAGCGGACCCGGCGCATGTGCAGGATGTTCATCTCGACGGCCCGGCTGAGTTCGCCCCGTTTTATACCGAGTTCCCGCTCCCGGCGTTTGACCGCGCTGGAGGCCGGGTTGAGGAACAGCAGCCGGACCCGGCATCCGGACTCGGCGAGCCGGACCAGCCGCCGCCCGGAGAAGTTCTGCACCAGCAGATTGAGCCCTATGCCGATGGCGTCGAGGCGGCGGGCGCCGCCGAAGAGGTCCTCGGCGGGGAACTGCCGCAGCAGCCGCACCCGGTCGGGGTGGACGGCGACGACGTCCGCGTACCGGTCGCCGATCAGGTCCTCCACCGCGTCGACGGGCAGCCGGCGCGCCGAGGGGACGTCGCTGCCCGCGCCGAGTATCTCCAGCAGCTTCGCCGAGGCCCGCTCGGCCTGGCCGAGGACGGCCTCGGACAGGGCCCGGTTGCGGGAGACGACGTTGCGGGTGACCTCCAACTCGTCGAGGGCCAGTTCCACGTCGCGCCGCTCGTCGATGTACGGCTCGAAGCAGGGCCAGTGCTGCACCATCAACTCGCGCAGCTGGGGCAGCGTGAGGAAGCTGAGGACGTTGTCGTCGGCCGGGTCGAGCAGATAGCCCTTGCGGCGGCTGACCTCGCGCACCGCGACGGCGCGCTGCACCCACTCCTGTCCGGCGGGGCCCGCGGCGGCCACCACCCAGTCGTCGCCGTGCACCGGTTCGTAGATGGGGCGCAGCACGGCGGCCACGACGGCACGCAGCCGCTGTTCGACGAGGTTCAGCCAGATGTAGGCGCGGCCGGCCCGCTGGGCGCGGGTACGCACCTCCAGCCAGGCCTCGGCGTTCCAGTCCAGTTCCGGGCCGATGGATCCCGTCTCCATCGGCCGTGCCAGGGACACCGCGCCGGGCGGGACATCTGTGGAGTTCCCCTCGTGACCCGTGTCGCCCGTGTCACCAGGAGGCAGCTCCAGCCCTCCCGAGCCCACCCACGCACCGCCTTCCGCTCCCCCGAGCTCACCCCTACTCAACGATCAAGGAAGGGTACTCCGGGAGCGGGGGGCGGTGCAGCCGGATGGACAGGTCGTTTCTCAACCACCGCACGGCGTACGACGGTTCCGTTTCCCGGACGGGCCGGGAGCGAGCCGCTGGAGATTCTCGCCCCGAGGAGGGGTGACGCACTGCGCCGCGGCAAGAAAGACATATGCCGTCGATGGTTCCCCACTTTGGGGGAGACTCCCTTCGACAGTCGCCCCGGCGGCGCGCGACAACGGGAAGAGTCGTATCCATGCAGGTCTGGCCTGGACAGGCGTATCCGCTCGGTGCCACATACGACGGCGCCGGCACCAACTTCGCGGTCTTCTCGGAGGCCGCGGACCGAGTCGAGCTGTGTCTGCTGCACGACGACGGCTCCGAGACGGCGGTGGAACTGCGCGAGACGGACGCGTTCGTGCGGCACGCGTATCTGCCGGGCGTGATGCCCGGTCAGCGGTACGGGTTCCGTGTGCACGGCCCGTACGCACCCGAGCGGGGGCTGCGCTGCAACTCCGCGAAACTGCTCCTCGACCCGTACGCGCGCGCGATCAGCGGCTCCATCGGCTGGGGGGAGGAGGTGTACGGCTACCACTTCGGGGCGCCCGAGCGGCGCAACGACCTGGACTCCGCCCCGCACATGATGACGTCGGTCGTGGTGAACCCCTACTTCGACTGGGGAGACGACCGGCGGCCGCGCACCGAGTACCACCACACGGTGATCTACGAGGCGCACGTCAAGGGCCTGACCATGCGGCACCCGGGGCTCCCCGAGGAGCTGCGCGGTACGTACGCGGCGCTCGCCCACCCTGCGGTCATCGAGCACCTGACCGAGCTGGGTGTGACGGCGTTGGAGATGATGCCCGTCCACCAGTTCGTGAACGACCACCGGCTGGTCGACATGGGCCTCAACAACTACTGGGGCTACAACACGATCGGCTTCTTCGCCCCGCACAACGCGTACGCCTCCTGGGGCGACCGGGGGCAGCAGGTGCTGGAGTTCAAGTCGGCGGTGCGGGCGCTGCACGAGGCGGGGATCGAGGTGATCCTCGACGTGGTCTACAACCACACGGC